>JBGSSV010000149.1:0-2261 GCA_041736875.1 Chthoniobacterales bacterium | reverse complement strand
ATTTTCTTCAACCAGCACGCCGACCGAGCCCCCAACATCCATCCCCGACGCCATCGGCGGAAATCGCCCGGCCGGAAATTTGGAAAAATCCTACCGCTCCTGAACCCAGCGTTTCCTCAAGTCCGACAGGCTGCTAGGAGCCGGCCAACCCCAATTCCGGCTGATTCACATCGGGAATGCTCGTCTCGATCTCGTCGGTGATGGCGGTGGAGATGCGCGACGTCACCTTCAGCTTGGTGGGGGTGTGGGAACGGTTGAACGTGACCTTGAAGGCGATGGAGAACTTGCCGTCGTCATCGGCGCTGTCCTCGGCCTCGCGGAAGTGGGCTTCGAGGAGTTCCTTGATCGCGTCGAGGGCGGTAGATTGTTCGGCTTGGGCGGGTGTGAGTGCGGGAGCGGTGGTCATAAATTGTGGCGGTTGAAGACGTGGCGGCGGAGGTCGTCGATCTCGCGGCGGAGCTGGGTGAGGTCGTGGCGGCGGCGGTCGTCGATTTCGCCCAAGATGATCACGGCCACGGCCATGAGCACGGCGGCAAAAAGGAGGACGGTGGTGGAGATGAGGAAGAATTCGGTCATGGCAGGAGGTGTTGTTGTTTGGGCAGACGGGAAAGGCGGTCGTGGAGGGCGGCGAGGATCTGCGTCACAGGCTCGAAGTCGCGCAGGAGAGCTTCGATCTGCTCGGGGGAGCGGGTGCCGAGCCACTTTGCGCCGCCGGCCTGTTGCCACCAGGCCGAGAGCCGATTGATCGAGGGAATGTGGTTGGACACGCCCTGCTCGGAGGGCGGGACGGAAAGCTCGTCGGGGGTCAGAATCCGCCCGGCTGTGATGGAGGCGCGGAGACGGCGGGCGCTGAGGCGTCCATGGTCGTCGCCCCTCTCCGCCAAATCGAGCCAGCGGGTCAGTTCCGGCCCGCGCAGCTTGGCTACCGCCTTGTGGTGCTCCCAGGAGAGAAGGTTGTTGCGCAACAACATCGGGACGCGGCGGCTGACGTGGACGTAGGTCTTGAGGGTGGCCAGGTCGATGTCGGTGGCCTTGACCGCCAGGTCGTAGCGGTTCTGCGGGACGCGTTTGGCGGGGCGGGGGCCGCTTTCCATGCCGGGGAAGTCCTGCTCGCCGCTAAAGTGGTCATGGCCATAGACGAGCCAGTCGCCGACGACAAAGGACATGGACCGCAGGGCGGATCCGATGTGGGGAGCCAGGGCACTCCATTCATCAAAGGAGAGTTCCTCGTTCACCTCCATGCCGAGAGGGCTCAGCTTGACCTTGCCCGTCGGCAAGGCGACAGCCTGCGCGACGAGTTCAGGCGTGGAGATGGAATCGGGATGCATCGGATGATCGGTCAGCAGCGTTGGTCTTTGGCGTAGCGGCGAAGCTGGGCCTCGCGATATGACTTGCGCGCTGTCAACGAACGCATGGCGCGGGAGGGCGGGAGACTGAGGCGCTCGGTCAGATGCACGCAGCGCTTGCTCACGGCGGCACGGGTGACGCGGTGGCGGCGGGCGATCTCGGTCAGGGAATCGCCCATGTAGGAAAGGCCGCTGACCACGGCGAGGCATTCCACAGTCAGGCTGCGGTTGGGCATGACCAGGATTTCGCCCAGGAGACGGCGCAGGGCGTCCCAGAGGCCCTCGCTCGACATAGCGGCCGGGGAGGAATCGTGCTTCTCCGCCACGACTTCATTGTCCGCCGCCCCATCGCCATCCTCGGCGCCACCGTCGACCAGGTCGGCCATGTCGGGCTCGTAGGACGCTAGGTTGGACTCCGCCATGTCCTCCTCGAAGCCGGTGCCCGAAGCGCGGTCGTGGTCGAGCATTGGTTTGTCGAGATTGAGGGCGGTGAGCTGGGCGCGTTCGTCGGGCGACATGGCCGCCACCCAGGCTTCGTATTCGCGGGCGTAGGTGGCGTCGCGGGCGTCGGAATACCTCCGGGACGGCTCGACGCACGGGAGGGGCGTTTGCGGCGAAATGCGGGGCGTGCGCGCGGCGGGATGCGATCCGCCATCCGCCATCTCCGCGGCCACGGACGGGTCTGAGGTGTTACGTGACTCGCGCACTTGAGTCTTGGTCGTGAGACCTCCGTCCTCGCGCGTGCTGCAAGCTGCAAATATAACACCACCCCCTTTAGGGGGGTGGGTGTGTATATTATTTGCAGCAGCTGCAGCTTTGGAATTTTGCATCAGTTTTTTCATCATTTTTGCAGCAAGTCAGGAGGGGTTGGCGGACAGGCGGTTGTGCCAGTTCCAAATCGTGCGGATTGATACA
>JBGSSV010000096.1:0-17339 GCA_041736875.1 Chthoniobacterales bacterium | reverse complement strand
CCAGCGCGGCCAGCGTGCGGTCGACCATGGTTGGCAGCGGCCACCCGGCCGCGCCCCAGAACAACCCCAGGAGCCCCGCCAGGAGCAGCGGGTTGCCCGCGATGGAAAGCATCGTCTCGCGAAAACCTCCGCGCCCTCCGTGGAGCACGAGCACGGCGAGGAAGTTGTAGAAGACCATCAGCGCGGTCATCAGGACGACCGCCTTCGAAACCAACTCCGCCGGCGCCCCGAAGCTGAGCACGGGAATTCCGACCAGCGCCAGATTTCCCCGGAAAACCGCTTGGGCGAAGGTCCCGCGGGAGGTTTGCGGCAGGCCGGCTAACGCTGCGACCGCAAAGCCAAGCAGGCAGATCACGATGGTGCCGGCCGCCAGCAGTCCGAAGAGGGCAAACGTGCGGTCGGCCGGAGCCGAGGCCGTCGCGGCAGCCCGGAAGACCAGCGCCGGCAACGCCACCCAGAAAGCCAGCTTGTTGAGGTCCGCCGAAAAGGCCGCCCCGAGAAAACGAACCCGCGCAAGCCCGGCCCCCAGCGCGATGAGCAGCACGATCGGACCGATCGCATCAAGCACTCTCACAACCCGGAAATGGTAAATGGTTCAGTCATGACGCAGCGCCCCCATGGCTCGGTCGGCCACGGAGGACATCGCGACCAAAAACATGGGCAGAAAACCAACGACGAAAATCGCCGGCAACTGATCTTTCACCCAGCTGGCCGCCGGCGCGAGTGCGGCGGTCAGATACACCCGTCAGCAGGCCTGCATGCATCGCGTGTGACTAACGGCCGGAAACCTCCCCATCAAGCTTTTGTCTGCACCCTGCGCCCCGCCCTCGCCGGGATGGCCCGAAGACCTCAAAACGGATTGTAGACCACGCGGCCGCGATACCGGCCCTTCTCGAACGCCCAGATCACGCAATAGGCGCCGGCCCCGTCGCTGTTGGCCATCAGCACCAGAGCATGTTCGCTCGGATCGGAAGGCGTGAGAACAACCATCGAATCCAGATTCGGCTCGAACAGATCCCGGGTCGCCGCCTCGGGAATGTCCACCTTCCGGCCATCGTTCTTCACCGTCAGCACCAAGGACTCTTCAGGGAGACCACCATCCCGGCCCCATGGCCGCGTCCCGTCCACGAGCTGGAGGCCATGCTCATCACGGGTGATGGCGCGACCGGACTCTTCGAATGGAACGCGGCTTACCTGCACCTCAAAACCCTCGTGGTGGAAGACCGCCTCCTTCCCTTCGTCACCCTGGGTCGCGGCCGCCTGCCTCCACGAGGTGATCGGCGTCAGCCGGCTCGCATGCGCATAGCGCGGCGGCTCACCCTCCTGATCAGACGTCAATCTCGCCCATTCCCCCTCCAGCGCCGCCTCGACAACCACCACACCCCCTGACGAAACCTTGGCCACGATCTTGCTCGTCCGGCTCGGACCCGAGCGCACGTTGACATAACCGTCGGGATCATCCACCACGCGAACGGCCTCCAAAATCGATTCGTCAATCAACGAGGCCGGCCGGCTCGATACGTTGGCCGCTAGGCAGAGGCCGCACAACAAAACCACGGCACGGATGCTGATCCTCATGCCTCATCCAAGGCGCGGGTGGTGGCCGAAGCAAGTTGAATCCCGGCAGCGAGGTTTTACTTCACCGTCCTCGCGCTCGTGCCGGGCCGCAGGCAGTTCAGCCGGCAGCGAGGTTGAGCTTCCTCCCGGCCTCAATGGTGGTAGGCGGTGGCCTCGTCTGCGGTCAGCGGCTTGGCCACCGGGTGCTCATCGAGATAGGCAACCGCTTGCTGGAAGTCCCCGAGCAACAGCGACACCAGGTCCCGCGTCACCCCGTTGCGCACGAGAATGCGCTGCACGACCAGATCCTCGCGGTCCGGCGGCAGGCTGTAAGCCGGCACCTGCCAACCACGCACCCGCAGGCGATCGGCCAGATCGTAGAGCGTGTAAGGCACCGTGGCGCCGTGCCTCAGTTTCCAACTCACACACGGAATCCCCCGCTGCGGGTCGCCGCCGTAAATCACCTCGAACGGACCGAGCCTGGTAAGCTCGCCCGCGAAAAACTTCGCGGTGTCGTAGCAGGCCTGATGGATCTTGCGGTAGCCCTCGCGGCCGAGGCGGAGGAAATTGTAATACTGCGCGACGATTTGACCGCCCGGACGCGAAAAATTCAGGGCAAACGTCGGCATGTTGCCCCCGAGGTAGTTCACCTTGAAAATCAGCTCCTCGGACAAGTCCGCCTTCTCCCGCCAGACCACCCAGCCCGCCCCCAGCGGGGCCAGGCCGAACTTGTGGCCGGAGGCGTTGATGGATTTGACGCGCGGGAGGCGGAAGTCCCAGACCAGTTCCGGGGCGCAGAAGGGGGCGAGGAAGGCGCCGCTGGCCCCGTCCACGTGGATGGGAATGTCGAGTCCCTGCGCCGCCTGCACCTCGTCGAGCGCCCGGGCCACCGCCGCAACCGGCTCGAAGTCGCCGGTGAAAGTCACACCCAGCGTCGGCACCACGCCGATGGTGTTCTCATCGCAACGTTTCACGACTTCCTCCGGCGACATGATGAGCCGGTCCCGGGACATGGGGATTTGACGCAGCTCGACGTCCCAGTAACGCGCGAATTTCTCCCAGCAAATCTGCACCGGTCCGCACACCATGTTGGGCTTGTCGGCGGACTTCAGGTCGGCGCGCCGCCGGGCCCGCCAGCGCCATTTCATGGCCATCCCGCCCAGCATCGCGGCTTCGCTTGACCCTGTTGTCGAGCACCCGATGGTGTCCGCCGCCGCCGGCGAATTCCACAGGTCGGCCAGCATGTGCACGCAACGCTCCTCGAGAGCCGCCGTCTGCGGATACTCGTCCTTGTCGACCATGTTTTTGTCGAGGCACTCGTCCATCAACCGATGCACCTCCGGCTCCTCCCAAGTCTGGCAGAACGTCGCCAGATTCTGGCGCGCGTTACCGTCGAGCATCAACTCGTCATGGACCAACTGGTAAATCTCCCGCGCCGGTTGCTCGCCCGCTGGAAACTTGTATTTCGGCAACACCCCGGCAGATGCGGGCGATCCAAAGATCTCGTCAGTGAGGTCGCCGCGCAGGGAACTTTTGGAGTGCAGGGGCATGAGGTGAATCCAGTGTGACGGACCGTCCCCGGTGGCGCAAACCTCCAACGACCCCGGCCGGCGAGGAAAGCCGGACCGGAGCGCTTTCATCTGCTGCGGGCGCTCGGGTCGGCTAGAGATGCGCCGCCCCTCGAGCACGGGCACGCGCTTTTCCGACGCGGCGGTTGTTCATGACGACGGCCGTTCCCGGGACCACGATGCCGTTGCCGAATGAATCCGAGACGCCCGTGAGGAGCGAGACGGCCATGCGGCCGCGATCCGCGACGATGAGATACGTCGTGTCCCCGAAGACGCGGCCGGCCGCAGGCCATCGCTCACCCCCGTGGATTGCGCAGCCGGACCTGCGCCTCCCAAAGGTTGGAAGGCGCGAGCCGACCGTCCCCGGCCTCGACCCACGGACCGTCGGCCTCACGCGAGGGTGGATAGTCGCCGAATCCGATCACGTTGAGCAAAGGCCATTCGCCGGCCGGAGGCAGCACCGGGAATGCGCCCTGGCCGCGGATGCACCAGAACGTCGTGCGCGCGCCGCTGTGCGGCCCGCGATCTTCCCGCCCGCTGCTTTGAAACAGGCGGCGGGGGTCGCCCGCATCAAAGTCCGTGAAGAGGTTCTCGTAAGGAGCATTGCGGTGGTGGTCGCAATTCACCGCCACCCCCGACCCCTTGGTGAAGACGTTCCCGTTGGCCAAACCTTCGACCGCCAGGTCGTGGACGTAGGTGGTCCCGAGTCGGAACCTGGTGAAGAGCGCATCCTGCGTTTTGCCCGTGGCCCAGAGGGCGTGGTGGCCGGTCACACCGCGGCGCCGTGCAGCGAGGGCGGTGAACCCCTCCACGGTGCAAAACCGACTTCCGGCCAGGATGACTCCGTTGTCGGCATCGGTGATCGTGACGTTGCGGATCCAGCAGTTGACCGCACCGCTGACATGTATCGCGTTGAAACCGACCTCCTGCAGATGCGGGCGTTTCGGCTCGCCGGGAAACTCCAAGCCCAGATCCTCGATGCCGCTCTCCGCAAGCGTGGGTGCAAGCGCCAGAATCTCCGGTTTCCATTCCAGCCTCACGTCCAGACGCAGGGGGCGGTCCAGCGTGACAAGCGCCCCTCCCACCGAGGCAACGCGGGCGGC
Organism: Chthoniobacterales bacterium; assembly: GCA_041736875.1. Lineage (GTDB taxonomy): Bacteria > Verrucomicrobiota > Verrucomicrobiia > Chthoniobacterales > JACTMZ01 > JACTMZ01. The sequence goes on along the minus strand of JBGSSV010000096.1, from coordinate 13,111 downwards.
CCAGTCCACCACCGGGGAACGCAGATTCGGCGTATCGTCACCCGGATCCAATAAATCCGCATGAATATGCCGCAACAGGGAGTGGTCCGGTGGATTACGCATGACCAAGCGAATCCAGTCCCCGGCCTTGAGGGAGCCAGCGGAGGCGAGAGTGAGCCTTGAATCCCCGCGCTTGGCCGGCCCCACCACCGCACTGATGCTTGTCCCCTGATCCTTGCCAACAAGCGAAATAAAACCTCCGGTGAACGAGTAGGCGGTTTTCACCTTATCCACATTGTCCAAGGGATGAATCTCGGAAAGCGGCTTCGGAAACACGAGGACCGACCGCTCTGCGCCCTCACCCCGCAGAACCACTCCGCGGCGGTCAATCCTCAGCACATCGGTGATAACATACCGCCCCGCTGGCACAAGGATAGCGCCACCCTCGGGAACCTCGCCGATCGCCCGCTGGAACGCCGCCGTGTCATCCGTCACCCCATCACCCGTGGCGCCGTGGTCCCTGACATTGGTCAAAACCGGATACCTGGGGATCGGCCTGAGCCCAGCCGCGTAGCCAGCCCGGCTGAAATCCGGCAACCGCCCCGCTGGATCCCAAGCCTCACCGTCCACCCCCCACAGGCCGGAGGTCTGAACCTCCGCAGCCACCACCGACGCGAGCCCGAGAACAAATGCGAGGAGAATCCTCATAGGTTCCACCCGAGCCGCAGTCGCAAACTACAAAAACTTCCCCGGATTCAGCAGATCACGCGGGTCGAGGACTTGCTTGATGCGGCGGTGGAGTTCGTGGCTGCCGGCGTCGACGGCTTGGGGCCACCAGCGTTTTTTGGCCAGGCCAATGCCGTGCTCGCCGGTGATGACGCCGCCCATGGCGAGGACGCCGTTGAAGAGCTTGTCGAGGGCCTGCTGCATGCGGGCCATCGTGGCGGGGTCGTCGGGGTTCTCGACCATGGTGTTGACGTGGATGTTGCCGTCGCGGGCATAAACGGGTGCACGGCGGTTACCGAACGGGAGGGACGTCGACATGACTTGATGATACATGGTCAGCCCCTCGGGGCAGCACAGAAACACGGCCGGAACGCAAAGATTCGACGGGTCATCTTCAGCTCCGGGTCTTTGCCCGTCCTTGAGAGACCCCCAAAACAACGAGACGAGGCCAGCGTCCGACATTTTGGCCGTTCCGTTGCACGATTTCTCTAGCATGGCCGGGGATTGTGCTCTCAGATTGGGCCAGCCATGAAGACTCCGAGATTTCTGCTGGCGGTGGCTTTGGCCGTTGTGTTGGGGGGTTGCGAACGCGGGGAGACAATCCCGCAGGACCGGTTCAAGCTTTCCATTGAGGAAGTCATCACGGGCGAATACATGGCGGTCTCCGTGCTGAGGATCCAAGTGCCCGTCAAGGCGAGTGTTTCGGTGGACACCGAGGATTCCCACAACCACGTGACGACCGCGGACCCGCCGGTGGACGGTCCCCGCGAAGGCGAAGTGCTCCTCGCGGCTGTCCGCGTGGCCCCCGGCAAGTCCGAAGAGGCCTACATCCAAGTTCTAACGCGCGCGCGCGCCGCAGGCAGCGATGCCGGCGGTCCCGCGGTTTTTCCTGTGCCGGTCGGGACAGCCCTTGGCGACTTCTTCAAGATCACCGCCGCGGATGGGAATTTTGCCTTAGATTCGCCCCTGAAGATCGCCGAGCTTCGCGGGAAGCCGGTCACCCTGACGGTGGGCAAGCCAACACGCTGACCCAGTAAAGCCGAGTGTGGATCAGTCATGGTTGATGGACGTCCCCTACCAATCATGAGGCGCTGTGGGCAAGAGATTCTCCGGATTGAGGAATTCGTGCGGATCGAGGGCTTGATTCATGTGGGTGCATTGAGTCCCGAGTTCACTGAATGCATGACTATGGACGCCTCCGCAGCTGGGCAACAATCAGGCTTCCGAGGAAGCCCATGAGAAGCGACCACGCAAATGCAGCGGGAATGATTACCTTCGTAGCGCCACCCGAAAGCAACCACGCCAGCAACATCGGTCCTGTGAGCCAGATCCAAAGGAAAGCCTGAATGGCGCTAACCGTCGGCCGCGGATCGGTCATCGGCCCCGCGCTGAGCACGGCACCCAAGCCCGAGATAGCCGCAACGGCTGACACAAGAAAGTGCAACGCCGCCAGTAACATGAACATGCCGTAGGAAGGTTTCGCTATCATTGAGGATAGTGCTGATGACTTCAGACTAGCCCGACGGATTCTTGGAAAGCTCAGTCAAGCGGGCTCCAAAAACTTCCCCGGATTCAGCAGATCGTGCGGGTCGAGGGCTTGCTTGATGCGGCGGTGGAGTTCGTGGCTGCCGGCGTCGACGGCTTGAGGCCACCAGCGTTTCTTGGCCAGGCCGATGCCGTGCTCGCCGGTGATGACGCCTCCCATGGCGAGGACCCCTTCGAAAAGTTTGTCGAGGGCCTGCTGCATGCGGGCCATCGTGGCGGGGTCGTCGGGGTTCTCGACCATGATGTTGACGTGGATGTTGCCGTCGCCGGCGTGGCCGAAGCACGCGACGGGGACGCCGTAATCGCGTCCGAGCTCGGCTCCGAACTCGACCAACTCGACGAGTTTGCCGCGGGGGACGGCGATGTCTTCGTTGAGCTTCTTCAAACCCGTGGCCTTGAGCGACGCGGAGAAGGTGCGCCGCAGGGCCCAGAGGGTTTCGCAGCCTTCCTCGGTGTTGGCGCTCTCGACGGACACCGCACCGGCGGCGGTGAGCAGTCCGTGCAGATCGCAGGCCTCTTCTTTCACCGCGGAGATTTGTCCGTCGATCTCCAAAAGGACATGGGCTTCGCCCGGCGGAATGACGGTCTCGCCGCCGGCGTGGCGGCGGGCGGCTTCGAGGGTGAAGCGGTCGGCGATCTCGAGGGCGGACGGGAGGTGTCCGTGCGCGAAGATAGCCTGCACGGCGGCAGCGGCGCGGGCCATGTCGGGGAAACTGGCGGAGAGGACGGCGCGCGCGGGCGGAGCGGGCAGCAGACGCAAGGTGGCTTCGGTGACGATGCCGAGCATGCCTTCCGAACCGGTGAAGAGTCCGACAAGGTCGAAGCCGGTCTTGTTCTTGTGGGTGCGTCCGCCCACGCGCGCGATGGTGCCGTCGGCGAGGACGACTTCGAGGCCGAGGACGTAGGGGCGAGTCACACCGTATTTGAGGCAGCGGGGTCCGCCGGCGTTGGTGGCGATGTTGCCGCCGATGCTGCAGTCCTTGAGGCTGGCCGGATCGGGTGGATAAAGGAGCCCCTGCGCGCGGGCGGCGGCCTGGAGGCGTCCGGTGATGACGCCCGGCTCGACCACGGCGACGAAATCCTCGGGGCTGATTTCCTTGATGCGGTCCATGCGCATCGTGGAAAGGACGATGCCTCCGCGCACGGGGACGCAGCCGCCGACGTAGCCGTGGCCGGCGCCGCGGGTGGTGAGCGGAATGCCTTCGCGCGCCGCGATCTTCATCACGGCGGAAATGGCGGACGTCGAGCGCCCGAAGACCACGACATCGGGCCGGGACCGGGCGAACCATTTGTCGCCGGCGGCAGCCTCGAGGGAAGCCTCATCCACGCGCACCGAATCGATGCCCGCAGCGCGGCGCAACTCGTCGAGGAGGCGGGCGTCCATGGGGCCCTTACATCCCCATGATCTCGTAGCCGCCGTCCACGTAGATCACCTGTCCGGTAATCGAGGCCGCGCCGTCGCTGGCGAGGAACGTGCCGGTGGCGCCGAGCTCCGCGGTTTCGCAACTCCGCTTGAGCGGGGCGTGCTCCTCGTAGTGCTTCATCATCGAGGAGAATCCGGCGATGCCCCGGGCAGCAAGCGTCTGCACGGGGCCGGCGCTGATGCAGTTGACGCGGATTTTCTTCGGGCCGAGGTCGTAGGCGAGGTAGCGGGTCGAGGATTCGAGGGCGGCCTTGGCTACGCCCATGACATTGTAATGCGGCACGACTTTCACGCTGCCGAGGTAACTCATGGCCACGATGCTGCCGCCGGCGGTCATGAGAGGCTCGGCCGCGCGCGCGAGAGCGACGAGCGAGTAGGCGCTGATGTCCATCGCGGTGGAGAAGGCCGCGCGCGAGGTGTTGACGAAGTCGCCCTCAAGGGCCTCCTTGGGCGCGAAGGCGACCGAGTGGAGCAGGAGATCGAGGCGGTCGGTGTGGCCGCGGACCTTGTCGAAAAAGGCGGCGATCTCCTCGTCCTTCGAGACATCGCAGGGATAGACCGGCACGTCGGTGCCGAACTCGGCGACGAGTTCCTCCACGTTCTCCTTCACCCGCTCGCCCTGATAATTGAAGATGAGGGTTGCGCCGGCTTCCTTCCACGCCTTGGCGATGGCCCACGCGATGCTGCGTTTGTTGGCCACCCCGAAGACGACCCCGACTTTGCCCGACAGAATTCCTTGGCTCATAGGTGGCAATCATCGCCAATCGTCCACCCCGAGGTCAAATCCAGACCTGCTTTGCTTCCGCGACTCAAAGGGGTAACATGGAATTTTCATGTCCGCCTGCTGCCACTCATCTGGGTCCGACGAGGCCAACGAGCAAGCCGAGCTGAAGCGCGAAGCCCGCGGCTGGCTGCGGGTCGGATTGGCCGGGTTGCTCGCCGCGCAAGCCATGATCTTCAGTCTCGCGGTCAATCTCTCCCCCGTCAGCGGCTCCACCCTCTGGCTCATCCACGGCGCCCTCGCGGCGTCCGCCGTCGCCGTGTTTCTCCTCGCGGGCCTGCCTATCCTGCGCGAATCGTGGCAGGCCGCCCGCCGCGGGCGCGTTGTTTTCGAGCAACTGTTTCTCGCCGGCATGGTGGGAGCTTTTGCCGCATCGGTCCACAGCACCCTGACCGGTGAGGGTCACGTTTACTATGAAGTGGTGGCCGTGCTTGTGGCCATTTACACGTTCGGCACCATTCTGGCCCAGCGCCGCCGCGATGCGCTGCGCCAATCGATCGCCCGCCTCGGCGCTGCTTTCGACGTGTGCGAACGCGTGACCTGCTGCGGTCGCCGTGAACGCGTCAACGTCGAGGACATCGTCCCCGGGGACCAGGTGCTTGTCGGGGCCGGCGAAGGCATCCCGGTGGACGGCTGTGTGGCGGATGGCGTCGCCCTCGTGTCCGAGGCGCCCATGACCGGCGAACCCTACCCGGTGATCAAGCGGGCGGGCGACCGCGTGATGGCCGGCAGCCGCGTGGAGGACAGCGCCCTGCGGATCAGCGCGAGTTCGCAAGGACGCTCACGCCGGCTCGACGCCCTGCTCCGTTCGGTTGATGAGGCCCGGCAGCATCCCGGCCGCATCCAGCGCGAGGCCGACCGCCTCGTGGCGTGGTTTCTGCCCGCCGTCATGCTCGTCGCTGCGATCACCACCGCCGCGTGGACGGTTCATAGCGGCTGGATCGTCGGCGTCTTCAACGGACTCGCCGTGCTGCTCGTCGCCTGTCCCTGCTCCATGGGCTTGGCCACGCCGGTGGCCATTTGGTCCGCCCTTGCCGCGCTGGCCAAACGCGGGCTCTTTGCCCGTCATGGCGACGCGATCGAACAGCTTGCCGTGGTCGACACCGCCGTCTTCGACAAGACCGGCACGCTGAGCGAGAGCGAGGCGCGGTTGGTTGATTTCGTCACGGCACCCGGCACCGACCGCGCGACCCTGCGCGGGGAAATCACCGCGGTCCAGACCGGCAGCGGGCACCCGATCGCCCGCGCCTTCCGGGCGGAGACGACAGACAACACCCTGCTGGCCCGCGAGGTCCGCATCCTCCCGGGCATCGGCGTCGAAGGGCGCCTGCCGGACGGCACCCTCGTGCAGATCGGCAACGAGGGCCTGCTGGCACCGTCGGAGAGCCCCGGGAACCTGCGCGAGCAATTGGTGGCACCCAACGCGGGCGGGCATGAGGTTTTCATCCGTCGCGACGGCCGGCTCTGCGGCCTCGCTCTCATGCGCGAGTCGCTCCGCGATTCCGCCGCCGAAACCCTCGCGACCCTCCGCCGTCTGGGCATCCACAGCATCGTCATGACCGGCGACCGCGCCGAGAACGCCGCCCGTTTCGGCTTCGACGAGTGCCTCGCCGGATTGACTCCGCAGGACAAAATGTCCGCCGTGGAGACCCTCCGCCGCGAGGGGCGGCGGGTGCTGTTTATCGGCGACGGAATCAACGACGCCCCGGCCATGGCCGCCGCGACAACCAGCATCGCCTTGGCCACCGGCAGCGAACTGCCGCGCGAGACCGCCGCGCTTGAACTCAATGGCCAGGACCTGCGCGTGATCCCCCAAGCCCTGGCCCTCTGCCGCGCCACGACCCGCGCCATCCGCCGCAATCTGGCCTTCGCCGCCTGCTACAATGTGATCGGCATCGCCCTGGCTGCCGCCGGATTGCTCCACCCCATCGCTGCCGCGCTCATCATGCTCGTGTCCAGCATGACCGTGACCTGGCGGGTGCTGCGCGAAACCTCACCGGAGGCTCTAGAAAAATCCGTCCCTGCACCGCAGCCACCCGAGCATCGACCGGAGCGACGAACGATGAGCAAAGAGGTCCCAGCGGCCCTTTGACTTCAACGCGCCGGGCTGAGTCTCACGGCACGACCTTCTCCAGGCGCGCCGCCGAGAAGGGCTCGATGACAAAGGCGGGGTCGGCCATATCCGGCACCATGGTCAATTTGCCATCGGTGATGGTGAAGAGGCACCGCGGCTGCGGTGCCGGCGGCACACGTTCCCGCTTGTAGTCACCGCTGATCAAGTCCTTCCGCACAACCGCCGTGCAGAGCAAGCGCGCCATCCCATACTCCACCTTGTAGGTCCCCTTCATGCGCAAGCCTTTCTCGCCGTCCTCGGACTCCCAAGTGGCCTGCCAACTGCCATCCGGCCGCAATTCGTAAAGCACACCCGGTGCGTCGGGGTCGCGGTAGGAACCGGCCACCGCCGAGGGCTGGGGCACGGCCGCGTCAAGATCGGGCATGGCCGGCTCGGCCAAGTCCTGCGGACCACCTTGCGCAATTTCCGACTTTGGCCTCTCCAGCACGGAAGCCGCAGGTTTGGGCGCATCGGCCGGTGAATCAGGCGCGGCCTTGGCCACCAGAATCTCGGCGCTCTCCACACCCGCCTCGCCTTCCACAGCCTCGGGTGCGGAATCCGCCTTCTTCCCGCAGCCTCCGGTGAGAAGAAAAGCCGCACCGGTCACCAAGGTCAAAATCGCTCTCAACATGGCCTGTTCATAGTCGCGCCGCCACCGCGAGGGCCAGCGCAATCGTGGGCCGCCGACCCGCGGCGACAAATGCTTTGCTGCCTCCGCGAACCCGCGCTATGCCGGGGGCATGGTCAATCTTTCGGCCGCGGTTCTCGCCGCCATTCGCCGCACGGCGCTCCTGCTCGCGGCGGCCGCAGAAACCGCGAGCGAGCAGGACCTCGCCGCCCTGAAAAATCCGGACCCGGACCAGCGCGTCGAGGCCCTTCGCAACCTGATGACCTCACCCGACCCGCGCCTGCCCGCCGCGGTGCTCCCGCTCTTGCGCGACGAGGGCAATTCGATCCGCCGCCTCGCCGCCCGTGCCGTTGGCAGCCGCTGGGGGCAGATCCCACGCGACGCCCGGGATGAGTTCATCAACGCGCTCCAGCGCAATGCGAAGAGCGACTTTGACGACGAGCGCAACATGGTCCAACGCGGACTCGGCCTGCTCCGCCGCGACTACCGCGGGCCCATGTTCGCCCGCAGTCCGGACAAAGGTTGGGTCGTTTACGAACGCCTGAATCTTCCGTGCGTCATCGACACCTCCAACTCAAGCGAGGAACTCGTCGGCTGGAACGAGGAACGGGCCGCCTGGTTCGGCCCCTCGTGGGGCAATACAGAAACCGTCCCTTGCGTCCACTGGCATCCGTCGTCCGAGTTGGTCGCCCTCGACATGCTGGTCAACCGCAAGGCCAACGCCATCTGGATCTGGCGCCCGGGGCAACCGCTGCGTGTCATCTCGCCGGATGAAGTGGTTGCCGCGGTCGGTCCGGTTGAAGGCGAAGTGATGCGATCAGGCGGAGTCTTCTTCGAGGTTGAAGAATGGGAGGGGCGAAACCTGCGGATCAGCACCAACTTCAGCACGATCCAAGCGGACAGCATCACCGACTGGAGCGCCACGCTCACTTGGAACCCCGAGACCGACCGGCTGACCACGATCGAAAAGTCGAAAGTCAACTGAGCAGCCGCGCCGGACAGCCTCTGCCATGAACACCGCCGACCCAGGACGCTTGGCCCGTTGAGTCCGCGCCATTCTGCCCTGCCATCCGGCCTCATCCGTGGATACAATCCTCCACGGCTGTCTGCCCCACCTCGTGATCAAGATCCTGCTGCGCATCCTGTTCTTCCCCCTCGCCGCGCTGGCCCTCGGCGCCGCCGTGCAGTTCTGGCATCCCGAGGGTCTGTGGGGGAGCGGGGATGATGCAGCCACGGATCCACCGGAGGAAACAGCCAGTCCATGAAGCGCGCGGTCATCATCGTCCTCCGCCTGCTGCTCGGCGGATTTTTTCTCGCCGCCGGAATATCCAAGGTCGGGTCACCGCTCGGCACCTTGGCCGCAGTCTATTCCTACCAGATTGTGATGCCCGACCTGCTGGCCGAAATGATCGCGGCCGCGTTGCCCTGGATGGAAATTCTCGTCGGTCTCGCCGTCATCTTCGGCTGGTGGCTCCCCGTCGCCCTTGGCTGGCTGGCGGCGTTGCTCTGCGCGTTCACCGCGCTGACGGTGCAGGCCTGGTGGCGCGAGTTGGACATCGATTGCGGCTGTCTCGACCTCAGCCTCCTCCACCCGGCTCTCGCCGCCCTCAGCACGCCGGGCGGTGCCGCGCTGCGCAACATCGTTCTCCTCGTCCTCACCGCAGTCCTTGCTGTGCTTGTGCGGCAGCGCCGTTAGCCCAAGCGGATTGCGAACGGTCCTCGCGGAGGGAATCGGCTTGTCGGCCGTGATCAGGCGGCGGATGGTCGGCGCGATGGACACATTTTTCCTCGAGTTGGGACGGCGGGTGCGGGCGCGGTGGCAGGCGGAAAATTTTTCGCTGACCGCCTTCCCGTCGATTGCCCAGGCGGCTCTCGAGGAGAATCCCCCGGCTGCGCAGGTTGACCTGGCCAGCTTCACCCGCGCGTTCCTGCGCGAGGATGACCAGCCGGGCCAAACCGCCTCGGGCTTCGGCCAGCCGGAGCTGGTTGTGTTCGACGATCCACGCTTCTATATCCAACTCCTGTTCTGGCTCGACGGGACGACGCAGATTCATCAGCACGAATTTTCCGGGGCCTTTCACGTGCTCGCCGGCTCCAGCCTGCACTCCCAGTTTGCCTTCATCAACGTGCGGCCGGTCACGGCGCATTTCCGCTTGGGTGACTTGCGGCTGACCGGCACCGAACTTTTGCCCACCGGCCGCACCGTGCCGATCACCTCGGGCGGCGGCGACATTCATTCGCTCTTCCACCTCGAAACCCCGTCCGTCACGCTCGTGGTGCGCACGCATTCGGATCCCGGCACCGGCCCGCAGTTCACCTACCTTCCTCCGCATGTGGCGGTGGATCCGTTTTTCCACGACGCGCTGACCACACGTCGCCTGCAATTGCTCGATGCCCTCGAGCGCACGGACGCTGAGGACTACGCGGACATCGTGCGGGGCATGGTGGCCGGGCTGGATTACGAGCGGGGATTTTTCACGCTGCAAAACTGCCTCAACCCCCTGCGGGAGCGGGGCGAGTGGGAGGAGACTTGGGCCGTATTTGCGGAAAAACACGGGGCGCTGGCTGATTACGCCGCCCCGACGCTCGACGAGATCGTCTGGCGCGACCACCTCGTCGGCCTGCGGAGCACCATCGAGGATCCCGACCACCGGTTCTTTCTCGCCCTCCTCCTGAGCGTCGAGAGTGGCCCCGAAGTCCTGCGCTGTGTCGCCGAGCGTTTTCCCGGTGATCCGGTCGACACGGTGCTCGGGTGGGTGGAGGAGTTGAGCGAGTCATCCGAGGAAGGCACCTGGATGCTTGACGCGGAATATCCGGCCGAAGCCAACGACGGCCGCGAAGCCCCGCTGGACCGCTTTCTCGCCACCTTGGCGCGTTGCCTCCGGGGCAAGGCCGATGAATCCGATGCCGCCCGGCGGGAGGCGCTGGCGCAATCCAGCCTGCGGGCTCTCGTCGCGTGAGCCTGCCGGACCATTACGCCACCCTCAGCCTGGATCGACGCTGCACCACGGCGCAAATCCGCGCCGCCTACCGCCGACTGGTCAAGCAACACCACCCCGACGTCAATCGCGCCGAGCCCGCCGCCACGGCCCGAGCCCAAGCACTCAACACCGCGCATGAAACCTTGAGCGATCCGGACCGGCGGGCCGCCTACGATCTGGAGTTGGACGAGAAGCAATCCACCGGGCGGGCCGCGCCGGGCGAACGGAAGCGGGACATCGCTCAGGACGTGATGATGCGGGTCGAGGAGTTTTTGCGTGGGACGACGCTGACCATCCGGGTCAACGATCCCGCCAACCCTCACGGCCCCGAGAGCTACGAGCTGGCCGTGCCGCCGGAAACCGCCCCCGGGACAAAATTCCGCCTAGCCCGATCCGAGCCGTTCACCGGGGGAACCGTCGTCGTGCGTTTGCGCGTCCTGCCCGGCGGACGTTTCCGCCCGCGAGGCTCCGACCTTCGATGTGATTTGCGGATCAGCGCCGCGCGGGCAACCGGCGGCGGCACCGAGCTGGTTCCCGCCCCGGGCGGAGGGATGGTGCGCGTGGCCATTCCAGCTGGAGTTGGGCGGGGCGAGGTGCTGCGGGTGACCGGCGAAGGCCTGCCCAAGCCCCGCGGCGGGCGGGGCGATCTGCTTGTGCGGATAACTTACCGCGTGGAGGTCAACGTCACCCGCGGGGCGACGCGACGAAGCTCATTCCGACGGCTCGGCTGAGCGAAACGAACCGCTGTCGAGACTCATCCGGCGGTGAGTGCGGCGCGCTCGTTGGCGAAACCGCCGGTCTTCTCCAGGAAGTAGTCGTATCCGCCGGGATAGGCGGTGACTTGGCCGGCGTTCACGTGCAGGACTTTGGTGGCCAGCTTTTTGATGAAATGCACGTCGTGGCTGATGAAAACCAGCGTGCCTTCGTATTTTTCCAACGCGAGGATGAGTGACTCGACCGTGTGGATGTCGAGGTGCGTGGTGGGCTCGTCCACAAGCAAGAGGTTCGGCGGATCCACGAGGAACTTGATGAGGTTGAGGCGGGTCTTTTCGCCCCCGCTGAGGATGCCGGTCTTCTTGTAAATGTCGTCCTTGCGGAAAAGGAACGACCCGAGGATGCCGCGGGCGTCGTTCTCGCTCATCTCGCCGTTGCTGGCCAGGACTTCCTCCAGCACGGTCCGCGCCCCGTCGAGCGTGGCGGCGCGGTGCTGGCTGAAGTAGCCAAGCTTGAGATTGTGGCCTTCGTTGCGGGTCCCTTTCTGGAAGGGGACGACGTTGGCGAGAATCTTGAGGAGAGTGGATTTGCCGGCACCGTTCGGGCCGACGAGCACCGTGCGCTCGCCTCGCTCAATACTGAGGTCGAGGCCCGAGTAGACGACCTTGTCGCCGTAGGCCATGTGGATGCCTTCGAGGGAAATGGTGCGCTGTCCGCCGCGGGGCGGTTGGGGAATCTGGAAACGGAAGGGCTTTTTCGGCGGGGTGGGTTTTTCGATCAGCTCCATGCGCTCGATCTGCTTGAGCTTGCTCTGGGCCTGCGACGCCTTGGAGGCGACCTGGCGAAAGCGCTCGTAGAAATCCCGCAGGGCCGCGATCTCCTTCTGCTGGTTCTTGTAGGCGGCGTTCTGCTGCTCGTAACGGGCTTCCCGCTGCTCAAGGTAGGCGGTGTAATTGCCGCGGTAAGAAAGGAGGCGCTGCTCGGAGATTTCGTAAACGCTCTCGATGATCTCATCCATGAATTCGCGATCGTGCGAAATGAGGAGAACGGCTCCAGCGTAGGTCTTGAGATAGTTTTGCAGCCAAAGCAACGAGAGCAGGTCGAGGTGGTTGGTCGGCTCATCGAGGAGGAGGAGATCGGGCTCCATGACGAGGAGCCGCGCGAGATGCGCGCGCATGACCCAGCCACCACTTAGTTCGCTGGCTTTGCGCCCGAAGTCGGTCTCGCGGTAACCAAGGCCGGCGAGGATTCGCTTCGCCTTGGCTTCGACCTTCGGGTCGCTGAGGGCGGTGTGCTTGTTTGTGGCCTCCTGATACTCCGCGCTCTCGACATCACCGCGGGCTTCCATCTCGGCGAGGCGCAACTCGAGCGCGGGAATCTCACCGGCACGCCCGGTCGCCACATCCATCACGGTCTCGTCGCCGACGGCCTCACCCTCCTGCGCCAGGTGGCCGATCATGGTCCACTCATCGCGCTCGATCACCCCCGCATCGGGCTCATCCTTCTTCAGGATGAGGCCGAAGATGGTGGACTTGCCGGCCCCGTTGGGACCGACGAGGGCAACGCGCTCGCCGTAATTGATCTGGAGGTCGGCGTGCTCGAAGAGCGTGCGGCCGCCGAGGGTTTTCTTGAGTTTGCGAATGGTCAGCATGGAAAAAGTGCCCGCAGACTACGCGAAATTGCGGCGATGCAAACCAAACTGCGCTAATCTGCGCCCCGAGTGGACAATTTCTCTGCGCAAATTGCCGTGATCGGCGGGGGTCCGGCCGGACTGCGGGCGGCGGAGGTCGCGGCGGCCGGAGGGGCACGGGTCACGGTCTTTGACGCCAAGGCCTCGGTCGGACGGAAATTTCTCGTCGCGGGCGGCGGCGGGCTGAATTTGACCAAAGCGGAGGCGCCGGAGCAGATGGCCACGCGGTATCGCGGACCGGGGATGCCCGGGGATTTTTGGGTGCGACATCTCGCGGATTTCGGGCCGGAGGATCTGCGAGCCTGGGCGGCCGGGCTGGGCGTGGAAACTTTTATCGCTTCGACGGGACGGGTCTATCCGCGGGGCATGAAGGCCGCACCCCTGCTTCGCTCCTGGGTGCGCCGGCTTCGGGCGGCGGGCGTGGACTTTGCCATGCATCACCGGCTGACCGGCCTGCGCGGCACCACCCTCTCGTTCTCCACCCCGGCGGGCCCGCGAGAGGTTCGCACCGGGGCGGCCCTGCTGGCGCTG
>JBGSSV010000064.1:0-23903 GCA_041736875.1 Chthoniobacterales bacterium | reverse complement strand
GATGGGCCAGTCGCCGATCGAGTCGAACCCGGTGTCGGGTCCGAGCCGTTGCAGCATGCGCGTGTTTGCACTGCGCAGCGCTCCGAAATGGATCTGCATGGTCCAGCCCTTGGCCGCGTCCATCGCGGCGAGTTCGTGGAGCATGAAGGATTTGTAGCGGGTGGCCTCATCAGGAGAAACGGCCTGCCCGGCCCGTGCCTTGGCGAAAATCGCCGCGGCCTGCGCCCTGGTGCAGTCCTCGGCCCACACGGTATCGACCCCGCGGTCGGACAGGCGGCAGCCGTTATCGGCGAAAAAGTCGTGGCGTTGCTGCAGGGCGGTGAACAAATCATCGAGCGTGGTGATGTCGTGCCCGGCGGCGGCCTCCAAGGCGGAGAGCCATGGGCCGAAGACCTTCGGCTTGTCCGCGGCCAAGGCTTTGTCAGGCCTCCAGGTCGGGCGGACCTGAATGCCGAATGACTGGTCGGCCGCGATGGCGCGGTGATGTTCGAGCGAGTCCACCGGATCGTCGGTCGTGCAGACCACCTCGACCCGCGAGCGCTGCATGAGCGAACGGCAGGAAAATTCCCGGGTGCCCAGCAGTTGGTTGCAGTGCTCAAAGATCTCACGAGCGTTGGTCGGGGCGAGAAGTTGGTCTGTGACACCGAAGTAGCGCGCCAGTTCCAGGTGCGACCAGTGATAAAGGGGGTTACGCAGCAGTTTCGGCATGGTTTCCGCATACCGGGCGAACTTTTCCCAGGGCGACGCGTCGCCGGTGATGAATTTTTCCTCCACCCCGGCCCAGCGCATGGCTCGCCATTTGTAGTGATCCCCGCCGAGCCACAGTGCGGCCATGTCCGGCCAGGAAATGTTGTCGGCGATTTCCTTCGGTGGAAGATGGCAGTGGTAGTCGATGATCGGCTGGTCTGCGGCGTGTTCGTGGTAGAGACGGCGCGCCTGCCCGGTCTCGAGCAGGAAGTCGTCGTGGATGAAGGCGGCCATGGGTCCAGATGGACATGGCCACAAACCCGCCGTCAATCACGATTTCCGTCCCCCGGTGAAGCAGTGGGCTGGCGAGGCGGGGCTTCTTCCTCCCGGAGTCTGTGTCGTGATCTCGCTGCGTTTCGCTTCCCGGCCGGCCTGGTGGGTGGACCCGCGAGAGTCAACGTCGGCGTGCGGTGGAGCGAGACGAGAGGGGACGGAGAGCGAGGCGCACGAATTGCCCGCGCCAGATGGCCAGGACCACCAAACTGAGGATCACCAAAACAACCACACTGGGCTCGGGAATGATCCAGGCCTGCAGATCGGAGTGAGACACCCATTGGTCGAGGACCACCTTCGAACCTCCGCTGACCATGAATTCCGTCAGGCCGATCGGGTTGGTGGCTCGCAACGGATCGAAGCCGTAGTCCGGGTTCGATCCATCCTGCAACGCATTCCAGTTGTAGGTGTAGCCCATCGCCGTCCACGGGAAAGTGGTCTGCGCTTGGTTGTAGGAAACGAAAGTGAGGTTGTTGGAGTAGAGGACCCGGTCATCGTTGATGTCCACGTAGGCGAAGCCGGCGCCCACTCCGGTCTCGACCGGTTGGTAGGATCCGTCGCTGAAGGTCGTGAGGTTGGTCACCTGCTGGGTCACATCTGGCAGGTAACCGGAGCGCACGATGTTGGAGATCGGCGCCCAGAAAAAGGCGAGACCGCGATTGCTCAGGTTCACCAAAGGATTCAGCCCGAGCGACTGGTCGATCCGCAAGGCGACCTCGTCGCTGGTGGGATTGGACGAGGAGAAGTAGGTGTTCCGGAGGTAACCGTGGAGGTCGTTTCCCACCGTGACGTAGGGAAAGATGTAATGGGTGTCGGCTCCGATGTTGTAGGTCAGGTTCACCTCCGTGCCGCTCGGCTGGTTCCAGAAGCTGTTCGGGTTGCTGAACGTCCCGACCAGCACGCAGTCTTGGAGCAGTCCGCCGATGATCCGCTGCTGATAGAGCGAGGGGTTGAGCGAATCGAAGCTGATGGTGGTCAATGGACTCGCGTAAGCCAGCGGATAGCGGGGCGCGGTGGCGACGACCGGGACGCCTCCCTGCATCGAATCCCAGTGGTATGAGTTCTTCGTCTCCAGCGCGGCCGCGTTGAACGCTGCCAGATTCTGCATTGAGGTTTGCGCAAAGGCGCCGCTCGAGAGAAACAACCAGGCCAGAGGCCACAGCACGCATCGATTCCCAGACATCCGGCAGCTTATGCATGAACCGCCGTGATCGCGTCAAGCTGGGGCTCCGCAACGCGGTGGCGCGGAAAGCTTGTCGCGAACGCCGGCGCGCCCGGCCTGGACACTTCGTAATTACCCTGAATCTTCGGCGCCACAGCCAGAGCGGTAAACTATCGAGTCCTCGCGGCAGTCGGCTATGATGCGTCGATGAAAAATTTCCTCCTCTGCCTTGGCCTGCTGGCCTCCGTGTCCGCATGGGCGGGCGATGCGGTGCAGGTCTTTGAGAAAAACACGGCCACCGATCTTCAGCTCCTTCCCGCCGACGATGGGTATTTCCAGTTCACCTATTGGCCGGAGGGCGGCGCGGCGGAGATGCAGGTGTATGCCGGGGCGCTGGTTCCCGATTCCGGGGAAGGATTTCGCGAACGGACGGAGGAGGGGCAGGAGGGGTTTCATTTCAAACCCGAGGGAGACGGCTGGCAGGTGACGGGAAACGCGGCGCCCGCGGCCCGGTTCGCCGGGGTTTACCGGGTTTCAAATCCTGCCGACGTGCTCGCCCGTGCCCGCGCCCGCTGGGAAAAGGCGGACGCGCTGCTCAATGCCGAGTATGAAAAAACGCTCGCCGCCGCAGACAAGTCCCGGGCGGCAACGCTCCGCCAATTACAGCGCGAGTGGTTGGCCTACCGCGATTTCATGTCCGCGGCGGCTCCGGTGCAGTCGGGGGAGGAGAACGTCGAGCATCCGCAATCCTCCGCATCTTACTGGAATGCCATGCAGGACTTCACGATAGGCCGCCTCGGATTTCTCAAGGCATCGGATGGCACCGCGGGTGGCTCGGGCATCACCGGAACATATAAGGATTTTTTCGGGGGAGAGTTGAAAATCACGGAGACGGCGGGCGATTGGAATTTCGCCATTTCGGTCGTCCGCGGCCCCAGTTCGCATCTGGGAGATATCGAGGGCACGGCCAAGCCGAAGGGAAAAAAGCTGACCTTCCAAGATGAGGAGACTCCGCCGGCGAGGATAGAGTTCACGATGATTTCCCCCGGGATCGTGGAGGTGGAAGGTGAAAACACTTCCAACTACCACGGGATGAGAGCGCATTTCGACGGCACCTATTACAAGGTCAGTGACGTTGTGGAGTGACCAGAAATCGATTCAGGGCTTGCCCCGCGCTGGCGGGGTCCTTGGCCGCGGGAAGGAGATCTCTTTCCGTGGTGCGGATCATGGCAATCGGGGACGGGAGGTCCACCGGAGGCCTCGGGTGAGGCTCGCTGACGACGGCGAGAAACTGTTGCGCGTCAGATCGACATGGCGGCGAAGCCGCCGTCCACAATGATTTCCGTCCCGGTGATGAAGCTGCCCGCCTCGGAGGCGAGGAGGAGGGTGGCACCGACGAGTTCGTGCGCCTCCCCAAAGCGGTTCATCGGGGTGTGGCCCATGATCGAGGCGACGCGGTCGGGCGTCAGGACCTTGCGGTTCTGTTCGGCGGGGAAAAATCCGGGAACCAGCGTATTGACCCGCACGCCTTGCGCGGCCCACTCGCGGGCCAGGTTCTTGGAAAGGTTGTGCACAGCGGCCTTGGTGGCGGAGTAGGTGAAGACGCGGGAGAGGGGAATGACGCCCGACATGGAGCCGAGATTGATGATGCTGCCCTGCTTGGCCGCGAGCAGGCGCGGGGCGAAGACTTGGCAGGCGACCATGACGCTCTTGAGATTGATCCCGATGATGCGGTCCATTTCTTCCTCGGTGATTTGGAGGAACGGAGTGGCGCTGTTGACTCCGGCCCCATTGACCAGAATATCCACCCGCTCGGCCTTGGCGTAAACGCGTTCGGCGAGTGCTTCGAGTTCCGCCCGCGAGGTCACTTCGCAGGGCTCGAACCATCCACTGCCTCCCGCCGCCGTGATGGCGGCGAGGCGCTTCTCCGCTTTGGCTGGATCGCGTCCGACCAGCACAACCTTTGCCCCCGCGGAGGCCAGACCTTCGGCCATGGCGCCGCAAAGTTCGCCCGTGCCGCCGATGACGACGGCAGTTTTTCCCGCGAGGCTGAAAAGTTCGGAGGGTTTCATACGGCGATCAGCGCACGACGCGGGCCCCGCCGCCGCCCATGAGTTTTTCGACCTCCTTGCGGGTAACCATGGAGGTGTCGCCGGGCGTGGTGGAGGCGAGGGCGCCGTGGGCTGCACCGTATTCGACCGCTGCCTGAGGGTCGTTCGGGGAGAGAAAGCCGAAGGCCAAGCCGCTGGCAAAGCTGTCGCCGCCGCCGACGCGGTCGAGGATTTCCAACTCGGGATACTTGCGCGACTCGTGGAACTTGCCGTCATGCCAGAGGATGGCGGCCCAGTCGTTTTTCGTCGCGGTGATGACGCGGCGGAGGGTGGTCGCGGCGACCTTGAAGTTCGGATACTCCTTCACAGCGGTATCGATCATGGCCTTGAAGGCGTCGGTCTCGATTTTCGAAATGTTGTGATCGACACCCTCAACCTCGAAACCAAGCGAGGCGGTGAAATCCTCCTCGTTGCCGATCATGACGTCGACGTATTTCGCGATCTCACGGTTGACCTCGCGGGCCTTGGTTTGTCCGCCGATGGATTTCCAGAGCGAGGGACGGTAGTTGAGGTCGTAGCTGACGATGGTGCCGTGCTCTTTTGCCGCCTGCACGGCTTCGATGGTCAACGCAGCGGTCGTTTCCGAGAGCGCGGCAAAAATGCCGCCGGTGTGGAACCAGCGGGCGCCGAGTTTTCCGAAAAGATGGTCCCAGTCGAAGTCGCCGGGTTTCAATTGCGACGCCGCGGTATGGCCGCGGTCGGGAACGCCGACGGCACCCCGCACGCCGAAGCCGCGCTCGGTGAAGTTGAGCCCGTTGCGGACCGAGCGGCCGATGCCGTCATCCTCCCGCCATTTGATGAAGTCCGTCTCCACGCCGCCCTGCATGATGAAGTCCTCGACGAGGCGGCCGACTTCGTTGTCGACGAGGGCGGTGCAGACGGCAGTGCGCAGGCCGAAGCATTTGCGCAGGCCGCGGGACGTGTTGTATTCGCCGCCGCCCTCCCAGGCCGTGAACGAGCGTGCGCTGCGGACGCGGCCCTCGCCGGGGTCGAGGCGGAGCATGACTTCGCCGAGCGAAAGCTGGGCGTAATGGCAGGAGGACGGATCGCGGAGTGGCAGGGACATGTCGTTGGGTTGGGTTAAATCGTGACCGAGGGAAAATCCTCCGGCTTCCACGCCGGGAGGCCGAGTTCTTCCGTGAGATGTGCGAAGCCCTCGATCTCCGCCTTGGTGAAAAGCAGTCCGCCGTGCTCGTCGGTGAGCTTGGCCGCCTGGGCCTCAAGCTGTCCGGGCAGCAGGCAGGCCTCATTACCGGGGCCGAGAATGTCGTCCAAGCAGGCGCGGACATTTGCGGCCTGGTCTCGTCCGAGCGCATAGTTGTGTCCCCGCAGCGCTTCGGGATGGATGCACTGGAAGAAAAAGGTCGAGCCGCGCTTTTCCCCCGCCGGCCCCTTGGCCGTGCCACGCAGCGAGGGCAGTGACCCGCCGGTGTAGGCGGCGTAGAGTTCGTCGATCAGGCCGAGTCCGTAGCCCTTGTGCGCGCCGAAGGGGAGGAGCGCCACCGCTTTGTTCGGATCAACCGTAGGTTTTCCGTTCGCATCCACGGCCCAGCCCGGTCCGAGTTCCTTGCCCTCGCGGGCGAACTGCTGCACGCGGCCCATGGCGACGGTCGAGGTGGCCCAGTCGATGACAATGGGAAAGCCGACGGCCGCCTGGGTCGGGAAGCCCCACGAGTGCGGGTTGGTGCCCATCGTGGCGGTTTTGCCGCCGAAGGGCACAACCTCCGAGGTGGCCGAGGTGCAGTTCGTGTAGGCCAGATAACCCTTGAGCGCGGCGTCGATGACATAGCCGCCGCCCCAGAGGTAGTGCGTGGCATTGTCGACCGAAACGATGCCGATGCCGAACTGGTCGGCCAGTTCCATGCAGCGCTCCATGGCGCGGTAGGCCACGGCCTGACCGAGTTTGTTGTGTCCGTCCCAGGCCTCGGCCGCGGCGAAGCGCGAGGGGAGTTTTTCGATCTGCGCTCCGGGTGTCCAACGGCCGACCTTGCTGCCGAACAGGTCGTCGAGGTGCAGCGCCTTGAGGGCGTTGTGCGTGCGGATGCCGTGGCGCGAAGCGCTGTGGCAGAATCGCGCGGCATCATCGGCCTCGTCCGCCCCGTAGCCGCGGGCGAGGTAAGCTTGGCGCACGAGGTCGTCGTGCTGCGCGGGCGGGACAATGAACCAGGTTTCCGCCATCGGGTCAGGCTTCGTGCTGCTGATGGTCTCCGACCCAGTCGTAGTGAAAAAATTTCCCCTTGGGCTGGTCGAGCCGCTCGTAGGTGTGGGCGCCGAAGTAGTCGCGCTGGGCTTGGAGCAGGTTGGCCGGCAGGCGGGGCGAGCGGTAGCTGTCGAAGTAAGCCAGCGACGCGCTGAACGCCGGGGTGGGGAGACCGGAGAGCGCGGCGTTGGAGACCACGGTGCGCCAGTTGGCCTCCGTGCTCTTGATCACGCCGGTGAAATACGGATCGAGCAAGAGATTGGGCAGCGCCGGATCGCGGTCGAAGGCCTCTTTGATGCGCTGGAGGAAGCGGGCGCGGATGATGCAACCGCCGCGCCAGATCATGGAGATCTCGCCGAAGTGAAGCTTCCAGCCCTGTTCCGAGGCCATGGCCCGCATGAGCGCGAACCCTTGGGCGTAGGAGCAGATCTTTGAGGCGTAGAGCGAGTCACGCACGGCATCGATCAGTTGCTGCTTCTGGCCGGGAAAATGCGGCGCGGGTGCGGCGAAAACTTTGCCTGCCTCCACGCGCTCCTCCTTGAGAGCGGACAAACACCGGGCGAAGACCGCCTCGGAGATGGTCGAGATGGGAATGCCGAGGTTGAGCCCGTCGGTAACGGTCCACTTGCCCGTGCCCTTCTGGCCGGCGCGGTCCATGATGACGTCGACGATGGGCTGGCCGGTGACCGGGTCTTTCACCGCGAGAATGTTGGCCGTGATTTCAATGAGGAACGAGTCGAGGTCGCCGGCATTCCACGAGGCGAAGGCGGCCTGCGTTTCGTCGATCGAGAGTTGCAGCCCGTGGCGCAGGATGTTGTAGGCCTCGCAGATGAGCTGCATGTCGCCGTATTCGATGCCGTTGTGGACCATCTTGACGAAATGCCCCGCGCCATTCGGTCCGATGTAGGCCGTGCAGGGCACGCCGCCCTCGATGGGCTTGCCGGGCTTTGCGCCTTCGAGCGGTTTGCCCGTTTTCGCATCCACCTTGGCGGCAATCGCGTTCCAGATCGGAGCCAATTCGTTCCAGGAGGATTCCGCGCCGCCGGGCATGAGCGAAGGACCGAAACGTGCGCCTTCTTCGCCGCCGGAGACGCCGGACCCGATGAAACGCAGGCCCTGGGCGGTGAGTTGCTTTTCGCGCCGGATCGTGTCGGTCCAGAGGGCGTTGCCGCCGTCGATGATGATGTCGTCCTTCTCCATCAAGGGCACGAGGCTGGCAATGACCGCGTCGGTCGCCTTGCCGGCTTGGACGAGAATGATGATGCGGCGCGGGCGTTTGATGGAGGCGACAAAATCCTCGAGCGTGAGCGCGGCATGCAACCCGCCGGGCGTGTCGGGGTTTTCTTTGACGAACTCCTCGGTCTTGGACGTGGTCCGGTTGAAGACGGAAACTTTGAAGCCGTGGTCGGCGATGTTCAGGGCCAAATTCTGGCCCATCACGGCCAGACCGATGAGTCCGATGTCGGATGGTTGGTTTGTCATGGTGTTAAAGTTTGTTGGCCTGCGCGACGGCCGGGCGTCCTTCCAGCACGTTGATCATGTTCTGCGCGGCCATCATGGCCTGACGCACGACGCTTTCGTAAGTCCGCGAGCCGATGTGCGGGGTGATGACCGTTCCGCGGCAGTGGAGCAGGGGGTGATCCGGACCCGGGGGTTCCACGTCGAGGACATCCGCGCCGTAGCCCGCGAGATCCCCGGCCTGCAGCGCGGCGGCCAGCGCGTCGCTCTCCACCAGTTCGCCCCGGGCGCAGTTGAGCACAACGGCGTGTTTCTGGAGCAGTCTGAGCCGCTCCGCATTGAGAAACCCGCGCGTCTCCGGAGTCAGGTTCATGTGGAGTGAAATGATATCCGAACGCCGCAGCAAATCATCCACGTCCGCCACCCGCGCGACCCCGTGCTGGGCGGCAAAGGATTCATCCCAGTAGAGGTCGTAGCCCAAGACCGTCATGCCGAACACGCGGGCGCGGATGGCCACTTCCTTGCCGATGCGACCCAGTCCCGCGATGCCGATGGTCTTGCCCATCAGTTCGTGTCCGGTCAGCCGCTTCCACTGGCCGGACCGGACCAAGTTCGCCTCCTCGACGATCTCGCGATAAAGAGCGAGCAGCAGCCCGAAGGTGTGTTCGGCCACGGTCGTGTGGTTCACGCCGGGGCAAAAGGTCACCGGAATCTTCAAGTCCGTCGCCGCCGTCACGTCCACTTTGTCCAAACCGATGCCATATTTGGCCACGACCTTGAGGCGAGGGAGTGATTTCTCCAGCACGGCCCGCGTGACCGCGTCATCGCCGCAGAGGAAAGCATCGAAGTCTCCGGCCAACTCCAACATCCGCGCCTCCGGCAGCGGCCCGCGCTCCCGCACCACTTCGTAACCGGTGCCAGCTAGGAGTTCATGATGGGGGCCGGGCGTGTCTTGAAACGAGGTGGTGGTGAGGAGGACTTTCATTAACGTGAGGCAGCGGCGCGCAGCGTGCTCTCGGCACAGTGTGAGGCTGGTATACGGGTCGTGCGAAGGGTCATCTTTTACCCGCAGAGCGGCCTGCGGACAACTCAAATGGCCGGGATAAAATGGCAAGAAACCTGCAAACCTGTGCGCCACCGGCAAGGTATGGCAACTGGCTCGCAATGCCTCGCCACGCTGCCATCGTGTTTGCTTTCATCCCTCGAGCGATTAGCTAAAACTACCGTTCCGCTATTATGTCCTACTTCCCCACCATCCCAAAAATCGCCTACGAGGGCCCGAAGTCCAAGGAGCCTTTTTCCTTTAAACATTACAATCCCGGCGAGCTCGTCGAGGGCAAGCCGATGAGCGAGCATCTGCGCTTTGCCGCGGCCTACTGGCACGTCATGCGCAACCAATTGGCCGACCCGTTCGGCGGCGGCACGGCCCTGATGCCGTGGGATGACGGGACAAACTCCGTGGCCAATGCGCAAAAGCGTGTCCGCGTTTTCTTCGAGTTTCTCGAAAAGACCGGGATCGACCATTACTGCTTCCATGACCGTGACGTGGCGCCGGAGTTGGAGACGCTGGCGGAGTCGAACGCGGCGCTCGATGCTGTGGCCGATACGCTGGCTGAGGAACAGGCGCGGACCGGCAAGAAGTTGCTCTGGGGCACCGCTTGTCTCTTTGCGCATCCGCGATTCGCCCAAGGTGCAGCCACTTCGCCGAGCCTACCAGTTTACGCCCACGCGGCGGCGCAGGTGAAGAAAGCCCTCGAGGTCACGCACCGTCTCGGTGGCGGGGGGTATGTGTTTTGGGGCGGACGCGAGGGCTATTCGACCTTGTGGAACACCGACATGAAGCGCGAACTCGACCATCTGGCCGCCTTCCTCCACATGGCGGTGGCCCACAAGAAAGACATCGGCTTCGACGGTCCGTTTTGGATCGAACCCAAGCCACGCGAACCGTCCACCCATCAATACGACAGCGACGCGGCCGCGTGCCTGAATTTTCTTCGCGAATACGGCCTGCTCGACGAATTTGAACTTAACATCGAAACCAACCACGCCACCCTCGCCGGCCACACGATGAAGCACGAGCTGACGGTGGCGGCGGCCGCGGGCAAACTCGGGTCGATCGACGCGAACCGCGGGGACGAGCTGGTCGGTTGGGACACGGACCAATTTCCGACCGACCTCTATCTCGCGCTCGATGTCATGCTGGTCGTCCTTGGCATGGGGGGGTTCAAGGCGGGCGGACTGAATTTCGACGCGAAGCGCCGCCGTGAATCGCACACCCCGGAGGATTTGTTCCATGCGCACATCGGCGGCATGGACACCTTCGCCCGCGGGCTCAAGATGGCTGCGGCGGTGCGGGCGGACGGGCGTTTGGCCGATTTCGTCACGCAGCGCTACGCCACTTGGGACTCGCCGCTTGGTCAAAAGATCGAGCAGGGCAAAGCCTCACTGGCTGAGTTGGACAAAGTGGCCCTCGGCCAGCCGGCCCCGACCCTCGCGTCGGGCGGTCAGGAATACCTCGAAAATCTGGTCAACGAATTCGTGTGATCGCGCTCGGCATCGATTGTGGCACGCAGAGTCTGAAGACGGTCGCGCTTGATGGCGACTCGGGCCGGGTTCTGGCTTCGGCGAGCCGGGCTTACGGACTGGTTGAGGGCCTGCCACCCGGACACCTCGAGCAGGATCCGCAGGTTTGGTGGGATGCGCTCGGGGAAACCGTTGAAGAGGTGGTGGCTGCCCTTGCGGCCCGCGGGCGCGAGGTCGGTGCTATCGGAGTGTCCGGTCAGCAACATGGTTTCGTCCCCCTCGATGCGAAAAAGGAAGTCATCCGCCCGGCCAAGCTTTGGTGCGACACCTCGACCGCTCCGCAGTGTGACCAACTGCGCACCGCTTTGGGCGGACGCGCCGCGGTCATTGACCTGGTCGGCAACGACATGCTACCCGGCTTCACCGCGCCGAAAATTCTTTGGCTCAAGCAGAATGAGCCGGACCGCTTTGCCCGCCTCGCGCACGTCGCGCTGCCTCACGATTTTCTCAACCTCCGGCTGACCGGGACGTTGCGCATGGAATACGGTGACGCCTCGGGCACCGCTTTGCTCGACGTCCGGCAACGCGCGTGGTGCGAGGAGGTTTGCTCGGCGATCGATCCCGGTTTGCGGGACAAACTTCCGTCCGTCGGCTCGTCGCTCGAGGCCTGCGGGGCGCTGCTCCCCGAGTTGGCCGCCGCGTGGGGCCTTGGCGACGTGGTGGTCAGCGCCGGGGGCGGGGACAACATGATGGCGGCGATTGGCACCGGTAACATCGAGCCCGGGGGAGTGACGGCCAGCCTCGGCACCAGCGGGACCATCTTCGCCTGCGCCGCCGGACCAGTGATCGATCCGCAGGGAGAAATTGCCGCGTTTTGCGACAGCAACGATCGCTGGCTGCCTTTGCTCTGCACGATGAACGTCACGGTGGCGACCGAGTTGTTCCGCCATCTTTTTTGTTGGGATCATGCGCGCTTGGAGCGCGAAGTTGCTTCGGTTCCTCCGGGATCAGACGGCCTGATCTTCTTGCCCTATCTGCAGGGCGAGCGAACGCCAAATCTTCCCGACGGCTGCGGCGTTATGCATGGCATGACGACCAACAACACGACCCCGGCGCACCTGGCCCGCGCCGCCATGGAGGGAGTCACGCTCGGCATGGCTTATGGCCTGCAACGCATGGAATCGCTCGGAGTTAAACCGGAGGTCATTCGCCTCACCGGCGGCGGGAGTCAAAGCGCCGTCTGGCGCCAGATCTGCGCCGATGTCTTCGGCTTTCCGGTCGTGACAATGCAGACGGCCGAAGGTGCCGCGCTGGGGGCGGCCGTGCAGGCGCTCGCGACGGCCGGTCCTGGTTGGAATGCCGATGAAATCGCCGCGCGGTGCGCGCCCGTGGATGAATCCTCGCGGGTCTCCCCCGCAGGGTGCTTTGATTACGCGGAACTGCTGCAGCGCCAGACCGGGTTGCGGGAACGCGTTTTTTGAGGCCCGGGCGGCAGCGGCGGCCGGAGACAGGATTTGCTCCCCTGGGGCATTTGCGTCAACACCCCGCCGGGGTAAGGCACCGACGATCAAGAGATCGCCGCTACACCTCTGACGAGAAGGTTCTGCTGTAGCGGCGATGTCCTCATCGTCGCTGCCTGAAGCGGCAAAGTTTGCCGCCTTGACCTCCTCGCGATGTCGGACAACTCAGCCCACCCGGTTTGGCTACGAATTTGCGGGAGGTGTCTTCAGCGTGGCTGAGGGCTGGCGGAACGAGGTCCAAAGGAAAATGCCCACGGAGACCACGATGGCTGAGTCGGCCACGTTGAAGGCCGGCCAGTGGTGCTGGCCGAGGTAGAAATCCAGGAAGTCAACCACATGCCCATGGATCGCCCGGTCGGTGATGTTGCCGAGGATGCCAGAGAGAATCATGGCGCAGGCAATTCGGGTCAGGCGGTCGGTGTCGCGACGGAAAAGCATCCAAGTGATGACCCCGGCCATGATGGCCCCGAAAACGACGTGGAAGCTGAACCAGCCTTTCATCAGCCCGAAGGCCGAGCCTGTGTTGGTCACATGGACGAGGTTGAACAGGCCGGGAATGATAGAGATTTCGTGGTGCAGCGGGATGAAGGACAGGGTCGCCCACTTCGTCAGTTGGTCGAAGACATAGAGCGGCAAAGTCACCGCGTAGAGCAAGTGCTGCGGCTTCATCGGGCGCGCTCAACGGCCGAGGCGCAGCGGTCGCAGAGCCCTGGATGCGCCGCGATGGTGCCCACGCTGCAGCGGTGCCGCCAGCAGCGCCCGCATTTCGCGGCGGAGGTCTTCGTCACTCGGGCGGCGTCCAGGGGGCCCGCTTCGAGTGAGAGCTCGCTCAGAATGAAGAACTCCTCCAGTTCCGGCAGCCGGTCCTTCCATTCCTCCAGCCATGCGGAGTCAGCGACCTGCAGGTTGACCGAGGCTTCGAGGTTGCTCCCGATGAGTTTTTCCGCACGCGCGGTTTCCAAGGCGGCAGAGACGATGCCGCGCAATTGCAGCAACCGCTCGCCCGTGGCCAGCGCGGTCTCGTCGCCTTCGCGCACCGGGGGGAACATCTGCAGGTGGACGGACTCGCCGGGCCGGAAGTAGCTCCACGCCTCCTCCGCGGTGAAGGCGAGGATGGGTGCGAGAAGACGGGTGAGGGACGAGAGGACTTGGTGCATCGTCGCCTGCGTCGCCCGCCGCCGGCCGCTGTCAGCCGGATCGCAATACATGCGGTCCTTCGTGATGTCCACGTAGAGGCTGCTCAGGTCGACGGCGCAGAATTGATTCAGCGCGTGATAGACCCGGTGAAACTCGTAAGCGTCATACCCCTCTCGGCATGTCTGCTCGACCGCGGCCAGACGCGCGAGAATCCAGCGGTCAACCGCCGTGGGCTCGCCCGGGGCCTGCGGGTCGTAGTCGCAAAGGTTGCCGAGCAGAATGCGCAGCGTGTTGCGGATGCGGCGGTAGGTGTCGCCGAGCCGGTTGAACATCTCCTCGGAGAACGGGACGTCATCGGTGAAGCTGACACTGCTGACCCACAAACGGACCAGATCCGCGCCGGACTTCTCCACGAAGTGCATCGCTTCGGTCGGCTTCTTGTAGCCGCCTTGGGCGGACTTGGAGATTTTTTCGCGGGTATCGACATCGACGACAAACCCGTGGGTCAGGCAGGTGCGATACGGCGAGCCTCCCTCGATGGCCACCGCGGTCATGAGCGAGGATTGGAACCATCCGCGGTGCTGGTCGGTCGCCTCGAGATAGAGGTCGGCCGGGTAAGCCAGTTCGGGGCGCCTCCGGAGCACGGCCTGATGGCTGACGCCGGAGTCGATCCAAACGTCGAGCGTGTCATGCCCCTTGGTCGTGCCCGAGGGGAGGCCGAGCAGCGCGGCCAGTTCTCCGTCCGCCATTTCGAACCACGCATTGCTTCCGCGTTTTTCCACCAGGTCGGCCACGCGACGGATCAGCCCTGCGTCGAGGATCGGTTCGCCGTCGGGTGTGTAGAACGCCGGCAAAGGCACGCCCCAACTGCGCTGGCGGCTGATGCACCAATCCGGCCGTGACTCGACCGTCCCGGTGATCCGCTTGAGGCCCCAGTCGGGGATCCAGCGGGTCTCGTTGATCGCGTGCAGGGCGTCGGCGCGGAGGGCGTCGATGCGGATGAAAAATTGTTCGACCGCACGGAAAATGATCGGCGTTTTCGAGCGCCAGCAGTGCGGATAGGAGTGCTGAAGGGCGGCAACTCCCAGGAGGGCTCCGCGGCTGCGCACGTGCTCCACGACGAGCGGGTTGGCGGCGAACACCAACTGACCGACCCAACCCGGCACGCCGCACTCGTCGGTGAAGCGGCCGAGGTCATCGACCGGGCAGAGAATCTCAAGGTCGTGAGCCCGGCCGAGTTGGAAGTCATCCGCCCCGTGCCCCGGCGCGATATGCACGCAGCCGGTGCCGGTGTCCATGGTGACAAAGTCGGCCGTGAAAACGGGAGCCGTGCGGTCGAGGAACGGATGACGCGTGACCGTGCCTTCGAGGTCGGCCCCGGCAACCTTTTGTGCGTCGCCGGCCGGTTGCCATCCGGTTTCCGCCACGAAAGTGCCAACGCGCTCGGCCGCCAGAACGAGGGTGCGGGTCCCTCCGTCCTTCGTGAAGGGCTGAACGATGTAGTCGTGTTTCGGGCTGACCGCGATGGCCAGATTGGCCGGCAGGGTCCAAGGGGTGGTGGTCCAGATGACGATCGCAGCGTCCGCCGGGAGTGCCTTGCTCTGCGCGACGGCAAAGGCCACATGGATCGCCGGAGATTCCTTGTCGCGATATTCCACCTCCGCCTCGGCCAGGGCCGTCTGGGCACCGTAGCTCCAGAGGACGGGACGCTTGCTGCGGTAGACGAGATCTTTTTCGACGAAGACAGCAAAGGCGCGAAGAATGTCGGCCTCGTAGGAGGGATCAAGAGTGAGATAGGGATGCTCCCAGTCGCCGAAGATGCCGAGGCGGCGGAATTGCCCGCGTTGCAGGTCGATGTATTTTCGGGCGTAGGCCTCGGAGCGCTGGCGGACCTCCACGGGTGAGAGTCCGGTTTTCTCTTTCACCACTTTGAACTCTATGGGCAGCCCGTGGCAGTCCCAGCCAGGAATGAAGGGCGCACGGAAGCAGGACATGGTTTTGGCTTTGATGATGAGATCCTTGAGGATTTTGTTCAGCGCCGTGCCCATGTGGACATCGCCGTTGGCAAAAGGCGGGCCGTCGTGGAGGAGGAAGAGCGGCGCGTCCTTCCGTGCTTCCTGAATGCGCGCATAAAGACCCTCCTGCTCCCAGGCCGCCAGCTGCTGCGGTTCACGGGTGGTCAGCCCGGCTTTCATGGGGAAATCCGTGCGCGGAAGATTAAGGGTCTGTTTGTAGTCCTGGCTCATGCGAACCGTGGAGATTACGCGGCCGGGCGGCCGAGGGCAAAAGTAGAAATTGACGCCGCGGGTGCGGGCGGATGATTTTGCGGGGTGGACGGGTCATTTCTTTCGCAGGCAGGCAGTGACATTTTTGTCCCGTCCGGGGTGGCCTTGCCCGCAGCCCTTGCGGGCGTAACCCACCTGGGGATCGGGGCGCATGCCGACGATCTTGAGTTCATGGCTTTCCACGGCATCGCCCAAGGCCAGCGGGTTCCGGGCTCTTTTGCCGGCGTGGTCGTGACGGATGGCGCCGGGAGTGTGCGGTCCGGCGGTGTCGGGGTGGAGGACTTGCGGCGGTTGCGGCGGGAAGAGCAGCGCGAGGCGGCGCGGATCGGCGGGTATGCTGCGGTGGTGCAACTGGGGCTTTCGAGCGGCGACTTAAAGGCATCCGGATGTTCGGCGGTGGCTGCAGGTTTGGCAGAAGTTTTCAACCTGTGTTCGCCTCGCGTGGTCTACACACACAACCCGGCGGATCGTCATGATTCGCACGTGGCGGTGTCGCTCGCCGTCATCCGGGCTTTGCGGGCGCTGGCCCCGGAGGCGAGGCCGGAGAAACTTTTCGGCTGCGAGGTCTGGCGGGATCTCGATTGGCTGACCGGCCCGGACCGGGTGCGGCTGGATTGCGGGTCTGATGAGACCCTGGCGGCGGCGCTGAATGCGGTTTTCCGCAGCCAGATCGAAGGAGGTAAGCGCTATGACCTCGCCGTGCTTGGACGGCGGCGGGCGCAGGCTACGTTTGACGAGTCCCATGCGGCGGACGCGGCGGAGATGCTCACGTTGGCCATGGACCTCACGCGCTTGATCGAGGATGGGGCGCTTTCCGTGGCGGATTACGTTCTCGGAAAAATCGACAGCTTTCGCGCCGATGTGGCCGCGCGGTTGCACGGCGCCTGAGGCGTGGGCAGGATACGATGCCATGAAGATTTTGTTTTTCGCCCAACTCAAGGATGTCGCCGGGGTGGGCGAGTGCTCCGTGGCCGGGGACGGTCTGAGTGCGGGGGAATTGTGGGATCTGTTGACTGCGCGGTGGCCGGCTCTGGCGGCGCATCGGGAGCAAACCCGACTGGCCCGCAATGGCGTGTATGCTGCGTCCGGCGAGGTTTTCGGTGCCGACGACGAGGTGGCTTTGATCCCGCCCGTGTCCGGAGGATGAAGATCACGGTCGAAATCACGCGCGACCCGCTGGAAGGCGAGGTGGAACCGACCGTGGACGCCGGCAGCGGGGCCGTGGTTGTTTTCTCGGGTGTGGTCCGGCCGGAAGAGGATGGACAGGCCCTCGTGGCGCTGGACTACGAGGCCTATGAACCGATGGCGCGTGATGAGATGAGGCGCATCCTCGCGGAGTTGTCCCGCCGTTTTCCCTGCGACTCAGTCCTCGTCCGGCACCGCATCGGGCGCGTCGCAGCGGGCGAGGCCTCCATCGTTGTTCGCATTGCCTCCCGGCACCGGGCCGAGGCGTTTGGTCTGCTTGCGGAGTTTATGGACCGGCTGAAACAGGATGTGCCTATTTGGAAGCGAACGCCATGACCGTGGTCGAGGATGTCTGGGCCTTGCTGCGGCGGGACGTGGCTCCGCGTGAAGTCATCGAGGTGTCGCTCGCTGAAGCCATCGATGGGATTTTGCGCAAGGAAGTGCTCGCCGGGGAGGATCAGCCGGGGTTTGACCGTTCCGCGGTCGACGGTTTTGTCGTGCGGGCGGAGGATGACTCCCCCGCGTTTCGTGTGGTGGATGAGATTCGCGCCGGAGATTGGAAGCCTCGCGTCTGGTCCTGCGGCGAAGCCTTGCGCATCTCCACCGGAGCGGCTGTGCCGGGCCCCGGCTGCGAGGTGATTATGCTGGAGGAGGCCGCGGAGGAGGGGTATATGGTCCGCTTCGCGAGGCGAGGCCGGGGTAACATCCGGCACCGGGGGGAAGACGTGCGTGCGGGCGAGTGCCTGATCCCCGCCGGCGTCGTGCTTGGCGAAGGAGCGATCGGTCTGCTGGCCGGCGCGGGTTGCACGAGGGTGCAGATCACGCGGGGGCCCGCCGTGCTGCATGTGGCGACCGGTCACGAAATCGTCCCCCCCGACGCGCAGCCGGGTCCGGGGCAGATTCGGGATGCGAATTCCGCGTTGGTCGCCGCGTGGGCCCGTCGCGGGGATTTGTCCCTGCGGCAACAGCGGGTGGGGGAGGAACCCGGGATGTTGGAGCAGGCGATCGAAGGTGAGCGTGATTTGCTGCTGATCTCCGGCGGCGCCAGCGTGGGCGGACATGATCATACGGGTGAGGTCCTGGCTGCCGCGGGCTTTGAGTTGCTGGTGACCAAGGTCAACGCTCGCCCGGGCAAGCCTCTCATTGTCGCGCGGCGCGGCGACGAGTGGGCCTTCGGACTGCCGGGCAACCCGCTTTCGCACTTTGTCTGCCTTCACGTCTTTGTCGCGGCAGCTGTCGCGGCCATGCGGGGCGCGGAGCCTCGGCCGCTTTTGCGCCGCGGCACGATTCTTCAACTTTGCCCGGGCAATCCGCGCGAAACGTGGTGGCCGGCCCGCGAGGAGGCGAATGGCCTGCGTCCGCTGGCCTGGACGAGTTCCGGTGATCTGACGGCGCTGGCCCGGGCTGATGCGCTTGTTCGCGTGCCGGCGTTGTCCGGACTCGCCGCGGGCGGGGCGGTGGAGTTTATTCGCACCTGATGAAAAAGCTGTCCCACGTCAACGCCCGCGGCGAGGCGCGCATGGTCGAGGTCGGCCTCAAGCCGGTCGTGGCCCGCCGGGCCGTTGCCGAGGCCACCTTGGTCTGCGCGGCCGCCACGATCCGCCTGCTCCAGGCCGAGGCCTTGCCCAAGGGTGATGTCCTTGCGGTCGCCCGGGTGGCCGGCATTCAGGCTGCGAAGCAAACCCCGGCCTTGATCCCGTTGTGCCACTCACTCCCGCTCGACGGGGTTTCGGTGGATTTTCGCGTCATGGCTCGCGGCGTGCGGGTGACCTGTGCGGTTCATACCCACGCACGAACCGGGGTCGAGATGGAGGCGCTGACCGGCGCCTGCACGGCCGCCTTGGCTCTCTACGACATGTGTAAGGCGGTGGACAAATCCATGCGGATTGAGGACGTGCGGGTGGTGGAGAAATTCAAGGAGGCCTGATCGCGTCCCGCCGCCGGCACGGATCGGCCGGGCAGCAAGGAGGTCACGGAACCTCGGCCTCTTGGATGGGATCCACCCCCATTTTGCGGGCCTCGCGGATGTCGATGATCTGGCAACTCCCGTCCTCGGTATCAGCGAAACGCTGTATGTGTTCCTCCATGCTGTCCTCGCCGAGTTTCACGGCGTGGTCGAAGTCCGAGGAACCCACCACGGTCGTCTCGATGGGCACCAGAAACTCCAACTCGCTTGCGGTGGACTTGTAGACGCCGACGAAGGCATGGCCGGGCACGGTGATAATCACCGGATTGAGGCCGATCTTCATGAAAAGGGAGGCCATCATGACCGTGCCGTCCACGCAGTTGGCCTGGCTGGTGTCGAGCGACTCGCCGACGAAGCGCACGTGTTGGGTGGGGAATTTCTCCGAATCTCCAGAAGCCCCGGTGATGCTGGAATACTTGAAGCCCATGTCCTGCAAAGCCTGATAGATGGCTTCGACCTGTTTGAGGACGTCACCGCGGGTTCCCTGATAACCGATGAAGCTGTCGACATAGCCTTCCTGCAGGGCGTAACCGAGGATCTTGTCCAGGGCCGGGTTGTTCTCGTTGACGTAGGCAGCGAAGAGGAAATCGGTGGGGATGAACTCGCCATTGTGCTCCATGCCGAGAATGCAGTCGTTGATGCTGCGCACTTCGAAGCGCTTGGTTTCCTCGAAGGTGTCCTCTGCGGTTTCCACCACGACATGGGCCGTGTCGAAGCCTCTCTGTTTGTGCTTGAGCAGATTGGGGACATCGTAGCGGAGGATCGGCATCACGCTGTAGGTCTCGCCTTTGGTCGGCAGCGTGGCCTTGATCGAGGATTTCTTGAAAAAGGCCGTCTCCTCGATGGTCACCTTCACTTCAAAATCGTCCTCCGGCGCGGTGATCGAAGCCCCGATCATCCCCATCGGGTCGCCGATCTCGGTCTCGCTCTGCTCCTCCCCATCCATGAATCCCCGCAACCCCACAACCATGGAAGGAAAGACGGTGTTGTCGAAGGGCATCTCAATTTCCCACTCCAGCGCCTGGGCCGGGGCCTGGACCAAGAGGCCGGCGAGGAGAATGGCCCACGGGAGGTTCAAACGCTGAGGCGAGCGTGGATCAAGGGCTCCGCGGGGATGGTTCTCCCGGGCAGCCGGGCAGAATTGGCGCGAAAACATGGGGCAGAAATCACTGCCGCGGTCGTGATGTCAAACCTTGAAAGCCGCCCGGTCCGCCCGCGGTTCACCGGATTGCTCCTTGCTGGGGGGAGATTGTTCAGGGATAATGCATGGCTTCTGTGCGGGGCGTGGCCCTGCTGGGGCAACTTTGCCACAGGATTTCTTATGGGTTTCAACGAATTAGGCCTCTCCGAGGCGGTGGTGCATGGCGTCCAATCAATGGGTTTCGTCGACCCCACGCCGATCCAATTGCGGGCCATTCCGGCCATTCTGGGCGGACGGGACATCATGGGCTCGGCCCAGACTGGCACCGGCAAGACCGCGGCCTTCGGCCTGCCCATCCTCAGCAAACTTGGCACCCATCAACCCAAACCGCGTTGCCTGGTGCTGGAGCCGACGCGGGAGCTGGCCATGCAGGTGGAGACAGCCTTTCGCGATTACGGGCGCTTCAGTGATTTGACCGTGGCCTTGCTCTATGGCGGCGTGGGTTACGGCAAGCAGCGCGAGGATCTGCAACGCGGATGCGATGTCATCGTGGCCACGCCCGGACGTCTGCTCGATTATATGGAGCAGGGCGAGATCCCGCTCGACGCGCTGGAATTTCTCGTCCTCGACGAGGTTGATCGCATGCTCGACATGGGCTTCCTGCCCCAGGTGCGTCGCGTGGTCCAGAAGCTGCCGAAAAAACGTCAGACCCTTTTCTTCTCCGCCACTATGCCGGCGGAGATCGAGTCGCTGGCCAAGTTTGCCGTCCATGATCCCGAGAAGATCGAAATCGGCGTCCGGCTCTCGCCGGCCGAGACCGTGACGCACGCGTTTTACCCGGTGGCCATGGACCAGAAATACGAGTTGCTGTCGGCCTTGATGACCGCGACCAATTTCGATTGTGTGCTGGTTTTCTGCCGGACGAAGGACGGGGCGGACCGCATTGCCCGCCAGCTCAAAAAGGAAAACCACTCGGTTGTCGCCCTGCATTCCAACCGCACGCAGCGCGAACGCGAGGAGGCGCTTGAGGGCTTCAAAAACGGGCGCTACGAGGTCCTGGTTGCCACCGACATCGCGGCCCGCGGGCTCGACATCGCCGGCGTTTCCCACGTGATCAACTACGATATCCCCGGCCATCCCGAGGACTACGTGCACCGCATCGGCCGCACCGGCCGGGCCCAGGCGGTCGGCGACGCCTTCACGCTCGTCACCGCGGAAGACCTCGCCATGATCGAATCAATCGAGCGTTTCATCGCCGCGAAGATTCCGCGGTTGAAGCTGGAGAACTTCGACTACAAATACACCACCTTGCTCGACCCGCGGGCCACGCACGTGAAAGCCCGGGCCGCCGGCGGCGGACGCCATCGCAGCGGGTATTCCTTCGGCATCAAGGGCCGCCGCTGACCGCGGGAGCCGTAGGACTCCCGACAAACCTCAGGTTACTGCTGTTCAGGGTCTTTGGCCGGCAGGACGAAGGAGAAGGCTTCGGCCCACTCGGCGGGTGGGAGGGCTTGCAGCATGTCGTTGTGTTCCGCCCCGGGGGCGGTGAGCAGGAGTTTGGGTCCGCCGTAGGAGTCGTGGAGTTTTTGCCCGAAGACGGCCGGGACGATCGAGTCGGCACCGGCGAGGAGAAAAGCCACCGGTCCCTGATAGCTGCGCAGCCATTTGATGGATGGATACTGGTCGCGCATGATCCAGCGCACGGGGATGAGCGGGTAGAGATGCTGGGCGGGCGAGGCCAGGTCGTCAAACGGCGTCTGGAGAATGAGGCCGCGGACGCGTCCGGGGTCGCGGCTGGCCACGCCGCTGGCCACGCCCGTGCCGAGTGATTCGCCGAAGAGCACGAGCGGCTCGCCGTCGGGGACCGATCGCACTGCCTCGCTGCCGTGGAGGAGGAAGTTTGCCTGCGAAGGATGTCCGGGACGCGCCCCGTATCCGGGATACTCGAAGAGGTAGACGGAGAGCGCATAATCCGGAGCTGCCGCACGGAAGACGGGAATGTAGTCGGTCCGCCCGAGCGCCTGGCCGGCGTTCCCATGGAAGATGATGACCGAGGCGCGCGGCCGGGGGTCGTTGGCCGCGGCCAGGCTACGGTAACCAATGACCGCCCCGGAGGCATTGCGCCAGGGCTCGAGGCCGAAACGCGCGGCATGCTGTTCGGCGGCGACCGGGTCAGCGAGTGAAGGATGATAAATCAAGGTGTCTTGTTGCAGGGCCAGATAGGCAACCATGATCAGCCAGACGATCAGCGCGATCCGAACAGCCCGCCACAGGTAGCGGAGCCAGTTGGCGCGTTCGGAATGGTCCTCCGGCTGGGTCATGTGGGGAAAAGGCGGGTGTGTTCACGGACGAGGTAGCGGTCGGTCATCCCCGCGAGGTAATCAGCCGCGGCGCGCGGGAGTCCATCCGTTTCGACGCGCCGGGCCGCTTCGCGTCCGAGTTCCCCCGGGCGTTCGAGATAAGCGGCAAAGACGTCCGCCAGCATGTCACAAGCCCGCTGGTTCGCCCCGGCCACCGTCGGGTGGTAGTAGAGATGCTGATAAAGAAAGTCCCGCAATTCGTTCGCCTGGCGGTCGGTTGCGTCGCTGTAGCCGATGAGCAGGTCGGCATGCCGTCGCACGTCGTCCGCTGACCGGACGCCGACCGCCCGGATGCGCAAAGCGCTCGACTCGAGCACGTCCTCGATAAGGTGGTTGGAGAGCACGCGGGCGATGTTGTAGCGGGCCGATCGGGCTTCGGCCTGATCGAGCGAGACACCCGCACGCTCGGCCACGGTGCGACAAATTTCCACCGCGCCCAGCTGCGCGGGAACAATCAGGCCGGCCTCCAACCCGTCCTGCACATCATGAGAGTAGTAGGCGATTTCATCCGCTAGGTCGGCGATCTGTCCTTCGAGGCTGGCGCAGGCGTAGCTCCCGAGGTCGGGAGCGGAGCGGGACGAGGCATGCTTCTGCACGCCCTCCAGCACTTCAAAGGTCAGGTTCAACCCGTCGAAGCCGTCGTAGGGGCTTTCGAGCAGCGTGACGACGCGGAGGCTTTGCTCGTTGTGGTCGAAACCACCGTGGTCCGCGAGCAGGCGGTCGAGGGTTTCCTCGCCGGAGTGGCCGAAGGGTGAGTGGCCGAGATCGTGGGCCAGCGCGACCGCCTCGGCCAGATCCTCGTTCAAACCGAGGGCGCGGGCCAGGGTGCGGCTGATCGAGGCGACTTCCATCGTGTGGGTCAGCCGCGTGCGGTAGTGGTCGCCGGTGCCGTTGAGGAAAACCTGGGTCTTGTATTCGAGGCGGCGGAAAGCGGCGGAATGGATCAGCCGGGCCACATCACGCTGGTATTCGCTGCGCCAGCGGTGCGAGGGCTCCGGGTGGAGTCGTCCCCGCGTCGCCCCGGACCGTTGGGCGAACGGGGCCAGCGCTCGTTCCTCGTGTTTCTCCGTGTCTTCACGGGTGCGCAGGATTTCCATGGGTCAATCCACCCGCAAATTGGTCTCCGGATCGAAAAGGAGTAGGCGGGTCGGGTCCACGCGGAAAAGCATCCGGTGGCCGGCTTCGCGCGGATCGACGGGATGGCGGCTGCGGCAGATCAGCGTGTTGGCCCCTGTTTGCAGGTAGCAGAACGAGTCGGCCCCGGTGGTCTCTACGATGTCGAGGTGGGCCGGAAAGGTCGAGGCATCCGGGATTTCCCCGGGCAGAAGCGGTTGGAAGCACTCCGGGCGCAGGCCGAGCAGGACGGGTTGCTCGAGGAGACGGCCGAGATTACGGCCCGCCGCCAGTTCAATCTCGAACGAGCCTGCGCCGGACTCCCGGAAAACCAAGCGCGAGCCATCGCGGGCGTGCAGCGTGCCGCGAAGAAAATTGATCGAAGGGCTGCCGAGAAAGCCGGCGACAAACGCGTTGTCCGGGCGCAGGTAAAGGTCGAGGGGCGGTCCGGATTGCTGGATGCTGCCGTCGTTGAGCAAGGCAATGCTGCTGCCCATCGTCATGGCCTCCGCCTGGTCGTGGGTCACATAGATGATGGTGGTCTGCAGGCGCTGGTGCAGTTTGATCAATTCGGCCCGCATCTGGGCGCGCATTTTGACGTCGAGATTCGAGAGAGGTTCGTCGAAGAGGAAAACACGCGGCTGCCGCACCATGGCGCGGCCGAGGGCGACACGCTGCTGCTGGCCGCCGGACAAATCCTGTACGTTCCGATCCGCGAACTC
>JBGSSV010000042.1:0-19413 GCA_041736875.1 Chthoniobacterales bacterium | reverse complement strand
CGGATGACGACATCCCGCACACCGGCCTGCTCGAACCAGAAGCGGGAATCGCCTTCAAACAGGATCGCCGCGCCAGGGATGCGGAAGGTGTTGCCCTCGATGACCATCGGCCCTCGGGAGCCTAGCAGGATGCCACGGGCGCGGTTGCCGCGCATCACGCAGCCGCGGATCAGGACTTCGGCGGTGTTGGCATCGGCATCGGCCACGGAATCGCCGAGGGTAACGCTCGCGGGCAAGGTTCCTTCGATTTCGACGATGGTGCGGTGTTTGTTGAGGCGCTCCACGGATTTGACGGTCGCGAATCCTTCCTCCCGCAGGCTGGGGCCGTCATTCAGTTCGAGGCGGGTGCCGGCTTTGATGAAATCCACCCCGGCTTGCTGCGGGTGGATCAGGGTGACTTCAAAACGGCTGGGGGAGAGGATGTTAGTGATTTTCGCATAGAGGCCATGGATGTTGGTCGCATCGTCCTTCTGCTGCTCGAACAGGCAGTCCACCAGCTCGATTTTGCCCTTGCAGTTCACGAAGTGGGTGGCGTCCGCCGTGAGGCTCACGATCCGCTGCCCGCCGGGAGGTGGGGTGACGCGCATTTTTTTCACGAAGATATCGGCGCTCCGCTGGGCGATCACGCCCATGCCACCGCAATGGTGAAGGGTGAGGTCCGTAAGATGGATGCCCGAGCTATCAGAAATAACAATGCCGGGGACGTCGCGGTTCTTGGGGCTGAAGACGAGCACATCCCCCACCGTGGCGGAGATGTCGGGAATCTTGAGCCGCACCTTGTTGGGACCGAGTTTGTCGGCGGCGATTCCCTCGCCCACCTTGTAGCGATCCTTGGCCATGAATGCGGTTTCGCGTTTGACGGGGTCGAAAGCGAGCAGGCTGCCGTAGGGGTAGAGAACTTCTCCACTGCTCACTGTCGTTGCGGGGCCGCTTGCCTTCTGGCCATTGGTGAAAACGAGCACGCCATTGCGGATTTCGTGGGGGAATTCATTGGTGAATTCCAAATCGACGTGCTCGGGCGTGATCGCCAGGACTTTGCCTTCGGAATGAAATGGGCGGCTGAAATCCATCGAGAAATTCCTGAGGGTGATGCCACTGGATTGATCTATCAGAAATGGGACGGTGTATCCATGGAAAACAAACGTCGAGCCACCGCCATCGATCTCAATCCCCTCCATGCCCGTTAGCGGAAACGCAACGCGCTTGAGCCCCTCGTCGTTGTTGCTGACAAACAGGTATTGCTCGGAAGCGCGCTCGGGATGGAAATCATAACGGCCGGGTGGAAAAATCAGCTTGGTCGCCTTGCCGCTGCGGACCTTTTCCAATGCCGCCCGCACGCTGGGTGTCGTATCGCTGCCGTCGGCCTTCGCGCCAAAGGCCGCCATGTCGATTACGGCCGCTTCACGCGCGCTGGCGTTTTCCAACGAAAGAAGTGATGCCAGGCAAATGCCGGCGATCCGGTGGCTTGTGGTCTGTTTCATGGTGGGTATCATCGTCAGGGACTGGGCCGTTCCGGCACTTCAGCTATCAGAAATCAAAGGGTGTGGGGACTGTCGGCTTTCCGGGTGGGAAGCCGGCAATGAGTGACAGGACACGAACTGTCATTATGGCACCGTCACCACCTTGAGGCGGGCGAACTTCTTCGGAGTGCCTGGGGCCGGAGCGAGATCGTAACTGATCGGCGAGCCCAGTTCCGTGGGGCCGTGCGTCACTGCGGGAGACCATGAGTTGGTCTCAAGGGTCGCGGAGGTTTCGATGATATAGGTAAGATCATTGCCATACGGAAGCCCGCGCTTGGTGAAGGTGATGGTGTTGCCGCTGAACACGCCGCGCTCCCCGCCGTCGGTTAGGGCGTATTCGACCAGGTTGGCGACACCATTGTTGTTGTCATCGCCGGTCGGTCCGCCGGTCACGGGAGGCACCTGGCTGCTGGCCCAGGCGGCGAAGTTGTTGCCGCCGGCACCCACCTCCAGGATTCCATCACCTAAGAAGTCGGCACTCTTGTTTTCGGCATCGGAATCAAACGAGCCGTAGGTTCCGACAGGCTTCGGATTCGGATCCCCCGGAAGGAACAGAGCCCCTACTACATCCGTGCCTGTGAAATCCAGATTCAGCACCGCGCCGGAATCGATGCGGACCGTCGAGGCGTTGTTGATCCGGGCGCTGCCACTGAGAATCAGCGTCCCCGTGACCACGCGGGTTTCACCGCTGTAGGAGTTGGTGCCGGAAAGGGTCACCGTGTTGGTTCCACCGGCACTGTTCACGGTGATGCCTCCGGTGCCGAGGCTGATGGGAGCGCTGATGACGATGCCGGCTTGTCCGCTATTCACCGTCGTGAGGGTGAGATTCCGATTCGTGCCGGTGATGGAGCCGCTGATCGTGGCGTTGTTGAAGTTATGCGAAATGGTGGCATCGTCCGCGAGGGTGATCGCACCGGTGGCATTCACATTGCCCTGGAGATTGAGCGCACCGAAGGTGCTGTTTCCCGGGCCACTGAGAGTAATCGCATTTGCCAGGGTGTCGTCAGGCAGCAGGAAGTTCTTGCTGTAGTTGAGGGAGGCGCCGGAGTCCACCGTGACAGGGCCGACATTTGTGAGTGACAGGCCGTCGAGGACATTGAGCCTGCCGCTGAAAACCTGGATGCCGCCTGAAATGGTGTTGGCCTCGCCACCCGTTAGGTTGAGTGTGGCGGTGCCTCCTTTGGCCAGGATTCCATCTCCGGTGATTGCCCCACTGAGAACCGTTGCAAAGCTGCTGGTTCCGATCGTTCCAATGACGCCGGTTGCCACGCTGATATCATTTGCCAAGGTCGTGGCGACGCCCGCCTGAAGGGTGGAGTCGCCGGTGAAGGAAATGGGGCCCGTGGAGAGGGCTGTTGCGTTGCTGTAGTTGAGGGTGCCGCCATTGACGATCGTGCCGCCGGTGTAGGAGTTGGCGACGGTGAGGGATTGTTTGCCCGCGCCGGACTTGGTGAGGGTCATGCCTGCGGCACCGTCAGCGATCGCGGCGCCGTAGCCGTAGTCCGCGCCCGTGCCGGGATTGAGCGTCACATTGGTGACCGAGCCGTAGTTTCCAGAATCGGTGTCGAACAAGGAGGCAAGCGCCTTGGTGCCGGTAAGACCGCCGAAGGTGGGGCTGGTGACTCCGGTGAGAACGAGCCCCGCTGTGGCGGTTCCGGCGGCAGTGGCGGTTGTGTTGATGGCGCTGTTTTGGAGAGCGAGCGCATTGCTCAATTCGAGGGTGCCGGCAGACACCGTGGTTGCACCGGTGAAGGTGTTTGCCGCACTAAGAATCAGGGTGCCGGCAGCGAGTTTGGTGAGCGTGCCACCTTCGCTTGCGAGGTTGGTGGCGTAGGTCACAATCCGAGAGGGTTGGACATTGATCCTATACTGCTGACCGGCGGTCGTGGCGAACTGGACGGAATAATCGTAGCCGGGATCGTTGTTGTACTGGAGGGTGCCACCGCCAAAAGAAATCGTCGCATCACCCATGGGCTTGAAGCCCGCCGTGGCGGAAACAAGGAGGCCGCCATTGATTTCAACGGATGTCGCGCTGTTGAGTGGTCTGCTCTGGATGCTGAGAATGCCGGCAGACATCACCACCGGGCCACTGATGGTGTTCGTGATGTTGTTGAGGACCAGGGTGCCTGCTCCGGCTTTGGTGAAGCCAGCGGTTCCCTCAAGCGTGGCGGTGATGGTGGTATTCTTGTTAGTTCCCAGCGCATTCACCGTGATGGTGGGAGTGGCTCCGGCCAATGTTAGCTTTCCGGCAGGATCACCCGCGCCCGCCAGGATCCATCCCGCAGCCGTGCCGCCAACCGTGTCACCAAAGACGAGGTTCCCGATTGTGCGGTCCGTGTCCACGGTGACCGTGGTATCCGCGAGAAGGTTCAACGTATTGAAATTGGCTGTGAACCCGGAACCGGAGGCGGTGTCCGACAGCCAGTTTCCGGGAGTGTCCCACGAGCCTCCGGCGTCATTGGTCCACGTGCCGTCCAAGGCGAAAGCAGCGGGCGCAAGCAGGAGTGCGGAGGTGGTGGAGAGGATGAATTGGATTTTTCGGAGTTTCATGGTGTTCTTGATAGGTTGGATTTTCAGCGATTTGTTGGCAGGGTTTGATTGAAAGACACTTTGGTGAAAGTGGCATACCGTCAGGGAAAAATCATTGAACTTTTGCGGATATCTCCTGAACATTCACGTCACTCTCAAATGCCAGCGAGATTGACGGAAGGTCTGCGACATTGGTCGGCATCCTGCACATTTACGTCAGTCTCCCGGGGGATCTGGCAGGGCGAACAGGCCAGGGCGGGGCGAGTGAAGGCCGCCCCTTCGGTGGGGCCGGAGTTTGCCGGTGGCTTCAGGGCTTGACCGTTTGGGGCCAGCCGGGGAATTGGCGGGCGTTGGGCTTGGTGACATTGGCGAAGCGTGGCCAGCATTCGAAGGTGACCTCGCCGGAATCCTTGTGGAAGCGGATCAGTCCATAACCGTGGGCCCAGTCGGCGTCGGCATTGCGGGTGTCGCCGGGTTTGATGCCGGCGATGTTTTGCAGCCGGTTTTCAGGATTGGCGTAGGCGAGCATGGTGATTTTGTTATTGAAGCCGTCGAGATAGTCTCCGGTCCACGGCAGCGGGGAGCCGGCGACGGGATTCGCGCCGGGTTTTTCATCCTCGGGCCACCACCAGCGGCCGTAGTAGTTGTTGACGATGGCGGGCACGACGAAGGCCCAGGGTCCGTCGCGGAAATCGCGGATGCCGTGCTTGACCAAGGTGGCGATGTGCTGGTCGCCGGCGATGTGAACGGCGCGAGCTTGCTGGATGAGTTCGAGCGCCTTGTTGCGGGCGGTCTGGGGCCAGCCGTTGGAATCGAGGTCGGCGTGGAGCCGGTTGTCTCGGGACCCGTGGAGATGCGCGCCGCCGCAGAAGCCGGTCTGTGAGAGCACGGCCTTAATGTCAACACCGTCGCGCATCTTCGCCCAGTCGGCGAGGAATTTTTCCTGGCGGGTGCCTAGCAGTTCCAATCCCGGCGTGTCGATCACCTTGGGGTCGTAGGCGGGATCGAGGATGTGGTCCGGGCGCGGGCCTTTCATCGGGTGGCGGCCGAGCGGGCCGGTCTTGAACTTGCGGTCTTCGATGATGGCGAAATCAACCCCGCCTAGCAGGAGGCGCGTGTAGTAAACGCCGATACCCTGCTCGACGGGCGTCGGGTCGTAGGGATCCGGCAGATGCGCGCACTGCTGGCGCTCGACCATTTTGACATATTCGTGATGGAAGAAATAGCCGCCGTCGTGGCCGGCTTCGGCTTTGGCGATCTTGCCGCCCTCGCCCCAGAGGTTGCCCTGGCCGATGTCGTGATCGTCGGGAATGGTGACGCAGGGGCGCTCGCGGAAGATGTCGCGGAAGGCGAGGCCGAACTTGAGCCAGGCGGCGGTGTGTTGTTTGTGGTCGTAGGACTGGTCGCCGGCGAAGAAGACGAGGTCGGGATTCTGATGGTTGATGTTGCGCACATATTCCGGACGCAGGCCGCGATCCTTGTTGGAATTGCAGGAAAGCGCGGCGATGACGACTTCTTTCTTGTCCACCGGGTTTTTGCGGATGAGTCCTTCGAAGGATGCCTTTTCACCATGGAGAAGCCGGTATTTGATCTCTTTGGAGTCATCCCAATCGGCGATGCGGAAACTGGTGGACCAACCGAGGTCGTTGACCTTTTGGCGTGCGATTTCGGTCCAAGCGCCGTCTTTTTCCACTTCAAGCCGGACCTCGCGGGTCTCACTGGGATATAACGGATAGAGTTGCGCGCTGAGTTTGAGGATGCGGTTGTGAACGGTGTAAATCCCGAAGCAGACGACCTGGTCGCGCGGCACCTTGAGATCGATGATGTCACCGGTGGGGCGTTCCCACCATTCGTTGGTGCAGAGCGAATCCTCGCCCTTGAGAAACGGTGCCTTGACCGGGGGGGCGCCATGCCCGGCGGGATCGGCGGCGGCGATGGAAGTGACGAGCGAGAGCAGCAGGAAGATTCTGGATTTTGAGTTCATGATTTGGAATCGGGTGGCGGGATGGGTTCTAACCGGGGCGTGTCAGCTCCCGAAAGGCGCCCAAGACTCCGCGATGGCGGAAGGCTTGTCCATGTTGGTTTCGTGATCAGCGCCGCCGCCGGCGCAGCAGTCCGGCGGAGAGCAGCAGTCCGGCGAGGGCTGTGGTCGGCTCGGGCACGGCCGTGAAGGTGAGGGAGCTGCCGCTGAAAGCGAACGAGCTGGTGCCATAAGACCCGGCTCCGAGGTTTGTGAAGGAGAAGTCGCCCAGCACGAAGTCGGTCGTGCCGCTCCAGTCCACCAGCGTGTAGGTGGTATTCCAGGCGGGAGTGGAGCCCATGAAGTCGAACTGATAGGTTCCGGCGCTTCCCTTGATGAAATTGCCGTTGATGTCGAGCTTGTCGGATGTGGTGCCGCTGGAGCTGAGATCGAAATTCCAGATGCTGCCGCCATTCCAGACGGTGGTTCCGGCGGTTAGGGTTGCGTTGTCAACCGCCCCTGCGGCACCCGGAGCCAGTTTTCCGCTGACGGCCAGCGTGCCATTGA
This sequence comes from Chthoniobacterales bacterium, assembly GCA_041736875.1. GTDB lineage: Bacteria > Verrucomicrobiota > Verrucomicrobiia > Chthoniobacterales > JACTMZ01 > JACTMZ01. Next base: position 12,837 of record JBGSSV010000042.1, on the reverse strand, counting down.
CCGTGCCGTTGCCGGCCAAGGTGCCGTCGGTGTCGATCGAGACGGCGCTGCTGGCATGGGTGGAGCCATTGAGTTGCAGGATGCCGGCGCTGACCATGGTGGTGCCTTCGTAGGTGTTGGCATTGGAGAGGACCAGCGTTCCCGCACCGGCCTTGGTGAGGGCACCGGAGGTGGTGGCGTTGCTGACGACTCCGGAGAGGGTGAGCGTCTGGGCGGCGTTATCCACATCGATGCTGCCGCCGGCATTGCCGAGCTGGATCGAGCGGTTCGAGCTGTTCTTCACCTCGGTGCCGATCATCCTGAGAATGGCGACAGTCGAGGTGGAACCGATCTGGAGAATGGCGTCATTCGATCCACCGTTGTCACCGTCACCAAGGCTGCTGACGATGTCATAGTTGGCAATGGTATTGAACTCGAGCGTGCCGTTTTCGATGACGGTATTTCCTCCCCACTGGCTGGTGGCACCGGTCAGCCGCAGTGTTCCGCTTCCGGTTTTGGTCAACACGCCGTCCCCACCTCCGCTGTTGATCACGCCGGACAGGTGGGCGAGGCCGCCGGCCCCGACGTCCAAAGTCAGGGTGTCGCCGGTGGCGAGTTGGGAAGTCACCCCAGTGGCGGTTTGGGTAAGGGTTTTCCCGGCAGCGAGGCGAAGGGTGCCATTGACTCCGACATCAATGTTGTGGATCACGCTGTCGTTGAGCAAAGTGATGTCCGCGCTGCCGACGGAGCTGCTGACTCCGAGGAGCAACTTGCCCTCGGTGGCCTGAATGCTATGGAGGGTCTCAACCACGCCGTTTGCAGTGTTCAGGGTGCCGCCTTCCAGTTTGACGACCGAACTGTCACCGATGACGTCGTTTGCACCGAGGGTCAGGATGCCTGCGGAGACCGTGGTGTCGCCGGAGTAGGTATTGGGTCCGGTGAGGATCTGGGTGCCGGCACCTGTTTTGGTGAGCTTCATGTCCGCTGCTCCGTTGGCGATCACTCCGGAATAGCTGTGGCTGGCTCCAGTGCCGGGATTTATCGTTAGATTGGTGATGGACCCGTAATTTCCCGGGCTGGTGTTGAACAAGAGGGCAAGGTTTTTGCTTCCGGTGAGTCCGCCGAAGGTGGGGGTGGTGATGCTGTTCAGAACGATTCCCGCGCCGGTGCTTCCGGTAATGCTGCCCGTCGTGTCGAGCGCGCTGTTTTGAAGAGCAAGCGCGTGGTTAAGCTGGAGAGTGCCGTTGTCCACCGTGGTGGTGCCGGTATAGGTGTTCGCCGCGTTGAGGATCAGGATGCCGGTGCCGGTTTTGAACAGCGTGCCGCCCGCGCTTGATAGATTGGTGGAGAAGGTGGCAATCCGTGGAGTGGGACCGGCCGCAGTGATGACATTGAATCGATACTGCTGGTTGGCAGCCGTACTGAACTGGGCGGAGTAATCCGAGCCGGGGTTCTGATTGAACTGGAGGATGCCGCCGCCAAAAGAAATCGTGCCACCGATGGCGTTTGTGGCGGTGGTGGCGGAGATCAAGGTGCCGGCATTGATCGCCACAGTCGTTGCCTTGGAAAGCGCCGTGTTGTTGACCTGAAGGATTCCGGCGCTAAGCTTGATCGCACCGCTGATGGTCGTGGCGCTGCCGGTGCCAGTTAGAATCACGGAGCCCGAGCCGGATTTCTCAAAGCCATTGGAACCGGCGAGCTGGCCCTGAAAAGTAACAGCGGAAGCCGAGTTGTTCGTGATCACGCTGCCGCTGCCGAGGGTCAATGGGCCGCCGCCAGTGTTGCTGAATGTCAACGTATTCGTGTTTCCCGCTCCGAAGGTGATGCTTCTGACGCTTTGCGGAGTGGAGAACCCCACAATGGACGCCGAGCTGAACCCCGAAGTGGCGGTGCCGAAATTGACGTCATCCAGGCTGGTGATGGTGGTGTTCGCCCCGTTGGTCGAGCCGGTGTTATCCGTGCTCCAGAACGCGCTCGTGTCCCAGGTGCCGGTTGCCGCAGTGGTGAAACCCGCTGTTGTGGCACCGTCAGCATCCCAATAATAAGTTTCCGCGCAAGCAGATTGATAGGAAGCCAGGCTGGCAAATGCGGCCGTGACGGCAGTGCGGATGAATTGGATTTTTCGGGGTTTCATGGGGGTTAGAGCTAGTTGGATTTCAGCAACCTGTTGGCGGGGTCTGTTTCAGAGCCACGATGGCCAAGCTGCCATGTCGCCCGGGAAAAATCATTGAACTTTTGCGGATATCTCCTGCACTTTTCCGTCACTCGGTGGATTGTGGTTGCCAGCACGAATCATCCATCTCTATTCGGGATGATACCTATGAAGTTAACCCATATTCTTCTGGGGGGAGGCATTGTCTCCTGCATGGCCACCGCCGCTCCCGTTCCGCTCTTGAACTTCTCAGGCGAGGTCAACAGCGGCGTGGATCGTACTCCCGTTTCGGACGTATCGGTGATTGGCTGGGACGCGGGTGGTGGGACTGCGCAGGTGATTGACGGCGGCACCGATTATGGCAACGGCCGGTGGCAGCTGAGCATCGAGGACAGCGCGGAGGTGTGGCAAATGACATCGCATGGGATTGCTGCGGGAGATGCCTTTTCGCTGCGCTTCGATGCGGCGATGTTCGCGGGCAATCTGCCGGGCGGTGGCGGCGGCAGCTTCGTGCCGAGCGGGACGCTGGTGGGAGGAGCGACGCGCAATGGCGATTTCAACGATCCGGCTGCGACCGCGAACACTTTCGCGGACCTCCCGGAGTGGGTCAATGTGGGAGGCACCCAATCGATCGAAGCCACGCGGCCCGATGATGTCGTGGCGAGCGTCACCCTCAACGCCACCCGGAATGCCGTCCTGGCCGACAGCGGCACACGCAAGTTCGCGGTGGACACCGGGCGTGATCTCGTGGCTGGCGATGCGTTCCGCGCGAGCTTCGTGTGGCGGGATGCGGGGAACTGGGATGATGCCACCGACACCGTGGCGGTCACCCTTTACACCACCGACAACAACCTGATCGACGGCTCGAGAACGGTTCTGCAAACCCGGCAAAGTCCGCTCTCCACGCTGGATCTCACCTATGAGCCAGCATCCCTCGTTTTCGATGCCGTGGGTGCTGCGGCGGCGGGCAAGCGGCTATTCGTTTTCTTCGAAGGTGTGGACGGCGACACCACCACCAACGGCTTCGCCCGCCTCGACAACTTCGTGCTGGAGCGCGGGACTTTTCAAACGGACGCACCGCCACGGCAGATCATTGCGGAATTGTATGTCGATCAGGGTGGCTCGAGGCTGCCGGTGGCGTCCCGGACCTACGATTTCAAAACGCCCGTGATCGGTAGCTGGGATCACTACCAACTCGCCGTGCCCGCAGGTGCGCTTGATGCCCATGCCGGTAAGACTGTGGGCGTGAGGTTCCGCTCGAACAACCAGGCCCCGGCGAATTTCCAGAGCTTCGACAACGTGCGGCTCGACGTGTGGCCCGCCGGATCGCCGGACGGTGCGTTTGCCGACCACTGGGACAGCACGCCCGACCAGCCATGGGCGGGTCCCGGTTACTGGGCGAATCGTCTTCAGGACTGGCAAGTCAACTCGGGCCGCGTGAAGTGCGTCAACGGCACCCGCGACCAACTCACCCTTCACCGCCCCGGCACCTCGATCCGTGGCAACGGGGGAAGTTTCTTGTTGAGCGTGCGCACCGGACTGAACACCGGCAGCAACAGCGCCGGCTCGCGAGCCGGCTTTCTGATAGGTGCCGGGCCGAATCTCGATTGGCGTGCCTCCCTGCTCGTGCACGACGGCCTCGGACGCGATTTCGGACTGTTCCTCGGCATCACCGGCGACGGCAACCTCGTCATCGAGGATTACTCGACCGGCGCGGTCACCGTTCTAACCACAGGCGGAGTCGCCGGCGGCTTCGCGCAGAACACCCGGCTCGATCTTGGCGCAATTTACAACGCCGGTCCCGGCACCTACACGCTAACACTCACTGCCTTCAACGCATCCAACACGCAGATCGGCACGGTGAATTTTGCCGTCCCCTCGGACCGGGTGCTCGGTGGTTTCGGCTTGCTGACCCATCGAGGGACTTCATCGGCGGCCCATTGGTTTGATGCCTTCTCTGGCAACGGTGCGGCCTTGCATCCGGAGCCCGATCGCCATCTCGCCATCCTCGGTGCGATGCACACGCTCTCGAAGGGGAAGCTGAAAATCACGGCCCAACTCCCGCCGCTGAGCCTCGCGTCGAGCCCGAGCGTCGCCCTCGATACGTGGAGCGGCGCGGCGTGGGCGAACATCGCCACCGCTCCGGTGGACAACACCGACAACCTCTCGTCCTACACCGCCACCTTTGCCATTCCTAACTGGAACGATGCCGTCGACACCCCGTACCGCCTGCGGGTGAACATCGGTGGCACCGACTACGCATGGACCGGCACGATCCGCCGCGACCCGGTGGACAAGGAGGAACTCGTCATCGCCGTCAGCAATTGCCAGCGCATCAACGATGGCAACCTCCAGAACAACGGCTTCGACTGGTCGCCGGTGATGATGTGGCATCCGCACCCGCAGTCACACGCGCACATGGCCAAGCACCAGCCCGACGTGTTGCTGGCCCTCGGCGATCAACTTTACGAACCCCAACCGACCGGCAAGGACACCTCGAGCGACGTCAACCGTCAGCTTGATTTCCTCTACAAATGGTATCTGTGGGTGCTGCAAGTTCGGGACCTTTCGCGCGATGTGCCGACCGTCGCCATCCCGGATGACCACGACATCTATCAAGGAAACCTCTGGGGCGAGGGCGGGATCGCCACCGCTGTCGAGGCGAACGGCGGCTACATCGAGCCTCCCGAGTGGGTGCGGATGTCCGAGCGGGTGCACACCTCGAATCTTCCGGATCCCGACCCCTATAATCCCGTGCAGCCGCCACCGACCGTCGCGCAGGGTATCGGCGTCTACTTCACCGGGATGACCTACGGCCGCATCGGCTTTGCCATCCTCGAAGACCGCAAGTTCAAGACCGGCCCGAATTCCCCTCCGGCCTTGGACCAGCAGCAACTGCTCGGTGAGCGTCAGCACGAATTCCTGCGCCAGTGGAACAAAGATTGGGCCGGGCAGGACGTGAAACTCGTCGCCTCCCAATCACCCTTGGCCAATCTCAACACCCATGCCGGATCGGGCTACAGCTTCGGCATCAACGACCGGGATACCCACGGCTGGCCGAGCCACCGTCGCAACGACGCGTGGCGGTTGTGGCGCGTCTCGCGCATGTTCCAACTGGCGGGCGACCAGCACCTCGGCACCCTCGCACATCATGGGGCCGACGCCCCGCGCGACGCCGGTATTTCCTTCGCCGCTCCGGCCATGGCGAATTTTTTCCCCCGGATTTTTGATCCGATGAACAATACCTCGGGCACCACTCCCACCGTCCGCCCTTACACAGGCGATTACTTCTTCGACGGAGTCGGCACGCTGCCGGACGGGGTGACGCCCAACCTCACCTCAACTTTCCCGCACCATTTTGCCGTCCTCGGCGCGGCCAACTCGGAGGAATACTACCAGCGGACCACAGGGATCAATCCCCCGAACTACCACGACCGTGCGGCAGGTTACGGCATCACCCGCATCAACCGCAGAACGCGGGAGATCACCTTTGAGGCCTGGCCGATCCACGCCGACCCGGCATACCCGCAGACCGGGGGGCAGTTCGCCGACTGGCCGCAGACCTTCCGCCAGACCGATAACGATGGCCGCGTTCCCACCGGCTACCTTCCGGTCGTCGATGCCCTTTGGCGCGAGAATCCGGTCGTGCGGGTCTTCAACGAGGCCACCGGCGAACTCGTGCACGCCATGCGCATTCGCGGCAGCCGCTACCGCCCGCCGGTTTACAACAATGCCGTCACCTACCGCGTCGAGATTGCTTACGGGGATGCCTCCGTCTCCGAAACCCTGACCGGGCAGACCGCTGTCGCAGAAGGCCCGGCCGCGATCCGCTATTTCGGTGCGATCCAGCCATCCATCCTCGTGGGGGACGTGACCACCCTTGAGTGGGATGTCAGCTCGCCGGCCACCCTCGCCATCAACAACGGGCTGGGCGACGTTCTGCGCCAGACGGTGGACGGCATCGGCTACATCCAAGTCTCTCCCGGTGCCGACACCACCTACACGCTCACGCTCAATGGCACGGTGACCGCTCAGACCACCGTCCGCGTCTTCCCCGGCCGCACCGCGTGGAACGCCTCCCATTTCTCCCCCGCCGACTTGGCCAACCCGGCCGTCTCCGGCGGCACGGCGGATCCTGACGGCGACGGCTTCACGAACGACGAAGAGTTCCAGTTCCAAACCAACTCGCGGAGCGCCTCGGAAAAGCCCACGCTGGAGGGCCGGGCGACCCTGAGCGGAACGACGCTCACCGTAGACTTCGATATGTCGACTCCACTTGATCCCGCCGCCTCCAGAATGGTGGTTGAAACGTCCTCCAACTTGGATGGCTGGGAGGAGGTGCCGGCGAACAGCTATGTCGAAACCGGCCGCGAAAACTTCCCCATCAGCGGCACCAGCCGGATTTCGATTCGCCTCACCGACGCATTGCCGACGCCCGGGGGCAAGCGTTTCTATCGGGCGCGCTGGGAACTTCCGTAGGATGAACTGAGGGTTGGTTTGCGCCCGAGTTGAGGCCGAGCGAGTGGATGTTGTCATCCAGATCGTTCACCCCGCCTACCAACTTGCTTCCGCTACAGGCCGGCGGTGAGGAGGCCGGTGTCGTCGGCCCAGCCGGCGGCGGTGAGGACTTCGTAGTCCGTGGGGCTGACAATTTCGACGAGGTCGAGAGTGGTGATCTCGGAGGAGTTAGCCAGGGAGCCGACGGCCGGATTGGAGGCAGGCGGAATAAGGGCGAGGGCGAAGAGGGCGGCGATGGTCGCGGGGGCCAGCCAACGGAGGGCGGATGCCAGCCAGCCAGCGTGGTTGACCGGACCGGCCTCGATCTGGCGCATGACCTTGGCGGCAAAAAAGGGCGGGGCGGTCGGCCGGGGGGCGCGACCGAGCAGGTCCCAGAGTTTGCGGTCGGCGTCGTCCATGTGAAGTTGAACCCCGTGGCCGCGGCGAAGTTGCGCTACAAATCGCGGGGCTCGAGGTAGCCCTCGAGTTGACGCAGGCGGGTGGGGTGGCGCATTTTGCGCAGGGCCTTGGCCTCGATCTGCCGGATGCGCTCGCGGGTGACCTTGAACTGCCGCCCGACCTCTTCAAGGGTCCGGGGGTAGCCGTCGACCAGGCCGAAGCGCTGCTCAAGGACGGAGCGCTCGCGCTCGGTCAGCGTCTCGAGGACGTCCTTGATTTTGTCCTTGAGCAGGATGATCGCGGCGCTGTCGGCCGGGTTTTCCGCCGATTTGTCTTCGATGAAGTCGCCGAAGCTGGTGTCGTCGCTGTCGCCCACCGGCATCTGCAGGGAAATGGGTGTCTGGGCCATTTTCAGCACGGCGCGGACGCGCTCGACGGGAAGCTGGATTTCGTCGGCTATCTCGTCCGGCGAAGGCTCGCGCCCGTATTCCTGCACGAGCTGTTTCTGCACGCGGATGAGCTTGTTGATCGTCTCGATCATGTGGACCGGGATGCGGATGGTCCGGGCCTGGTCGGCGATCGAGCGGGTGATGGCCTGACGGATCCACCACGTGGCGTAGGTGGAGAACTTGTAGCCGCGGCGGTATTCGAATTTTTCCACCGCCTTCATCAAGCCCATGTTGCCCTCCTGGATGAGGTCGAGGAAGGAGAGCCCGCGGTTGGTGTATTTTTTCGCGATGGAGATGACGAGGCGCAGGTTGGCCTCGACCATTTCGGTCTTGGCCTTGTGGGCGGCGCGGTGCCAGCGGCGCAGTTCGCCGTAGGACTGGCGGAAAACATCGGGCGTCATCCACGTGCGGTGGGTCAGTTCGACGATACGGATCTCGAGTTCGTGGGCGCGCTTCTTGGCCTCAGGGCTGCGTTTGGCCCGCGAGGCCTGCTTGGTGTGCTCGCTCTGCAGGTGGAGGAGAGTGCGTTGCGTGTCTTCAGCCGCCTGGACGAAATCGTCCGTGATCTTCTGCTTGTAGAAGAACTTGGGATAATGCGCGCGGATGTTGGACAGCGCCTTGTCGAAGCCTTTCAACTGCACGGCGGAGGGCTTCTTCACTTTGGCCAGTTGGACGAAGGAGCGGTCGATTTTCTGCGCCTGCGTCTTGATCGTGGCGCAGAGCCGGGGGAGGGCCTTCATGTAGCGCTCCCGGCTCTCGATCTTCTTGTCCATGATCACGCGGTCGAATCGTTCGCGCTGGTCGAGGAGCTTCTGGGCGAGGTCGAGGTGGCCGCGGGCCACGAAGCCCATGCGGTAGACAATTTCCTGCACCTTGAGCTCGGCGTCTTCGATGCGTTTGGAAATTTCGACCTCCTGCTCCCGGGTCAGGAGCGGAACCTGGCCCATCTGCTTGAGATACATGCGGACGGGGTCGTCGAGGATGTCGAGGCGTCCGTCGGACTTGTCGTCCTTGTCGGCTTTCTCTTCCTCCTTGCGCGGGGCCTTGTCGGTGTCGATGTCGCTCTGCTCGATCAGCTCGATCTCGACCTCGCGCAGGCGGGTGATGATTTTGTCGATGACATCCGGATCGTTGATCGCGGCGGGAAGGTTTTCCTCCAAGTCATCGAAGGTGAGGTAGCCCTGGTCCTTGGAAAGTTTGATGAGTTCGCGGGTCTTCTCGGCCACAAACTGCTCGATGTCGCGCGTCGGCACGGCCTCGGCGAGGAGTTCCCTCAGTTCGCTCTTGCGGGTCGCGGCGCTGACCGGGGCCTTGCCATTCCCGTTGCGGGATGGTTCGACCGCTTTAACCTTCGGCTTAGCGGCGGCTTTGGCTTTCGGCTTGGCGGGAGCTTTGCCCTTGCCGGATTTGGCGGCTGCGGGCTTGGCCTTGGGTGCCGGCTTCTTCGGCGCCGGACGCTTGGCAGCAGGCCTGTTTTTTTTCGCGGGGGCCTTTTTGGCGGCGGGCTTGTGGGATTTGACGGGCTTTTTGGACGGTTTGGTGGCCATGGACGTTGTTTTGCGTTCGCTGGGCGGCATTGGCGCCGGGGTTCCCGGTCGGGAGGGCCGTGCGCCGGCCTCTGAGGCACTGGTTTACTGCGACCGCATAGCGTCGGCCAACTGGCGCATAATGTCAACAACCTCCCCTTGAAGGGTGGTGACCTCCTCGGCGCTGAGGCCGGTCTGACGGAGCCGCGCGGTCAGCGCTTCCCGGCGGGCATCGAGTTCCTTGCGTCTCAGGTTCTGCAAGGTGCCGCGGGCGATGGCGGCCGGGTCGGACGGGGGCTTGGTCAACAAAAGCGCCGCCAAAACGGATTGATCGGGAAGGGATTGCGCGGCCAGAAAAGCGCGGGTCCCGGCTTCATCGGCAGGATCAAATTCGGCCTGTAGGCAAGTCTGCAGCAGCCCGAGGCCCGGTCTCCCGCCGAGGATGGTGGCCGGATCCCTGTCCGCCAGCCACTGGCGGGCTTCGCGACTGACCAAGGCGGCATGAAGAAGCATTTTAACCACGGGGTCGGGCTCCTCGCTCTTGGCCGAACTTCCGGGCTCCAGGTTCTCCTCCTCGTCCGGCACGGGAGATTTTTTCGGCAACGAGGAGAGGAAGGCCTGGGGCGAGATGGCCAACCGGGGTCCGATCCGCGCGGCCACCGCCTCACGGCCGACGGCGTCGGGGAGGGCGGCCGCGAAGTTGGCGAGCTTGCGCACAAGCGCGGCCTTGGTCGGGGCGCTTTCAAGAGCGCCCGACGCAGCGGCTTCCTCCACGGCAAAGTCGAAATAGTCGGCCGCGCTCGCGATCAGCGTCTGGAAGGCCGCGGACCCGCGTTGGCGGATGAGCGAATCGGGATCCTCCCCGGGCGGCAGGGCGGCCACGCGCACGCCGAATCCCGCGGCCAGCAGAATTGGCAGGGAACGCTCGACGGCGGTGCGTCCGGCGCGGTCGGAGTCGAAACAGAGCACGGCGGTCTCCACGTAGCGTTTGAGCAGGCGCGCCTGCTCGGGGGTGAAGGCGGTGCCCTGCGGAGCAACCACGTGACGCAGGCCGGACTCCGCCACACGGATGAGATCGAGCTGGCCCTCGCAGACGATGGCAAGGCCTTCATCCGCGAGCGGACGGCGCGCCCGGTGGAGACCGAAGAGCGCACGGCCTTTGCTGAAGAGCGGGGTTTCGGGCGAGTTGACGTATTTGGCCGGATCTTCCGACGGCGGCAGGATGCGGCCGCTGAACGCGATGACCTCGCCGTAATCATTGCAGATCGGAAACATCAGGCGATGGCGGAAGCGGTCGCGCAGCGAGCCCTGATCGCTCGCGGTGAACAGTCCGCTGGCCCGCAGTTCCTCGTCGTTGAACCCGGCGGTGCGGCAATGCCCCAGCAGGGCATCCCACGAATCGGGGGCGTAGCCGAGTTGCCAGTCTTTGGCAGTCTCCGAGGTGATTTCGCGTGATTTGAGGTAGTCGCGCGCCGCGGCCCCGGCGGGGGAGCGAAGCAGGTTGCGGGCGAACCAATCCGCGGCTCCGCGGTGCATTTCGAGCAAACGGTCGCGCAGTTCGCGCCGCCGTCCTTCGCCGGGGCTGGACTGCTCCTCGATGATGGTGACCCCGGCGCGCTGGGCCAGGCGCCGCACGGCGCTGGCGAAGTCGACGCGCTCGTATTCCATGACGAACTTGAAGAGGCTTCCGCCCGCGCCGCAGCCGAAGCAGTAGTAGGCCTGCTTCTGCGGGCTGACATGGAAGGAGGGCGACTTTTCCCGGTGGAAAGGGCAGAGGGCGCGCCAGCTTGTGCCGGCGCGTTTGAGCGGAAAATAGCCGCTGATGACCTCCACGATGTCGTTGGCGGCGGCGACTCTCTCGATGCTTTCTTCGGCGATGCGCGGCATGGGCGAGTGATAATAACCGAGGAGGCAAACCGGGGCGCGGCATTTCCGGCCCCAGGGAGAATCCGCTTGAGGGCAGGGGATTCGCGGAGGAGATTGCCCGTCTGATGAAGTATTTTCTGTCGCTTCTGCTCCCGGCCCTCTTGGTGCTGCCGGCCCTCGGGCAGAAGGATACGCCCAAGAAGTCACCCACGCCCCAGCCGGCCGTTGAAGCTCCGCTGCCCGTGGTCAGCCCGCTGGCCGGGGGAGTGCCCGAGGGCGCGGTCGTGGTCATCCCGCTCAAGGGGGAGGTCTCGCGGGCGCAGTTTTTCTTCCTGCGCCGGATCATCAAGATGGGCGAGGCGGCCAATGCCTCCGCCTTCATTCTCGACATGGATACGCCGGGCGGCGAACTCGGCGCCGGGGTGGACATCTTGCAGGCGCTGCTCAAGGTCGAGGCGCCGACGTTCACCTACGTGAACCCGAATGCCGGATCGGCTGGCGCCCTCATTGCGCTCGGGACCAAGCAAATCTGGATGGCTCCGGTCAGCGCGATCGGCGCGGCCGCTCCGGTCATGGGTGGCGGTCAGGAAATCCCGGAGACGCTCAACGACAAAATCGTCTCGTATTACTCGGGTTACTTCCGCAGCGCGGCCGAGCGCAACGGCCACAACCCAGAGATCGCCGAAGCCTTCATCAGCACCGCGAAGGAAGTCAAAGTCGGCAACCGGGTCATCGACGACAAGGAGGAATTGCTCACGCTCAGCGCGCAGGAGGCGGCGGAAAAAATCAACGGCAAACCGCTCCTGGCTGCTGGCATCGCTCCGTCCGTCGCGGCCCTTGTGCGCGACGCCGGCCTGACAGGACCGGTGGTCGAAGCAAAGCCGAGCGGTTTCGAGCGCGCCGCGCTGTTCATCACCATGCTGGCCCCGCTCTTCCTTCTCGGGGGCATTGTCGGCACCTACATCGAATTCAAGTCCCCTGGATTCGGCGTGCCCGGAGCCATCGCGGCGGCTTGTTTTCTGCTTTTCTTCGCCGGTCACTACGTGGCCGGGCTGACGGGGATGGAGGTTGTTGCCATCTTTGTCCTTGGCATCATTCTGGTGCTCATCGAATTGCTCTTCATCCCCGGCGTAGTCGTCGTGGGCTTGACCGGGGTGGCGCTGATGTTCGGTTCCCTCCTCTGGGCCATGGTTGATTATTATCCGGATGCGCCGGAGTGGCCGACGTTCGAGGCCTTCCTGCCCCCGCTGGCCAACCTCGGGGCGGCGCTGGGCTTGTCCGCCCTGACCATTCTTTTTCTCGCCCGCTTCTTTCCGCAGTTGCCCGTGCTGAGAAATCTGGTCCTCACGGCGAGTCAGCCCGGCGATGGTTCGCTCACCATGGATGAGCCGGGCGCCGCGCAGTTGCCGCTGCGTGCGGGGGATTTGGGCCGGGCGGTGTCGATGTTGCGTCCGGTCGGTCGGGCCGAGTTTGCCGGCGAGTTGATCGATGCGCGGGCCGAGGGGGAGTTTCTCCCTGCCGGCGTGCCGGTGGTCGTGCTGCGCGTCGAGGGGGCCGAGGTTGTGGTCGAGCGGGCGCGGTGAGTGGCTAGCCTCAGCCGCCGGCGACCATGCGGATGATTTCGACGCGATCACCGTCGGCCAGCGGCGTGGCCGTCCACTCCGAGCGCAGGAGTGCGGTGCCGTTGTGCTCGACGAGGGCGGCGGCCAGCGGGAGGCCGAGTTCGGCCACAAGTTCCTCCACTTGCGTCGCGTGAACTTCCCGTTCGCGGCCGTTGAGAAGCAGTTTCACGGGCAGAGGATGGCGTGATCCCAGTCTTTCCACACCGGGTCGAGTCCGAGTTCGCGCAGTCGCGCCGCCACCTCGCGGGCCGGGCGCTGGTCGGACGTTGAAAATTGCTCCGTGGCCAGCGCGTCCTCCGGCGTGTCGCAGGCGAGGGCGCGTCCGCGCACGGTCAGGTGGAGGTTGT
>JBGSSV010000018.1:0-41714 GCA_041736875.1 Chthoniobacterales bacterium | reverse complement strand
CATCCTGGTCAACGTTATGCTAGTCATCGCGCAGCGAAACGATCGCCTGCGTGCGTGGCTGACGCAGCGCTTCAACCCGTTCAAGCCGCTCAAGCGTAAGAACCATCCAGGTCAAGTGCGCTTTGGCGGCAAGAAGGCGCGCGGCCTCGGACCGGTTGCGGGCTTGCGAGCGCGAACTGCTGACCCGCACGGTCAGGCCCGTGGCCAAATGCCGCAGGGTGACGGCAGTGGAGACCTTGTTGACGTGCTGGCCGCCCGGCCCGCTCGAGCGGCAGAAGATCTCTTCGACTTCACCGGGGCGCCAAGGATTCATGCGCTGACTTTCACGCCGGGTTTGAACGGGGGCAAGTCCTGTGGTCTGCTCCGGGCCTGATGCATTTCCAAACGATCACGGATGGCGGGGTGACCCTCGACGAAATCTCGTCCGGCGGCCTGCGCCTGCGGGTGGCGCGAACAGGGGCCGAGATGATCAGCCTGGCCTGCCAGACGGACCGCGGATGGATGGGTTTCCTTTATCGCGACAATGAGACCGCACCACCTGCCTCCGGCTGGGCCAATCATGCCACGGTCATGGGCTATTACCTCCACCGCCTCTGGCACGAGGAGTCGGTCTATCGCGGAAAGATCATCCGCGGCGGCAATCACGGATTCCTCCGGCATTTTGTCTTCGACGAGCCGCGGCGGATCGACGACGGCCTCGTCTATTCGGTGCCGGCGGACCGCGTGCCGCCCACCGCCTATCCGCTGCGCGTCGCGATGGAGTTGAGTTTTCGCTTGGTCAACGACGCCGTGCAGGTCGGATTTGCCTTCACCAACGAGGAGCCCGAGGTGTCAGCCCACGTGAGCTTCGGTGTTCATCCGGGTTTTGCTATCGCCTCGCTGGCCGACGCGCGCCTGCTCCTGCCGCCCGGCCGATACCGGCGGTATCTCGCGCCGGGGAATTTTCTCGATGGACGCACCGAGGTGATCGATCTGGCGGAGCCCGGGATGCCCTTCGCGAAAAGCGGTCTGCCCGACTCGTTCCTCCTCGGGCTCGAAGGCGTGCCGGATCGCACCATCGTGCTTGAATCGCCGGCCCGGCGCAGTCGCGTCACCTTTGACTTTGCCGAGGTGCCCTTCCTCACGCTTTGGAGCGACTCCGACCGCTTTGTCTGCGTCGAGCCCTGCTGGGGCCTGCCGGACTCCAACCCGCCCGTGCCCTTTGAGGACAAGATCGGCATTCAGGTCATCCCGCCCGGGGGTGTTTTCCGCAGGTCTTTCGCCATTCGTCCGGAGATCAGGCCGTAACCCAGGCCGGGTGAGGCGAGAATGTTTCCCAAGTTATGAAGCCGGGCGAATGAGCGGGCCGGTTACGCCTCCAGGCGCTGACTGTTCCTTGGTGCCGGGGAAAGAATCTGTGCGGAAGGGACCCGCGGGCAGCCCTGCACCGTTGTAAAGATTGCAGGTCGGATTGTTGGCCCAGGCGTAACGCACGGCCACGGGCTGGGAAATTTTCGAGGACCAGACGATCACATCGTTGCCGTCAATCTTGGCGTCAGCCCAGACCCACTTGCGGTTTTCCCCGCAGATGAGGAATCCCTGCAAATCGCTGCCGGGGCTGTAGCGCACCAAAGGGAGGGTTTCCTCCGGTTTGGTCGAGAGCGGTGGATACGTGTCGGGTAACGGTCGTGCCACCAGACCGCCGTCCGTGTTGGTGAACTTCAACCGGATTTTGTCACCTTCCACGGTCGAGGATTGATAAACCGGGCCTGAGTAAACGATATCCCGGCCATAGGTCTTCGCCAGGGCGATCCGGGCGAGCCGCTCGCCGGGGTCCTTTTTGTTGCTCGGGTGGACGGTTTTCTCCTCCCCCACGTCGATCAGAATGGCCGTTCCGGCATTGGGTTGGCGGCCGAACTCGGCTTGCGCCTCGCGGAATTCGGCCCAGGTGCTGGTGAGGCCCGGTTCGTTGCGCTTCGCCTGATTGCTGGCCAGTTGGCAGAGGTAAAGGGGAAAATCCCCGCACTGCCAGCGTTGGCGCCAGTCGGCGATCATGGCCGCAAGCAACTTCGGGTAGAGCGGGGCCAGTCCGGAGCCGGCATTTGACTCCCCCTGATACCAAATCGCACCCGCCAAGCCGTAGGGAATCACGGGGGCAAGCATGCCGTTGAACAGGGCGGACGGGGTCTTGTTCGGCGCGACGGGCTTGGCTGAGGGCTGATCGGCCACGGCCTGCAGGGCGGCTGCGCGCTCCTTGATTTCGGGTGAGCTGGCCAGGGCCTTGGCGCTCATCCATGCCTCGGCCGTGCTTCCCCCCCATGAGCTATGGATCAGGCCCACTGGCACCTTGAGGTCCTCTTGCAGCGCCTGTCCAAAATAATACCCCACAGCGCTGAAGTCTCCCACGGTCGCCGGAACGGCCTGAACCCAATGGCCGACGACATCGTCAGCCGGCGTTTCCGCGGCGTTTCTCTCCACCTTGAATTGGCGCAGCCGGGGGTTGTTGGCCTTGGCGAGCACTTCCGTGGCCCTCGTGGTGCTGAGCTTCATCTCCATGTTGGATTGACCCGCGCAAAGCCAGACTTCACCAATCAGCACGTCCTTGACCGACAGCGTGTTGCTGCCGCGGACAAGCAGATCGAAGGGGCCCGCGCCCAAGTCTTTCGTCGCCAGTCCCACCGTCCAGCGCCCCTCCTTATCCGCCACGGCCTTGGCCGATTGGGTGCCGAGTGTGACGACAATCTCCTCGCCCGGTGCCGCCCAGCCCCAGATGGGCGCATGGTCCGACTTTTGCAGCACCATACCGTCGGAAATGATGGCTGGAAGCCGCACCTCTGCCTGCGCCGCATTCGCGCACAAAATCACGCCCAGCAGCAGGCAAAGCATCGAGGGGCGGCAGCGGGGTCTCATCGGGAGGGTGTCAGTTTTGCTCCATTGGGCTTCCTGCCATGTGCACAGGCCCGGCGGTTTAAGCGGCTGTTTGTTCCTGCAAGTTCGCCTTTTTCTCGAAGACCTCGACGTCGAAGATGTTGGCGCAGTGGAGGTGGTCGGTGGGGATGAAACCGGCGGGGGCGAGCAGGTCTTGCATTTCCTGCGGGCCGCGGTAGCGGAAGCGCTTGCCGAAGGTCTCGAGCAGGCGGGCGGCGGCTTGCAGGCGGTAGGTGTTGACGATGAGATGTCCGCCCTCGGCGGTGAGGGCGGCGACATTGCGGACCACGTCGGCCGCCCATGGCGGGCCCTGCGGGGCTGGTTCGCCCCGGTTTTCCTCCGAGGTGGTGAACGTGCTGCCGGGAAAATACTCGAGGAGGCCGATCACGGTGACGATGTCGAAGGGGGCTTCGTGGGCGTCTTTGGTGGACGGATGCAGCGCGTCCTCGATGCGGACGAACAAGCCGCTGGAGGCGCCGGCGTGGAGGGCAAGATGGCGGCTGGTTTCGGGAAGTTTCTCCGCCAGGCGCAGGGTGCGCTCGATGTTGGTCAGTTCGCGGTCGGTCAGGAGGGCGGTGATCAAGCCCGGATCGTGTCCCTCGTGGAGCAGGCGTTCGACGACCAGGATGAGGCTGAGCCCGCTGCCGGCGGCCACGGCTTTGAGCCGCACGGGTTGCCCGGCGCGGAGACGACGCACGGCCAGCTCATAGGTCAGGCGCGTTTCCCAGACGAGCCGCCACTGCACGTCGCGACTCTGCACGGAATCGAGAAAGATTTTGTCCCACGTGCTGGCGTGGGCGGCGATGGCCGGCGAGAGCATCATGTAGATCGCGTTCATCGCGTCGCCGCCCTCGACAAAAGCCGCCGTGTCCGCCTTCGACGGTTCGAGCATGGTGGCGGCGTAGGGATGCCGGCTGTTCTCGACGATGCGGTTGTGGAAATAGACCACCGGCTCGCCGTCGGGCCCCAGGCGGGTGGCCTCGGTCGTGGTGCGGTTGAGCAGGCGCACCACCCCGCAGGCGAGAATGCGTCGCACCAAGCCGGAGGGCCGGGGTGGCTCGCCGTCGAAAATACGACGGCTCACGCTGCTGACCACCGCGCGGGCCAGCTCCGTCTGCCCCTCGTGGTAGAGCGCGGCCACAGCCTTCATCGGCGTGACCTTTTCCCGCGTGAGAATTTCCGGTTCCTGGCTGGTCATGAGGCCGACCCTAGTTGCCGAGGTGCTCGATCAGAATGCGTTTGATCTCGGCCATGCCGAGCGGATGCAGGTGCGTCCAGTGGCCGCTTGGAATGATCATTTCACTCGCGGCGCCCTCCATGTGTCCGCTCCAGTAGGGCACAAACCCGTCGGTCAACTGCGGCTCGGTGTGGTCGAGGTAGCCGCCCTTGCCGCGGTCGCCCAAGATGGTGTGATAAGGCACGCCGGGCTCGAGCGGCAGGCCGTCGACTGTCTTGATGAAAAGGTTGTCGGGATTGAGCAGGTCGATCCCATTGGGCAGGCGCCCGACGCCGCGCTTGCGGGCTTCCGGCCGCACATACATTGCCACCTCCTTGTAGACTTGGTCCTCCGTCAGCGGGTTGCCCACGATTTTCGCGCCCAGCCGGCCCCAGAAGTCGATCGCCCGGTTGCTGCCGCGGTGCGACGGGGAGACAAAAATGACGCGGCCGAGATTCGGCGTGGAATCAAAAACCATGGATGATCCGAGGATGCGTTGCGTCCTCTCGGAGAGAGGCAGTTGATCCGGCGACTTGTCGAAGTAGGTGTTCCAGAGCTTCATCCCGGCGTCGGTCAGGAGCAGCCGGCTGATCATTCCACCCATGCTGTGTCCGATGATCACGGGGTCCTTGAGGCTCGGGTATTTTTCCCGGATGCCCTTGAGCTGCGCCCTGAGGAACGCGGCTGAGAGCGGGTAGGGCAAGCCGGAGGGATAGCTGAAAAACCAGAATTGGTAGTGTTGGCGGATCTCCGGATCGCCGCGAAGGAACTCGACCAACGGCGCCCAGGTGGCCGGCGAGTTGCCCAAGCCGTGAATCATGATGACCGGAATCTTGTTCGGGTTGAAAGGCTGCAACCGGGAGAGACGGGCTGAAAGTTCAAACTCCTGCGGTTTGAAGAGGCCGAGCAGCTCGCTCTTTTCGAGGTTGAGGTCGGCCAGAGCCAAGGCCAACGGACCTTGAAAGTCTCCGGCCAGATCGTAGGTCTTCCCGTCCATGACCACCTTTTCTTTGTCGAGCGGATCCAGCAGGACGATCTCGGCTTGGCGCCCCCGGAAGCGAATGAGCGAGGTGAACCCATAGTAGACATGCTGTGCTTGGGCGAAGCGGTCGATCTTGACGTAGTTCAACTGCTTCCCTGCAACGATGAGCGGGGCGCCCAACCCGGCCTTGAACACACGCTCGCCGGCATTCTTGCCCTTGAAGTCGTAACGGTCCGAGGGCGTGAATTCGAAATAACGGGGATGATACTCCGGACGGGAGGAGGGCGGAGTCAGACGCAGCCTCCATGCTGGCCCGGTGGCCGAGGGAGCCACCACGGCCGCGTCCCAGGGCGCGAGCTTTTGTGCGGAGATGATGTCGATGACTCGTGCGACGGCGAAGTTGTAGTTGCTCTGGAGCAGTCGGTTTTGCGGATCCTTCGCCAGCTTGATCCGGGCTGCGTCGGCCGCGTCGAGATAGCGGCCCAGTTGCGCAAGCGGCTGCTTTCGCAAAGTCTCCTGTTCCACGGCGAGGGCTCTTTGCTCCGCGGTGGTGGCGAGGGCGGCGGTCTCGTTGTGCTTGAAGGCCTTCGAATACTTCATGCCGCAGCCGCTGAGGGCGACGGCAAGGGCCACGAGGAGACAGAGCGATGCGCGTTGGAGCATGGGCCACTAGCTAATCCGCCGCGCCGTCGGGTGTCAATCGACGTTGCCGAGCAGGCCGTCCTTGATTGACTGCTGCAGGGGCTTGGCGATCCACAGGCGCAGGATGGCGTGGTAAAATTCGTCCCCGGGAATCTTGCCCACGGCGGTCTGGTCGAGGAAGGCGACCATTCCCTGGCCGGGGATGAAGTCCAGAATGACCTCCGATCCCGGTTTCAGGTCGGCGCCTTCGTGGAAGAAGCTGAGAAAGGTGGCCAGCTCGGTGGAAAATCTGTCCTTCTCCTCGGGCGAAAAATTCCGGTCGATGCTTTCCTGCACCGTTTCGGTGAAGCGTTCCTTGGAGACTCCACGGATCATGATGATGTGGATGCGCTTGGCTGCGCGGTCCGTGCTGATGATCGCGTTCTCGTCCCGGTTCGGCCCGGCCAGGAAGAGGCCGATGCGATAAATCTCGAAGCCCCAGACCGTGCGGATGGCGCTGCCGTTGCGGACCAGTTTCTGTCCGCCCACCGATTGTTCCAACGGCAATCCGGGCGGCTCGGTCTCCTGCGCGCGAGCCACGAGCGGAAGCAAGAGCAAGGCAAGGCACGCCGACAACAGCAGGGCGTGGGTGGGAAGCGAAGTGGTTTTCACGAAGGAGCGGCGGGGCAATCACTGCCACGCCGACGGATCAACATTTTCCAAGCAGCGCTTGGCATGTTCATAACCCCGTTGGACGGCCAAATCAAATTTGTCCCATTCCAGCAGGTTGATGTCACTGACCGGCGACTCGATATAAAGGTCGGCAACCGTGCGCCAGGCTCGCCCGCTGATCCGGCTGTGGAGGACGACCGAACGCATGATGATGCCGATGGCATTGGGCTTTTCGCCCGTGGGGGAGGGGCCGCCCTGGTCGCAGGCAATGAGTCGGCTGGCACCATAGTCGCGCAGGATGTCGGCCGGCAGATTGTTGACCACGCCGCCGTCGACCAGCATGTCGCCGTTTTCCGTCACCACGGGGGGGAAAACGCCTGGGATCGAAACCGTGGCGCGCAGGGCGCGCAGGAGCGAACCGGACCGGTGGAGGTGGGCGCTGGGATGGGTGATGTTGGCCGAGATGCAGGCGAAATGTTTCCAGCAATCCTCGATCTGCATATCCGGCAGCAACTGCGGCAGCAACTTGTCCAGCTTGCGCCCGGAGAGAAACGAGGTGCGGGGGAGGAGGAGATAGTCGCGCCTGGTTGGGTTGGTTTTGACCATGATGCGGAAACGCCGCATCAGGTCCTCGAGGTCCAAATCGATGGCGAGGCCCGAGGCCACGATGGCCCCGAGGCTGGTGCCGGCTGACATGTCGAGCGGGATGCCGTGCTCGCGCAGGGCGTTGAGCACGCCGAGATGGGCGAACGAGCGCGCACCGCCGCCGGCGAAGGCGATGCCGTTGGCGTTTCCGGTGAGCAGACGCCCGAGTCGCTGGAGGTCGCCGGCCACGTCCTGTCGCAGGTGAAAATGCGCGGTGGCCCCGCAGGCGGCCTTGGCTTCCGCCGTGCCGCGCGGTTCCTTCTGGCGGTCGGGGTGGACGACCACCAAGGTGCGGGGGATTCCCGGCGGGATGAGGTCCGGCGACAGCACCGGGTGCGTTCCCGGTGGTCCGACCAGCAGGACGAGGTCGGCATGACGAAGGCATTGGCGCGTCCAAGTGCTGTCGCCGTCACCGCAGTCCATGATGAGAATGTCCGTCGCCGCCTCCTGCTCGTTGAGCCAGAGCGCGATGCGGTGGCGTTCGTCCGCTGCCGTCCCCGCACCCGGCGGAGCGTTCTCGGGCGTGGCTAGGAGGGACCGGGCGCGTCCGGCGATTTCCTGGTGTAGCTCACGCGCGAAGGCCGAGATGTCGTAACCGGCGTCGAAGGTGTGGACGGCCAGGCAGAGGTGCTTCTTGAACGGCGAGGGCGGAAGGCTAGCCCGCTGCAACCTCTGCATTTGGATTTGGGCGACGCGCAGCACGGATTCCGGGCTGAAGCGGGCCAGGGCGACAAAGCCGGCGCGGTCCAACCCGGCGAGCACACAGTCCCGCATGGCGCGCACCGTGGCCGTGCGGATCCCGCCGCTGAGCAGGGCCATTTCGCCGACGGTCTCGCCCCGGCTGATTTCGCCCAACGGGCGGTCAACCCCCTCGGTCTGGCGCGAGGCGCGGAGGCGTCCGCTCAGGACGACATACATCGTATCGGCCGACTCTCCTTCGCGGCAGAGGATTTCGCCTGCAGCCATTTGCAGCCAGCGGATGCGGGGCGCGAGCGTCTCCCACGTGGTGGCATCCATGCCGCCGAATTCCTTCTGCAGAACCTCCCGCAGGAGGTTCTCGCGGGACTCGCGCATCTGTGACTCTTTTTCCGCGTCGTCCATCAAAGAATCAGCCATGTGGCCAGGCCGAGGAAGAGTCCCATGCTGACCACATCGGTCGCGGTGGTGAGAAAGATGCTGGAGGCGGTGGCGGGGTCGGCCCCGACGCGGCGGAGGACGGAGGGAACAATGACGCCGCAGGCCCCGCTGACCATGCAGGCTCCAATCATGGCGAGGAAGACGATGCCGCCCAATCGCCAAGCCGCCTCATTGCCCTGCATGAGGGCGTAGACGACCATGCCGGCGCCGGCGGAGACGCCGACCAAAGCGCCGTTGGCCAGCCCGAGCAGTCCCTCCTTGCGCAGCGCCTTCCACTCCATGCCCGGCTTGAGTTCACCCAGGGTCATGGCGCGCAAGGTCACGGCCAGCGCCTGGCAACCGGTGTTGCCGGATTGACCGGCGAGAACGGGGAGGAAAACCGCGAGCAGGACGATTTGTTCGAGCGTGCTCTCGAAGAGCCCGACGACCGCGGCGGCGATGAAGGCGGTGAGCAGGTTGAGTTGCAACCACGGATGCCGGAAACGCAGGCTCCGCGACCAAGGGGTGGCGAGGCGTTCTTCTTTTTCCACGCCGACCATGGATCCAGCCTGGGCGGTCAGTTCGAACGCTTGGGCCTCGGCCAGGGCTTGCCCGCGGACCAGGCCGACAAGGAAACCGGCCTCGTCGCACACGGGATAGACCGGGTAATGACGGTTCATCGTCGCCTTCATCGCGTCGAGCAGCGGCGTCTCGGGACGGAGAGCGAAGATGTCGCGCAGCATGAGGCTGTCGAGACGGCTGTCCGGACGGTTGAGCAGAAGGTCACGCATCGTGACCACGCCGACGAGGTGGCCGTCGTCGTCCGTGACAAAGCAATAGGTGATGAGATGACCCTTGGTGATCTCGCGGAGCTTCTCGATCGTCGTTTCGACGGTATCATCCGGTCGGAAGACGCCGGCGGGAGGCTCCATCAGGCGGCCGAGCGAGTCCTCGGGATAGCGCGATTCCAAGTTCCAAGTCCGCGAGACGGCATCGGGCGTGGCTTGCAGGATCGGGCGCAGGACGGCGGCCGGGCATTCGCCGAGGATGTCCTGCGCCACGTTCGGCAGCAGCGACTGCAGAACGGTTGAAGCGGTCTGCGGATCGAGTCCGCCCAGCAACTCGGCGGCTTCACGGGGGCCAACCGACTCGCAGCGGGTGCGCAATTCAGACAGATCAGCCATGCCTGAGGTTCTCTACCACGCGGTTGAAAGCAAGCCTGCCGTCGCCCGGTCCGTCCCTGGTGTTATCGAACTAGTATGGAGCCTCCGGGCGGCAGGTTCCCTACCGAACCCGAATTCATGCTACTCCCCGAAGAGTAATAGTAATCTGGCGGCGTGGGCGGCGGTGTGGGTTGGATGTGAGGCGTCGGCGCCGGAGTCGGTGGCGGCGTGGGCGGAGGCGTCATGACCGGTGGCGGCGTGGGCGGCGGGGTGGGCGGTGGAGTCATCATCACCATCGCCGGCGGCGGGGTGGGCGGCGGAACGGTGTTGAGCCTTTGGTTCTGCGTCGCCAGCGCCCCGGCCCCGGTCAAGCCCGGGTTTTCAAAATCCGGCCCGGGGGCGCCGTCGACGAGCGTCCCATCGTTCAGTCCCTGCTGCTGCTCCTCGACGGTTTCCATGATCAGGCCCATCGATTCAAGTTCGCCGTCCTGGATGAGACGTGAGGTCCGAATGACCCGCTTGATGTCCACCGGCACGGGGTTCGGCAGACTGCGGGCATCGGCCGCCACCGTGATCATCTCGCCGGCCCTGACCAGCACGGATTCGCCCAAGAGTCCCTTGAGTTTGAGGCGCACGGTGCCCTCGGGGACGATGAGTTTGATGATTCCCGGGTTGCCGGCGATGACGGACATCAGCAAAGTCGTGCCGGTGATGGCGGCGGTGACCGGTGCGCTGCGGATGGTTGCGCCGCCAGCGTCCTTGGGCACTTGGAGAAGGATGGTGCCGCTCTCCAAATCGAGTGCGCGGGTGCCCCGCTCGAAGCTGAAAAGGGTGTTGGCTCCGAGGCGGGCGAGGGTTTGGTCGGCGAAGGTCAGCTGGGCTCGCGAGGCACCTCCGGTCCGGATGCCGGTGCGCCCGCGCACAACCTCACCCACGGTCGCTGCCTGCGGCTGGCCGTCCGGCGGGATGACTTCGACGCTGTTGACCACGCGAGTGATGGTCGCCTCGTTGAGCGGGGCGGCGGTCGCGACCGCCGAGGTCAGGACGAGGGATGGGACGAGAAGGGCGCGCAGTTTCATAGGGTTAGAACTTGTAGTTGGCCGACAGACCGCCGCCGGTGTTGAGCACGGAATACTCGTAGAATTCCTCGTTGGAATCGTTGAACGATCCGGAGACGGAGGCGGTGATGCTGAAGCGCGGCGAGATGTTGAGGACGAGGGAGGCGCTGAGGATTTGGTTCCAGTCGCGCCGGCCGGTGTCAAGGTAGGGGAAGTAAGCGAGCTGGTAGAAGAGGTTGGCTTGGAGCAGGCGGGTCAGGTTGACCTGATATCCAGCCAGCGCGGCGAAGCGATTGCGCAAGGCGTAGTCCGGCCAACCGTCGAGATTGATGTCCGCGGCCAGACCCACCGTGGCCGAGTGGGCGCGGCTGAAGATGAAAGGCTTGTTCACACCCATGCGGATCGTCTGCTGGTAGAGGAGCGCAGAGTCAGCCTCGGCATTGGTCAGCAGGTTGTAGTTGTAACGGGTGAAAACGGAGAGCCCCTCGAGGTCGCGGAAGACGTAGATGAGGCCGGCGCCGAGATCGAGGCTGTTGAAGTTGAGGCCGCTGTATTCGGCATAGCGGTAGAGTTGCTGCAACGCCGTCACTTCGCCGTAGAGGCCTCCGGTGATGTGCGGCACGTAGCTGGCGCCGAACTGGATGGCGCTGAACCAATCCGAGCGCGGGTTGTTGTGCGAAAGCGCGGCGTTGCTGGTGAAAAACTCCGAGGCGTTGGCGAAAAGGGTGAAGGCTTTGTAGTCGTCGCGCTTGAAGAGCAGGCGCTGCTCCCCCAAATCATTGTCCGCCGGGCTCGGCGGGGCGAAGTTTGGATCGCTGGAAAACAACTGCCCGGTGATCGTGCCCATCATGTCGCTGCGCTGCTGGTCCGCGTTGACGCTGCGGGGCGGATCCTGCGCTTGGATGGATGGCAGGGCGGCGGCGAGGAGGAGGGCGGCCAAGGCCGCCCGGCAGAAGTTGCGTGGTGGGGCCATAACTACCCGCCTTTATCCACCCGATGGGTCTGTCACGCCAAGCAATATTCTGTCACGGTGGTGTCATGGTTGTCCCGCCCACCACCCGCGGAAAGTCGAGGCGCGCCCAGCAGCGGACCCGCGTGATCTTTCTGGTTTGCGCCGCCTGGGCCGGACTCTTCGCGCTTTTTGCCGTATGGCTCAACGTCGGTCCGCTCGAGCTGGCCGAGCTCTCACTGCAGGACGCCGTCGTGCGCCACGGGGTCCGGGCGGCTGCGCCGGCGGACTATGTGTTCCTCGCCCTTGACGAGGCCAGCCTCGAGTTGAGTCAGCTCGAGCCCGAGGAAATCGAGGCCTCGCCGGCCCTCGCCGCCATGGCGGCCGAGTTTCCCTGGTCCCGCCTTGTTTATGCCGAGGCAATTGAAAAAATCCTCGCGGCCGGCGCAAAGGTTGTCGTCCTTGATGCCCATTTTCCGCTTCCCGGCGCGGGTGACGAAAAGCTCCGGGCCACGCTGGCGGCCCACCCGGGGCGCGTGGTCATCGCCTCGCTTTACGCCGACACCGAGTTTTCTTCCGAGCGCCATGCCGACCTTTTTCATCCGCCCTCCGACACGATCCTTCCGGAGGATTCCACCGGCACGGTGGGCTTCGCCAATTTCTGGCCCGAGCCCGACAAGGTGGTGCGGGGCGCGCACTACCGCATGTCCGATGGCGTCATGCTGGGCGACGCGCGGGTCGGGGGCGAGGTGCGGCTGTCGCTCGGCGCGCTCGCGCTGCGGCACGCGCGGCTGGGGGAGGAGGTTCCGGCTTTCGGCTTGATGCGCTTCAGCCCGCCCGGCTCCTTTCCCGTTGTGCCGCTCTGGCAGGTCTTCGTCCCCGACTTTTGGGCGAGCAACCTCAAGGACGGGGCGGTCTTCCGTGACAAGATCGTCCTCTTCGGTCCGCTGGCCGCACGCTTTCGTGATTTTGTCCGCACGCCGGTCGGCACCTTGTCGGGCCCCGAAGTCCACCTGCATGCCATGGCCGCGGCGCAGTTGGATGCATTCTACCAACGGGCCGCGCCCTGGCTGGTCGCGGCGTCGTGTTTCGTCATGGGCCTCCTCGCTTTCGCTATGAACCTCCTCGTGCGGCGGCCTCTGGGCGTCTTCTCCGTGCTCGGCTTGCTCCTCATCGGGTATTGGGGCGCGGCTCTCCTCCTCTTCAACTACGCAGCGTTCCTGCCGGGCATGTTTTATCCCACGGCCACGCTGCTGCTCGCTGGGCTGACTTCCTTCGCCTACGATTTCTCGCTCGAGCGACGGGAAAAGGCGCGCGTGCGCCGCAGTCTCGAGCGCTATGTCTCGCGGGATCTCGTGTGCGAGTTGATCGATCACGACAGCGACTTTCTCGACCAGCTCGGGGGGACGCGCAAGGAGGTGGCCGTGATGTTTTCCGATCTGCGGGGCTTCACCGCGCTCTCGGAGAAAGCCGACCCGGCTGTCCTGGTCAGCAACCTCAACGAGTATCTCGCCGGCATGGTCGAAATTGTTTTCCGCCACCGCGGGACGCTGGACAAATTCATCGGTGATGCCGTTATGGCCGTCTGGGGCACCGTGGCCTCGGCTGGCCCCCGGGGCGATTGCGCCCGCGCCGTGCAAGCCGCCCTCGACATGCTCGCTGCGGTGGTTCGCTTGAGCCGCGAATGGGAGGCGCGCGGGGTGCCGGGACTGCATGTCGGCATCGGCCTGCACCACGGTCCGGCGATTTTCGGCAATATCGGTTCGGAATTGAAGATGGAACCCACGGTGATCGGCGACACGGTCAATCTGACCTCGCGCATGGAGAGCCTGACCAAGCGCTACCATCAGCCGTTGTTGGTCAGCGATGTCGTCGTCGGTGAGACCCGCGGGGAGTTTCCCTATCGCACGATTGACACGGTGCGGGTCGTCGGGCGGACCACCCCGGTGACCATCTGGACCGTGCCGGTCGATGCCGATGGCCAGGCCGAGCGGCCGCCGTGGCTCGAACGGCATGAGGAGGGTTGGGAGCACTACCGGGCGCGGCGGTTCACCGAGGCGCTTTCCTGCTTCGAGGCCGCGCTGGAGGTCTCGCCCGACGACCACATGCTGCGCGAAATGGCCGGACGTTGCCGTCGCCTCATCGAGACGCCGCCCGGGCCGGAGTGGGAGCCGGTGGTCAACCTCGAAAGCAAATAGGGCTCGCCGACCTACCGTGCCGGGGGCTTCTTGACTTCGGTTGCTGCTGTTCCTTCCCGCGACTTGGGCATGACCAGCTTGAGCATCCAGATCTTGCGGAAATCGGTCAGCAGCGTCTCGGCGCGGAGGGCCGCTTCATTGGACCGCTTGACCAACTCCTCCACCTCCGGGGCCGAGGTGTTGACGGATTTTTCCACCTTGGTCGTGGCCCGCTTGAGCGAGGAGAGTGTTTGCTCGGCATCTTCGAGCATTTTGGGCAGGCGGCTCTCGATCACCTCGCTGGTCGAGAGCAAATTCTTGCGCAACTTCTCCAAATCCCCTTCGTCCGCGGTCAATTCATCGAGATAACTTCGCGTGCTCTGGGCCGCCTGCCGCGCGTCGGCCATGGCGGGGGGGACATCCTTGGCCAGCGCATCGGTCAGCGCCCTGAGGGCGGCGATGGTCATGCGAATGTCCCCGTCCGGACGACTGATCTCGCCGACGAAGTCGCTGCTGGCCGAGATGACCGGGCGCAGTTGCTTTTCCAGCGTGCTGGCCAATTCGCCGATCGTGGCCTCGCGGCGGAACGGCAGGACGGCTTCGTCCGGCAACGGAGGTTGGCTGCTGGATCCGGTCTGCAGTTCGAGGTAGGGACTTTCCAGCGGCCCCAGTCCCGTGAGCAGCAGTTCGGCATCCTCCCGCAGCCACTGGGCGGCGCGTCGCTGGATGCGCAGCGTGATGCTCGGCTTCCCTTCCTCGTCGAGGTCCACTTTGGTCACGCGGCCGGCGCGGATCCCGTGCAGGGTGACGTTCATGCCCGGGAAGATCGCGTCCGCCTTGCCGGGGCGGCTCGAGTAATTGACCGAAGGTTCGAAAAGGTCGTTGCGCCAACCCAGCACCGCAGCCATCAGCAGCATGAGCACGATGACCCCGGCAAAAAAGCCGCTGACCTTGAGTCCGAGGTTGCGGAACCGCGGGTCGGTATCGCGTAGGTATTTCATCGCTTCGCCTCGAGGATATTTGCGCCCCACGCTTCCGGCAATTGCGATTCGGCCGTCAGGATGAGCCAGGCCGAGGCGGGGCTGACCTCCCGCAGCCACAGCACTGCGGAGGTCGCGGTCTGCCTCGCTTCGGCCTCGAGCAGATGGAAAAAATGGCAGCTGACAATGGCCTCGGGCTTCAAGAGGTAGGCGCGAAGAACACCGGCCAGGCAGCGCTCGAGATGGGTGGCCTGAAAGGGCAACCGGGTGAGGTGTCCTCCCGGCAGCCAATATTTCCACGGATCGCGGTCCAGGACCTCCTCCAACTCGGCCGTGGCTTGCTCCACCGCCGAGGGGTCCCGCTCGGTCAGCGGCAGCATGACATTGTCGCCGATGTTCAAGTTGCCGATCAGTCCGCCTCCGGAGGTCAGCGGCGCGAGCCGACGCAGGAGGCCGAGAATTTCCTCCGCGTTCAGCCCGGCCAGATCTTGGTCGAACCACACCGCCGCACCGGGGGGCGGACGGCGCAGGCCCATGACGAGGTCGAACAACACCACCGAGGCCGCGTGGTCCGTCGTCCGCCAGCCCGCCATCCCGCCGGCCGTCAGCTGCAGGGCGGGATAACGGTGCTCGCCGCAATCCAGCCCGGAGGATTTGAACAGCGGCGTCTTCATCCGAACAACGCGACAAACATGCCCTCGCCCAACACGATGGCGGTGAAGCTGTGGATCATGGCCGTCCGCGTGGCCCCGGGAATCCCCAATGGTCCCGGCACCGCGGCCAAACCCTGCTGGCAGCACACGGTGCCGATGATGCCCCCGAAAACCAGGGTCTTGGCCACGATGAGCACGATGGTGCCGGCTTCGAGGCCGTCGTTGAACTTCGCGATGGCCAGAAGGTAGTCCCAGTCGGAGAAGATCGACATGAGGGCGAACCCGCCGAACACCGCGGTCACTTGAAAATAGACCGACAGCGCCGCGACGCACAGGACCAGCGCGGCGATGCGCGGCGCCACAAGGTAGGCGGACGGATCGATCCCGAGGCTGTAAAGCGTGGCCAGTTCTCCGTTCTGTCGCATGTTGGCCAGTTCCGAGGCGATGGCCGAGCCGCTGCGGGCGAGGACGTAGAAGGCCACCAGGAGGATCGAGGCCTCACGAATGACGAGCGCCCGGAAGACGTCGAGCGTCAGCCCCATGTCCTGCAGCAGCACACGATGCAGCGCCGAGGTCGAGGCGTAGCCGGTGACGAGCGCCACGACGGTGAGCAGTGGCAGCGTCTCGATGCCGGTGAAATACACCTGTTTGAGCAACAGCCTCCGGGCCGGCTCGCGCAGCAGCCGCGGCGCATGGCCCAGGGTCTCGATGAAAAGCCCCACATAGGCCGCCCCGTAGGCGAGCAGCCATGCGAGGAAACGCCCGGCCTGCTGGAAAAATGCCCGCATCCCCTCACACTATGCGGGGCGGGTCGCGGAGGAACAAGCCACGCTTTGCCCCGCCTGCCTCTCGTCTCCCCATCCTTCCGCTCTGGCCCGGCGCAAAATGATTTGCCCGGCGTCCGGGGCGCGCGTGGCTTGAAATTCCGCCCCGCATAGACGATGGAGAACTGTATGACGTCCGGCTTCTTGCGCTCCGCCCTCGCCCTGTCGCTGCTGGTTCTGGCCGGCGGCTCGGCAGCCGTGGCCCAGCAGCCCGGGGGCGGGGGAGGCGGCACCCGCCAGGCACTTTTCTCCCGCCTCGACCGCAATGGCGACGGCACCGTCACCGTGCAGGAATTCGGCGCCGCTCCATTGGTGCGCAAGAATCCGCAAGGAGGTCAGCAGAGATTTCTCAGCATGGATCGCGACGGAAACCGCAAGCTCAGCCGTCAGGAATTCATGGCCGGTCCGGGCGGAGCCGTCACGCCCCCCGCGCGACCCCCTTCGCGCCAACCCAGCCAAGGATCGTCCTCCGGCCGGGGTTCGACGCGCCCGCAGCCGGATGAAGACGAACCGGTCCCGTCCGATCCGAGTCTCGATGTCCTGCCCGAGGATGCGGTTCCCGAAGAGCCTTTGCCCGAATTGAAACCCGAGCCGGTGGATGGACCTTCGCCCGGGCCCACCCCGGCACCCGCGGCTGGCCGCGTTGATTTGGGCTGACGCCATGAAGCCGGCCCCCCCTGCTTGTCCTGGCTTGCCTGCTCACGGTTGAAGCCTTGGCCCGGCCGGAGGTGCAGGCTTTGGGCAAGGAGGAGATGGCCACAACCAAGCGCATCAACCGGGAGGTGAACTGCGAGATCGTCTGGATGAGCGACCTCGACAATTACGGCGTGGCCGACCGGCGGATGGCCGAGCCCTCCCTCCGCAAGCCCGGCCCGCGCGCCCTGCGTGCCCGCTATGGGGACTGCGAGGATTATGCGCTGACCAAGATGGTGCGCTTGATCCGCGCCGGCATTCCCCAAGCCCGCCTGCAAATAGTCCGCGTCTCCGTGCCGCGCGAGCGCGCCCGAGTCCTCCATTCGGTCCTTCTCGTCTACCAAGGCTGGGATCCTCTCATCCTCGACAGCTACGACAATCGCATCGAAACCGTCTCCAAGATGGAACAGCGCTGGGGCTGGCATATCCTCACCCCGCTGGCCCGTCGTTGAGGTCTGGCGCGGCGTTCTCTTTTTCCTCCACCTGAGGCTGCAAGCCTGCTACCTCCGCAGGCCATGAACGATGCCGCCACGGAAGTTCTCATCATCGGAGCCGGCCCAACGGGCTTGTTCGCCGCCGCGGAATTGGCGAGGCACGGGGTTCGTCCGCGCATCATTGAGCAACTCCCGGCGCCTCACATCCAGACCCGCGCCACCGGCATTCAGCCGGCGACTCTCGAGGCTTTCGCGCGGGCCGGATGCGTGGCCCCTTTTTTGGCTGAAGCCGCTCGCGTCCGGGGCCTCCGTGTCTGGAATGCCGCGATGGAAGAGGCTTTTGTTTTCCGGGGTCCGCCGCCGGAATCGCCTTATCCATTCACCTGCTCGATGCCGCAGTGGCGCACCGAGGAAATTCTCAACGCCCACCTCGAGTCGTTCGACATCCGCGTGGAGCGCGGCGTGACCGCGCGCGAGATCATCCCGCGGCCCGATGGCGTCCGCGTTTGCTGCGAGAAGCCTGATGGCTCGGCCTTCGTCATCGAAACCGCTTACCTCATCGGCGCAGGCGGGGCCCACAGCCCGGTGCGGGGGGCCATTCACCAGCAACTCGAGGGTATCACCTATCCCCGGCAATTTCTCGCCGCCGATGCACGGGTCGACGTTCCCCGCGGCGACGAGTTGCTCAACATGGTCTTTTCACCGGCCGGTCTGCTCATGGTGGCTGACTTGCCGGAGGGGCGCAGCCTGCTCGTCTTGGATCTACCCGACGATCACCGGCTCACTGCGCCCGGGCCGGCCGACCTCGAGGCGGCGCTGGCCCAGCATCTTTCCGTGCCTTTGGCCTTGGAGGATGTCCGCTGGGTCTCCTGCTACAAAACCCACCGGCGGATGTCCCCGAAATTCCGCGAAGGCCGTTGCTTTCTAGCGGGCGACGCCGCCCACCTGTGCAGCCCGTTCGGCGGGGAGGGGATGAATTCGGGGCTACTCGATGCCGCCAGCCTAGCCTGGCAGCTGGCGTCTGTTCTGCAGCGGGGCGGACATCCAGCTCTCCTCGACGCCTACGAACCGGAGCGCCAGGAGGTGGCCCGCCAGGTGCTGGCCAGTTCGGAATCCATGTCGGAATTCTACTTTGCCCTCGTCGAACTCGTGCGCAACGGCCAGCCGCTGGAGCCCTCGCCGCCCGACCCCAACCACCGCGGCACCAGCACGCACATGCTCGACCTAACCATCACCGCCAGTCCGCTGCTCGGCTTCCACGGACCCGGCGCACCGTCCGGCGAAGTCCGTCCCGGCACCCGCTTTCCGGACCGCATCAAGCTTTCCGGCAGCCTCCACCACCTGCTCGTCTACGGCGGCGGTCTTCCGGATGCAGCCTTCGCCGCCCGATGGCGTGATGTCCTTGAGATTGTCCCGGGCGAATCCGTCGGCTCCGCCGCCCGCGCCGGCTTGTCCGGCGAAAGCGGATGCGCACTCGTCCGGCCCGACGGATATCTTGGATTTGTCGCTACGGATACAAGCTCCGCCGCTTTCGCCGCGCTCGACACGCTGCTTGGCACCCAGTTCAACCCGCGGGATTGACAACCGTCCAGCGGCGGTTCGTCTTGAGGTGATGCAGGGGCGAGAAACCGCGGACGTCAAGCTGGAGGCACTCGAGGCGCGCTTCGATCACCACCGGCACATGGCTGGATGGATTCTGGGGCCCGCCGTCTTCGCGCTGCTCTTGTTCTTGCCCATTCCGGGGCTGACGC
Organism: Chthoniobacterales bacterium; assembly: GCA_041736875.1. Lineage (GTDB taxonomy): Bacteria > Verrucomicrobiota > Verrucomicrobiia > Chthoniobacterales > JACTMZ01 > JACTMZ01. The sequence continues at coordinate 22,873 of JBGSSV010000018.1, read as the reverse complement.
CGGAGGCGCACCGGCTTTCGGCCATCCTCGGGCTCACGCTGGTGCTGTGGATTTGCGAGAGCATCCCGCTCGCCGTCACGGCCCTGCTCGCGCCGCTGCTGTGCGTTGTCCTCGGCGTCGGGACGGACAAAGCGGTCTTCGCTCCCTTCGGTTCGCCCATTGTCTTTCTTTTCGTCGGAATGTTTTTCCTCGCCGCCGCCATGCAGAAGCACGGCTTCGAGAAGCGCCTCGCCCTCGGCATGATGAGCTTCGATCGTCTGTCCGCAACTCCGCTGCGGCTCTACGCCTCGATTGCCGTGGTCACGGCGATCCTCTCGATGTGGATGAGCAACGTGGCCACCACGGCGGTGATGCTGCCGATCGCCCTTGGCATTGCCAACACCTGCCCGGACCTCGCCCGGAACGCGGTCGCCCGCGCCCGTCTGGTGCTTCTCATTCCCTTCGCGGCGTCCATCGGCGGCCTCGCCACGCCCGTGGGCACGCCGCCGAACCTCATCGCCCTCGGGTTCCTGCGCGAATTGGTCGGGGTTGAGATCGGCTTCCTCGGCTGGATGCAACTGGCCGTTCCTCTCGCGGCCGTGCTCCTCGTGTTTCTCGTCTTCCTGCTCCGTCCACCCCTGCGGCGCTGGACCGGCGACTCTCTCGCCGACTCCCTCGGCGACCTGGCCGGCCAGCGGGCCGCGCTCGGACGGTTCACGCCCGGGGAGCGCAACTGCGCGCTCTGCCTCGGAGGTGCAATCGTCCTCTGGCTCTATCCCGGAGTGGTCGAGTTGCTCTTAGGCGAGCCGCGCCTCGGGGCTGCGTGGATCCAATCGCATTTCCCGGAGGAAGTCGTCGGCTTGGCCGCCGGGCTGCTCCTCTTTGTCCTGCCGACCGATTTCCGCCGCGGCGAGTTCACCATCACATGGCGCGAGGCGGTCCACATCGACTGGGGCACGATCCTGCTTTTCGCCGGCGGCCTGGCGCTGGGCAAGCAGGTCTTCGACACCGGGCTGGCCCGGGCGCTCGGCGACATGGTGGCCGGTTCGCTCGGCGCGGACTCCGGCGTCTGGGCGCTCTCCGCCGTGGCCGTGGGTCTCACGTTGCTGCTCAGCACCGCGACGTCAAACACGGCGACCGCCAACGTCATGGTGCCAATGATGATTGCCGTCGCGCAGTCCTCGGGGCTTGATCCCATCCCTGTGGCGCTGGCTTGCTGCCTCGCCAGCAGCTTCGGGTTCGCCTTGCCGGTTTCGACCGGTCCCAACGCCATGGCCTACTCGACTGGCGAGGTGCGTCTCCTGCAGATGGTCCGCTACGGCCTGCTGCTCGACCTCGCCGGCGCAATCCTCATCTGGCTCACGGTCCGCACGCTCGCCCCGCTCCTTGGCTGGGGCGCGGGGTGAGTCGCGTCAGCACAGCACGTGCAACTCCGCCGGGTCCACGCTGCGGGGTCTTTGACCGGGTGGGGGGTTTAAGTTAGCCTCGCGCCCATGCGAAGGTTCGTGAACCGCGAGGCCGGCGAGATCAACCCTTAAGCCATGCGCATCATCGTCACCGGCCTCATCGGCCAATACGCCTTCGGTGGGGTCACGTGGGATTACATCCAATACGCCCTGGGCTTCCGCGCCTTGGGTCACGAAGTGTGGTATCTGGAAGACACGGGTGCCTGGGCCTATGACCCGGTCGCGCAGGAGCCGAGTGCGGATTGCTCGCACAACGTCGCCTACCTTTCCCGCGTGATGAGCGCCTTCGACATGGGCGACCGCTGGATCTACCGCAACGGGGCCGATGGCACCTACCACGGTCCGGCGGCTGCGGCCGACGTCGACAAACTCATCGCCGAGGCGGATGTGCTGGTCAACGTCTCCGGCGCGGCCTGGCTGACCGACGCCACCTCGGCCATCCGGCGGAAGTTGTTCCTCGATGGCGACCCGATGTTCACCCACATCGGCTTGGTCACGCATGGAGGGACCGAGGAGCGCATCCGTCTGCATGACCGGCATTTTTCCTTCGGGCTCAACATCGGACGTCCCGGTTGTCTGGTCCCCACCGGCGGCCTCACCTGGCATCCCACCGTCCAACCCATCGCCCTCGACCACTGGAATCCGCAGGCGGAGACGCCCGACACCGTCTCGCGCGGTGCGTGGAGCACGGTCATGAATTGGTCCAGCTACAAGCCCAAGGAATATGACGGGGAAACCTACGGCCAGAAGGATGAAGAATTCCTCAAATTTTCCCTCCTGCCGGAACAAACCTCCGAGCGCTTCGTCCTCGCCATGGGCCAGGGCGTGGGGAAAAACCGTCCGACCGCCATGTTGGAATCACACGGCTGGACCATCGTCGAGCCGGACATCTACCTCCCCGACTACCTGACCTACCGCGACTTCCTCACCGGCTCGAAAGCCGAGTGGAGCATCGCCAAAAACGGCTACGTCAAATCCCGCAGCGGGTGGTTCAGTTGCCGCAGTGCCTGCTACCTCGCCGCCGGCAAACCGGTCGTCGTGCAGGACACCGGTTGGAGCGAATCGCTGCCCTCGGGCGACGGCGTCCTCGCCTTCTCCGATCTTGCAGGCGCGGCCCGGGCCGTCGCCGCCGTCGCCGCCAACTACCCCCACCACCAGAAAGCCGCCCGCGCCTACGCCGAGAAACACTTCGAAGCCGCCGCCGTCTGCGCCGACCTCCTGGCCCATTAGCCGCCCACTCTCCCCCTTTTCACCTTTTACCTTTCGACTTTTCACTTTTCCTTTCCCCCCCTCTCCCCCGCTCCATGCTCCATGCTCCCCGCTTTCCCACTTTTCACCTTCCACCTTTCCACTTTTCACTTTTCATTCCCCCCTCAGTCCACGCTTCACGTGGACGATGATCGCCAGATGCACCAGCAGCGCGGCCCCGAGGCCGGTCGCGTGCATTGCGAGCGTCGCGTGGGTCGCATGTGAAACAACCCAAAGCCCGGTGCCCGCCAGCGGCAGAAGGAGGACCAGCGAGGTGATCAGCCCCGGATTGTAGCGCCGCATCGCGATGGCTTGGACCGCGTGCCCGACCGCATTGACCAGTGGCAGGTAGAACACGACCAGCGCCCACCCCGGACCCAGCAGCAGCCCCGCGTAAATCCCCGCCAGATCCACTCCCCAGACCCCGACCGAGTTGATCACGAACGTCGCCGGGCGCGACAACACCTCCACCCCGCCGCCCACCACCCGGTTGACGAATTCCCGGAACCGGTCGCCCGCGTGTTCCTCCACCTGGTGCAGCATGTAGAGCGGCAGCTGCAGATAAATCCAGAAGGCCACCGCGCCCCCGAGCCACCAGACCGCCGGCGCCAGCAAGAGCAGAATCGCTCCCGCCAATCCCGCGGCCCCCGGCCACCGCCATTTCGTCACCAGCCAATCCCACGCCTCGCTCATCCGCCCTCGGTAGTCATGCGTCCACCCCATGACAAGCTCCGACCATTCCCGGCGCGAGCCGCCGTCATTCCGCCAGCCGACTCTGGAACACCTCGTAAACCCAGCGCCGCCCTCCGGCGAACACGCACGTCGCCGTCCGGCGTCCCTCGATCATCTCGTATTCGAAAATGACCCGGTGCGAGCCCACCCGCAGGCGGCAGAATCCCTCCAATTCGTCGCTCAGCGGCCGGATGTCCCCGCGTTCATGCGCCAGATCCTTGATCGCCACCCGCAGCGCATGACGCGGCCCCGGCGGCAACTTGCCGAGGTAATCCATCACCTCCTCCCGCACCCGCACCGCGATCATAGCGCGTCGAGGGCGGCCACGTCGTGGTAAACACCGCGCCCCTCGCGATGGGCGCGGATGGCGGCCATCGCGGCCGGGTCGGCCAGGATTTCCATCGTCTCCGCGATCGCCTCCAGCCGCTCGACCGACATCATCACCGCCACCGCCTTCCCCTGTTTCGTGATCGTGACCGGGTGCTCCTGCGCTTCCCGCACCACGGCCGAAAACTGCTGCTGCGCCGTCTTGACCGTGTAGGAATCCGCCATGTCCGCACAGTATGCCTTTTGTTGGAAAAAGACAACCGCGCCCCAGCCGCTCCATGCGGCTTACCCGATCACGGGTGCTCCACGGCTTGCCGGATGCCGTCTGCCCACACGAAAACCGCCTTGGAAATGGCCCAGTTCTGCAAGGAATCGAAGGCGACGAACTGCCACAGCAGCACGATGAACCAGAAGCTGACTTGGTAACTTACCTTGGAGCACTTGTGACGCAGGTGTCCCTGGGCGAGGAAGGCGCCCGGCCATCCGCCCAGCAACTCGAGGAAGTGCAACCGCGCTTCCGGCACCCGCCACGCTCCGCCCTGCGCCCTCCTCTTGTCCGCGGCATAAAACAGGTAGGTGATGCCGTTGATGACCACCGCATATGCCCCCGCCCAGCGCAGGTTCCACCCCGTCTGCACCGCGGCAAGGGCCGGCAGGATCATCAAGCCGATGACCACCACCAAACGCGTCAGTGCAGAAATCCTCCGCAATCCCCGCAAATTTCCCCAACCCTCCGCCCCCTGACAAGCCCCGACCGTTCTTCCGACGGGCGCGGGAATGCTGGATCGCTGAAGGAAGAGCCTGCACAACGGCCGCACGGGCCCCTCTAGCTTGCCTTGCTTTTTCCCCCGAGGTGCGGGGACAATTGTCCTATGAATCGTCTTCCCTTTCTCCTTCTGTGTCTTGCCATCGTCCTTGCGCTTGGCTCTCCAGCCCCGGCCTTGAGCGACAAGGGGCGCGCCTCATTCCAAAGGCTCAAGGCCGCGCTGACCGAGGAGAGCGCAAAAGGCGAAGGCGCCAACCGTCGCGACATGAGCGCTTCGGCCGTCGCCCAGCTTGCGACGCTGTTGGAGCGAGAGGAGGGCAGAGAGAGGGCGTTGGAGGTGCTCAGTCAGATCTCCGCCATCTACTCCTCGGATGCTGTCGCCGCCGAGGTCTCGACGCTGCAGTCGGAGTTGCTCGCAAGCCAAAAGGCGGACGATGAGCGGGTTCGCACCCTCATCGCGGACAACCTTCAGGCAGCCCGCAAGGCTGTCGAGCAGGCCCAGGCACCAGCGGATTTGGACGCCACGCTCAGCACTCTCGGGAATCTTCGCAAGGAGCTGGCCTCGGAGTTCCAGACCTCGAAGATGCGTCCGGCGCAGGAGGAACTGAACAACGCCCAGAGATTCGTGACATTGTGGCAGAATTACCTCGTCGCCAAGCAGGCTGGCAACGCGCCGGAAGCCATGGAATCGCTTCGCGGCTTGGCGAACAGTGAGGGCGCTGCCCTGCTCCCCCGCTCGAGCATTCTGGAGCTTCTCGAGAAGGCTAAAGCGGCCGCCAAACCGGCTGCCCCACCGGAGGCCGAAGGGGTTCAAGGCCCCGCCGCTTATGCCGAGTTGGAGAAGATCGCGGCTGACACCAAGTCGCTCGATGACCTTGAGGGATCGATGCGCCGACTCCGGGAAATTCGTTTTGGTGGCCAGAGGAATCCGGATGTCTCGTTGGCCGCGCAAGGTTTCCTCATGTCGCTTGAGTCCATCAACCGCTCCTATCAGCAATACAAAGCAGGGCTTCCCGTGATGGTTTCGATGCTTCCGCCGGAAAGCGGAGGGGGTGGCACCGGGCCTGGAAACGCCGTCTCAGGCCCTGTGCTTTCCCGGCTGACGGCGGATCTCATTCTCCTCACCCTGCCTCGTTATGTTGGCGCACCGCCCGACGCCACCGCCAAACCGGGGGAATCGCCACAGCAACTCCTGACCAGGTTGTTTCAAGAGGCGGAGGCTCGCCGCGACTACCCTGGCATGATGCGAGCAGCCGAGGCCCGCCGAACGGTTCTGCGGGTGGGTTCCTTCAGCCGGGCGGACACGGACGGCTTCACCTCCCTCCTCGCTGCCCAGAACCAGGAGGCGGCCGGCCAGTTCCTGCTCGCCGTGGTCTCCTACCAAGCGGCGCTCAACACTGGCAGCGACCTGGTTCCGGCCAAGGTCATCGGTGAGAGGCTGGACGCGTTGAAGCGGGACCACCCCGAGGACTTCAATGCTGGCATGGAGCGCTTCTTCGCGCTGCGCACACTGCAGCCTGATCCGCGCCAGATCCCGGGTCCGGGCAATCGTCCTTACATGGGCCCGTCCGGGCCGTTTGGGCCCTCGGGACAAGACCAGTCGCCACAACCGGCGCTGCTCATTCCTCCTCTCCCGGTCGGAACGAATCAGACCAACATGCCGAAGCCAGTGGATTCTGTGCCCGGCACCAACAACTGACCGACGCCCCCGGTCGGTCCGAACTCAACCGTCCCCTTTCCACCTTTCACCTTTTACCTTCGACCTTTTACCCTCTCCTCGCTCCCAGCTCCCCGCTCCCCATGAAATCCTCCCCCTTCCTTCGTCTGACCGTCGCCTTGCTCTGCATCTCCTTTGCGCTTCCCGTTGCCCGGGCGGCGCAGGGCGCCGAGCCGGTGCCGGTGGACCAGTGGAACTTCGCGGATTTCAGTTCGGGAAGTCCAGTGGCCGGACAGCACGGGCTGGAATTCGTCCCGCACGGTGATGTGACCGCCAGCGGGGCGGGGGCCGATTTTCTGGGTGGCGGATATCTCGAGCTCAAGGAGGACCTGACCAAGATCGCCGGAGACACCTTCAGTGTTGTCCTCGAGGTTGAGCAGGGCGGCCCGCCCGGCGCCACCTACGGGACCATCCTCTTCGCGCATCCTTCCATGGTCATCCGGCTGTCGGGCCCCAAGCTTGAAGCCGCCTGCGATGGCGACTGGCATGCGATCGCGGCGGACGCCACGTCGATGAAAGGCCGGGTCGCGCGGGTGGCGGCGACGTTCGACGGCACCACTTACCGGCTCTACCTCGACGGAGAACTGCTCGGCGAGCGCGCGGCCACGGTCGATCCCAAGAAGTCCTCCACGATTCTGGTCGGCGGCCGTCCGAACGACGGATCCACCTCGACCGCAGCATCGATCGAGTCCTTCCCCGGCCTGGTCCGGTGGCTGAAACTCTACGACTCCGCCCTTACGCTAGAGCAGCTCGCAGCCATCAAATAGCCTCCGCCCCCCTTTGGGCCGTGCGGTCGGACCGTTCGGATTTGTCGAATGGCTCCTCTCGTCACATAGGGTCCATGGTTGAAGGTTGGGGGGTTGGGGGCTGGAACAACCTACCGCCGCCGTGCGACGCCACGTTTGAAATGTCAAAAGGTAAGGGCTGCCGAGGCTCTGTGTTCCGCGAGCCTGAGCCACTGTTAGGGGGTGGCTGATGCCTCGCGGCGCTCCCGAATCGGTGCAAAGCGCCCCCTAACCCCCGCAAGTGGGGCTTGATGGATGGGGCGGTGTCAAATGACGCGGGCATGTGTGGCGAACGGACGCGGAGACGTTTTTGGCTGCGGGGGTTGACGGCGGGTGCGGATGGATTGTGCGCCGCAATTTGACACCCGCCGACGTGTAGCAGCACCGAAGTTTCGCCGAGATGGGTCCGAGTGGGCCGCTGATCATCGGGGCGAGGGAGCTGTCGTCAAAACAACAAATAGGTCTATGACCACTAAACCAAACGCGTCCTACGACGCCCAAACACTGGAGGCGGCTCAGGCATCCCTGGCCGGGAGCAATGTCGTGAACAAACTTCCGGAGGCCTCGCCGAGCGCATAGGCGGTGAGCCCGGGGCCCTCGCCCGCGCCCATGATCGTCCGGGCGCTGAGATCGGGCAGGCGGAAGTCGGTTGTGCCGTTGCCTCCGAATCTTGTCCCGAGCAGGGCGAAGAGTGCCGTGTTCTGCGCGATCGGCCGGAAGCCCCCGTCGGCCTCCTCGTAGCCACTCGGAGCAAAGTTTCCGGCAAACATGCGGATTTCGCCGAGGTAGGGCTCGATGTTTGAGCCGTCCAGCGTGCCTCCGCTAGGAAAAATGCCTGAGGTGGCGATCAGGTAGGTGATGGCCAGAGCGGGCTGGACGTTTGAGAACGCCAGGCTGTTGCCGGTCGAGCCCGTGACCACCTGGGCGGTGGACGGGGTGGCGTGGACGGCGAAAAGAAGAACGGCGGCAATGGCCGTGAGGCGCGGGAAAAGGGTGTTTGATGGCATGGCTTGAGGTCCGCCCATTGCCTCCATGAAGTGGCACCCGAGTTTTGACCTCCGCCTCTATACCCGCTTTTGGCCGGGACGCAAGCGGGCGGCAGTTCGGGTTTTCTTTTTTTGGCGGGTGGATTAGTTTTCGGGCCATGGACTCCTCTTACTCCATTCCCGTGGGTGAACTTGAAGCCCGGGCCCAGGGCTCTTTTCTGGTTCGCGTGTATGCGCAGCTCGCGCTGGCCATCGTGCTCTTCGTCGGGCTGGAGGTGTGGTTCTTCAAAAGCGGGATCGCCAATGTGGTCCTGCAATTCGTGTCCGGCGTGTCCTGGCTGATCGTGCTGGGCGGATTCATGCTGCTGTCCTGGCTCGCAACGATGATCGCGGTGCCGACCGTGGCGCGTCCGCTGCAATACGTCGGCTTCGCCCTCTACATTCTCCTGCAGGCGCTGATCTTTGTGCCCCTTCTCGCCGTGGCCGATCAGTCCGCCCCCGGCGTGATCGCCAGCGCGGCGCAGGCCACGCTCGGCGGATTCTTCCTCCTCACCGGCGTGGTCGTGGTCACGCGGAAAGATTTCTCTTTCCTGCGCTCGCTGATCGTGTGGGGCGGGTTGTTCGCTTTGGTGGCGATTGTGTGCGCGGTGCTTTTCGGGTTCGAGCTCGGCACGTGGTTCTCGGTGGCCATGGTGCTGCTCGCCGGGGCCTCGGTGCTCTACACGACTTCAAACGTGCTGCAGCGCTACCCGCAGAACGCCGACGTGGCCGCGGCGCTCCAGCTCTTCGCAGGCATCGCGCTGATGTTCTGGTATGTGCTGCGGCTGTTTATGGGGTCGAGGAGGTAGGCGAGCGGAGTGACGAGTGACAAGTGACGGGTGGATCCGCCTACGCAGGCGCTCCTACGCCTGACTCCGGCGTGACAGGGCGGGGGGACCAGGTGAAAGGTGGAAGGAGCTTGGAGCGCGGAGTGAGGCAGGGAGGGGGCGCTGCGGGATTTTCGTTTTCCGCTTGCTGCGATCTTGTTATGAATGGTGCTCGATTGTAAAAACACTCAACCAACCCTCCTATGAAATACATCCTCCTCCTCGCCCTGAGCCTTGCCTTCTCGCTGCCTCTTCACGCCGAAGACACCAAAGACTCCGCGGGCGACAAGCCCAAAGCCACCCCGGAGGAGAACTTCAAGAAGAAGGACAAGAACTCCGATGGGTTCCTCGGCTTGGGAGAGTTCATCGGCAAGATGGAGGGCGAGAAGAAAGCCAAAGCCGAAACCAACTTCGGGAAAAAGGACACGAACAAGGACAGCAAGCTTTCCCTGGAAGAATTCACGGCCAAGCCGGGCAAAGCCGGCGACAAGAAGGCCGAGTAGCCAGGAGTTCCTCGCGGATTAAGCCCGGCCCACGGGATCCGTTGCTGTTCCGTGATGCTCCTGCTGCGTCCGGTGCCATGGCTGGCGGGAACAATGCCTGATCGGTGCCGACGCCAAGCGCCCGGCCACCCACTCGCCTTGCACGGTGAGGGTGGTGTCTGAGAGGGTCCGGAGGAAGCGCGAAGGTGGGAAAGCGCGGAGCTTGGAGCGGGGAGCAGGGAGTCAGGAGTGAAAGGTGGAAGGTAAAATGTGAAAGGTGGAAGGAGCTTGGATCCGCCTGCGCAGGGGCTGCGGCCTGACTCCGGCGTGACAAGGCGGGGGCTAAAGTGCGGGCGTAATGCCACATGCACGAGGCACTTGCCGAGTTATTCACAGGCGGGTTGACAGGAGAATGGGCTGAGTATCTATTTTCCTGCGGCAAAACCATCCAACGCTGAAAACATGATGACCAACGACGTCAAAACGAGGGCGTTGCCCGCCCTCAGGTTCTCCCGACTGGCTGCTGCCGGCCTTTTTTTTCTCGAAGCCTTGGGACCGGTGCACGGGCAGGGCCTCGACAACCTGGAGCGGTTGGGATTCTTCGGCACCAACTTCACGCGCACCGACGGATTCCAAAGCAGCACGCTCAGCGGGATGAACGAGGCCGGGCAGGTGTTCGGCTTTTCCGACCGCTTTCAGGGGACCAATCTTCTCGGCAGCATTCCCTGGGTTTTTGCCGCCGGGCCGGGGACGCGGCAAATCGGACTGACTAACAGTGAATTTACTCGCAATGACGGATTCCAGGCGAATGCGGCAACCGAGCTGACCGAGGGCGGATGGCTCCGCGGGAGTGCGGCGCGGTTTCTCGGGGGATCGACGAATCTCGGGCAGGCGGCGTGGGTGGCGGATGCGTCCAACGCAGCGACCACGCGCGTCGGGCTTTTCGACGCCGAGCACACGGGCGGATCGTTTCAGTTTTCCGCGGCAACGTTCATCACGTCCGACGGGGTGAGCGGGGGTTATTCGACGCGCTATGGCGCTTCGGCCGCGATCAATCTCGGGCAGAGCGCGTGGCTGGCCCAGCCGGTCGCCGGTGTCCCGGTCACGCAGCGGGTGGGGTTCACTAGCGCCGCTTTCACGGGAACCAATGGAGAGCAATTCAGCGTGATTGACCGCGCGGTGGAGTCCGGCGACGTGGCCGGTTTCTCCTGGCGCTACGCGGCCGGCTCGGGTGATTTCCTCGGGCAGCACGCGTGGGTTTCGCGTTGGACCACGAATGCCAGCGGCACGGCGGCGGTGGGCTTCTACGACGCGGAACACACGGGCACGAATGGCTACCAGGCCAGCGAGGCGCAATTCCTGAACGTCAGCGGAGAAGCCGCCGGATACTCCGAGCGCTTCAGCGGCGGGGCGGATGCCGGGCGCACCGCGTGGGTCTCGTCCCCCGGTGGCGCGACCACGCAGCGGGTCGGATTCACCGGCGCGAACTACACCGACACCAACGGATACCGCATGAGCGAGGTCGTCGGCATCACCGATTCCGGCTTGGTTGCCGGGCACTCGGAAAGCTATGTCGGCGCGTCCCCGGGCCAGTCCGCCTGGGTGGCCACGATCAGCAACGCCACGACGGAGCGGGTCGGTCTGACCGGCGGCGAATTCCAATCGACTTCCGGGCGCGATGTCAGCTTCGTTCTGGCTTTGTCCGAGTCGGGAGTGGCCACGGGCGGATCCCAGCGATTCACCGGCGAAACGGACAACGGCAATGCCGCATGGATCGCCGACCCCTCGGGCGGATCGTATGTCTCGTCGCGGATCGGCCTGACCAATGCCGAGCACACTTCGTCCTCCGGATTTCAGCAGAGCGTGGCCGAGGCACTGAATGCTTCGGGGCGCACCATTGGTTATTCGCTGCGTTACAACGGGGCTTCGTCAGCCGGGCAGTCCGCCTGGGTCGCCACGCCGGCCGGCACGACCACGCGGGTCGGGTTGACCAATGCGGCCTCGACCAGCGCGACCGGAGTCCAATTCAGCGACGCAGATTATGTTACCTCGGGCGGCTTGGTCCTCGGGCATTCCGAACGCTACAACGGCGGCAACGTGCTGCTCGGTCAGGGCGCGTGGCTGGCCAAAACCAACGGCGTGACCCAGCAAATCGGACTCACCGACTCGACCTACACGAGGAACGACGGCTACCAGCAGTCGGCCATCACGATCGTGACGGACTCGGGCTATGTCGCCGGATCGGCCGAGCGCTTCAACGGCGGCGCGCTCCAACTCGGGGTCTCAGGCTGGATCTACCAGCCGTTGCTGGATCAGACCGCAGAGTTGGTCTTCTCCACCGCGTTGTCGGGTGAGGCGTTCACGCAGATTCAGTTGCTGACCGAGACGGGTTTGGCCGCGGGTTTCTACACGCTCTACAGCGGCAACGTCGACATGGGGCAGCGGGCCTTTGCCTGGTTGCCGGAGGTCGGAGGCTTCGATCTCGGGGCTTACATTGGGCCGGCCCAGTTCAGCCTCCTCGCGCAGGCCACCGCGGCCAACCTGACCAACTACCTCGCCGGCACGGGTGTTCCCTTGGGCAACCCGGGGCAGGCGGTCTTCGCCGCCACCGCCGTCCCCGAACCGGGCACGGTGGCGCTGGTTGCCCTGGGTTTGGGGCTGGCCGTCCTTTGCCGGCGTCGCTTGCGTCGCTCGCGCCTCATCGTCTTGGGTTTGACGGCCGCGGTCGCGGCTCTCCTCGCCGGACCGGTGCGCGCAGCCGACCCGGTGAATTTTGCCGATTGGCTTGCCTTCCACAACGTGCCCGCCGAGCGGCAGGATCCGAATGATGATCCCGACGGCGACGGGTTTGCCAATGCGCTGGAATACGTGCTCGGCACCGTCCCGCTGGTGCCCGACGCCCCCGTCGCCCTCGCCCCGTCCCTCGATACGCGCAATCCGGATCAAGCTTACTTTGTCTACCGCCAGAGCGACCAGAGCGTGGGCCGCGCCACGGCTCGGGTCATGACTTCGGGCATCCTCGGGCAATGGCAGCCCGCCGCAGGCACCCCCGTGGTGCTCGAAGATCATGAGGGCTACAAGGTTTACGGGCATCCGGTCAGCCTCGACCCCAACCAGTTCTTCACCCTCGAGGTGCGCATCTCGGCGTTCGCTCTGGCCGGCGTCAGGCCTTCACCATCGACGCTGGGCGGCCCGGGCGATGTCGTCTTTCACATCGGAACGAACGTCGGTAGCGCGTGGGATGGGCTGCCTCCGTTGGCGAACGTCAGCGTGCGGACCGAGGCCGCGCCGGTGAGTTCGACCGACCCGACGCCCGACACCTCCAAATACCCCGGTGCGGTCGGCGCGGCGCGGGGCAGCTTCACCGCCGATCTGCTGCAAGATTACGAGGCCCGCGGCGAGCGGCCGCCGCTGCGCTCGTGGCTGGGCTGGTTCCTGTGGGGCGACGGCACGCCTCCCCCAGGGATCAAGGCCGGCATCCATGCGCCGGGCGACTATGGAACCTACAGCGGGACGGATTGGGATTACTTCAACTACCAGTGGCCCAAGAGCACCAACGCCCCGGACGGAGGCCGCTCGGCCGGCACTTGGAATCCGGTGCGGGTGGACCAGCAACCGTTGTTCCTCAATCCCTTCACCGTGAATTACAACTGGGCGCCCGGCCCCTTCGGTTACGAGGCCAAGCCGATGAAGAATTTTCCGCTCAACACCGATTACTGGCAGGACAAAACGATCGTGCGCGGGGTCAATCTCTCCTCGGTCAACCCGTTCTTCTACCAATACGGCGACAAGCTCACGGCTTCGAGTGTCCCGGCGGAATGGCATCAGGCCTGGCTCTACCTCGCCATGCGCCCGCTCGAAACAACCGTGGTCGTTCCGGGGAATCTGCGCCCCGATGAGGTCCTCCAGCCCGGCCCGTGGAACCTGCGCCCCGGTGGCACGAATGATCCGTTTCCCTATCCGGTGTGGGACCGCACCGCTTCGGCCGAGGACCAGACGCCTTTCTCGCTCAAGGTCGACCGGGTCGGCGACTTCGATACGGACCTCGTTTACGAAGCGGCCAATCCGCGGGCCACGAATTACTACGCGACGAACCGCTACCAACGGACGCCCTTCGGCCAGCCGGGGAAGGGTAATTACCTCAAGATGACTGTCGGGCAGGGATTGCCCTACGCGTGGTGCGAGGTGAACAACAGCCGTTACGCGACCTTCTACAATTTGATCCGGGCCAACACGAGCAACTCGATCAGCAACAACCTCGGCACCGACGCGGGCATGGTGGCCGGCGGTCCGTGGAATGTGCCGGGTGTCACCGGGGTGCAGTTCGTGCTCCTCTACGGCGACCATGTGAACCCGAACCAGTGGTATCAGGAAGTCCCGCCATGGTATTTCGACACGCCCTCCAAACAGCCGGGCGGATTCAATCCGCCGCCCGGTCCCTACACCAAAAAGGGCGGAGGCACCGTGACCGCACCGGGCCAGCACAACCACACCTACACGGCCGTCTTCTACCGCACCGACACGGTCAAGCCGGTCCGGCTGACCACTTCGACCAACGCCCCGGGGTTCAACAACGGCACGGATGCGCAGGGCAACCCGTTTTTCTACCTGGACTTCGTCCAACCCCGGGCGAAGAACTGGTTCGTCGTCGCGAACGTCCCGCCGATGCGTTACTACCACACGGGCGTGACCGCCGACAGCCGGAGGGTCATGGACCAAGCAGCGCGCGATTGGGCCAACACGCTCGGGCAATACGCCTTCAATTTTCCGACCTCGACCAAGGTCTCCTACGCGATGGACAACATGTCCGAGTCGCGCAGCACCTTCGCCCTCGGCGTGCAAAATCCTTTCGCTGCCGCCGGTCGTCCCGGGGCGGCTGCCATGACGGTCAATCCCCGAGAGTCCGTCGTCGCCCTCAATCCCCACCAATACCAACCCATCACGCTCGGGCCCGACCTGACCAAGACGGCCCAGACCGAGATCGTCTGGAATCCGCTGCAGACCTACGACCGCGACTTTCCCATCCCGGCCAGCGCCCCGCCCAACGCCAACCGCAGCACCCCCGGCACGGAGTCGCGTTGGAACTACTGGAGCCTGCGCGGCAACCTCAAGCCGATCATCACGGATTCGTTCACCGTGGCCTATCCGTTCCAGAATTTTCTCCCGACCCTGCCTCCGCCCGACTATTCGCGCCAAGTTCCGCAGACCGGCATACCCGGAATCATCATCACCGACGTCGGCACGGGCTACAACAAGATCACCGAAGCACCCACCGTGACCATCACCGACAGTTCCGGCAAAGGGTTTGGCGCCAGCGCCCAAGCTTTGGTCGATGTCTACCGCGGCGAAATCCAGCAGGTCGATGTGGTTAGCAAGGGGCAGGGGTATCCCGATGGAATTCCCCCGCAAACGGTCACCGTGACCATCAGCCCACCCGCGTCGGCCGGGGGACGCCAAGCCACGGCCTACGCCCAAGTCGGCGGCGGCCAAGTGCTCGCCATCTTCATGCTCGACAAGGGTGCCGGGTATTCTTCGGTCATCAGCGTGACCCAACCCGGACAGAACATCGACCCGCCCATCATCGTGCCGAACTTCGACGGGGCCACCGGGGCCATGCTTCCCGGTCTGGTCAATGTCGTCGAAAGCGGCGCGGGTTTCGACTTCAGCGCGACCAACATCCAGGTGAGTCTCTTCGGCACCGGCACCGGGGCCCAGTTCCAGGTCGTGAAGCCCGGAAACATCTTCCAGGTCAACCCGCCGTTGGGTGGCACGGGCAGCTCTGGGCAGTATCCGTCGGTCGATGGCAATCCGCCGGCCGTCACCGTGGCCATCGAGCCCGGGACGAATGGCGGCGTCGCCCAAACCGCCACTGCGAGGATGGCCAAGGTCCCGGGTGGCTATCAGCCAACGATCATCAATCAGGGCGATTATGCCGACGGCCCCTCGCTCACGGCCTCGTTCACCGACGATTCCGTGCCGCCCAAGAACGTGGCCCTGCAGCCGGTTGTCGGTGGCGGGAAATTGCTCGGGCTGGGGCTGGCCCCCAATGTCGCGGCTGATTTCATCATCAACACACCGAAGGACGTCGTCTTTGCCGGCGGCTCACCCAGCACCAACGCCGTCGCCCGGGTTTACGGCACCTATTCGGTCAACGGCGCCAACATCACAGCCCCCCTCATCGGCGGTTACACCTCGGAGGTCCAGGTCAGCTTCCTCTCACCGGATCTTTCCGACCCGGCTGTGCCCTCGGTGGTCGCCCCGCAAATCCAATTCAGCATTCCGACCAATGGCCTCATCACCCAGACCAACCTCACCATCGTCAACGGTGGCTCGGGTCTGACCTACCAGCCGGTGGACTACCAGGTCTTCGGCGGCTCTGGGTTTGACGCCGCCCTCCAGCCGGTGCTCGACACGAATGGCGGAGTCCGCGCGGTGCGCATTCTGCGCCCCGGAAGCAATTATCTTCCCAGTCTCAAGCTCTGGTTCAACCAGGGAGGACACACCAACACGCCGGCGCAAGCTGACGTGGTCGTGACCGACGGACGCATCACCGCCGTCAACGTGACCGCGCCCGGCGTCGGCTACAACTCGAGCCTGAGCGTTGTCCCCATCGCGCCCACCTACGCGGGCGGTCCGGCCAACCCGGATCCCGTCCTGACCGACAACCCCAAGGGCTATCCGGCCAAATTCACCGCCGTCCTGTCCAACGGCGTCATCACCAGCTTCATCCAGTCCATGCCGCCCACGAACATCGTGCTCGGCAAATACATCCCCGGCACGGAGGGCGTGGCGACCAAGAGCAGTCCGCCTGCGCTGCTCTGGTGCACCTCGCTCGTGCCGTTCGCCCGGGTCAATTCTCCCGCCTACTTTTTCCGCGGCCAAGTCGCCCCGCCGGCCACGGGCGTCGACGAGGTGGTCTACAACTCGATCATCGCCCAATACACGAAGCTGACCGGCAAGGGGCTCGCCCCTTTCAACGGCGCTTTCCTCGGTTCTTCCGCGCCCGATGGCTATGGCTTGGGTAATCAGCTTGGCGCCTCGGCCAACTTCCTCGGCGACATGTTCAGCCTGCAGCAATCGGTGGCCACCAACACCGCCGATTATCCCAACACACCCATCACCTCCTACGCGCTCGATGCAGCCAAAAGCCCGTCCACCTCCTACGAGTTTCCCGTTTTCGGGCAGAACAACCCCTTCGGCGGGATGACGGACGCGCTCAAGAGCTCCGTCCAGGCGATGCAGCGTGCGATCACGCTCCTGTTCCAGAATCCACCCTCGGAAAACAACCCTTCCCCACAGTCTCTGGCCAATCTTTGGAACATGGCCTATTACTCGGAATACGACGAGGGCACAGGCCGCATCGTCATCAATCCGACCGCCACCCAGCCCGCTTGGGGCGTGGTCAGCTCGGTGCAGAACCCCGCCGAGGTCTCCCCGGCGCAGAACGCGACCAAGACCGGCTTGTCCAAGTGGGAAAAAGGCATGCTGTGGAGCGGATTCGGCGTGTCCGACCAATGGAACGACCAGCACTATTTCTACGGCTACTACCTCAGCTCCGCCGCCCTTGCCGGCATCTTCGACCGTGCCTGGGAGCCCAGCATCACGAGCAAGCCGGCCGACCTCTGGGTCGCGCCCACGCAGATGGGCACGGCCGTCGATCAGCTCCTCCTGACCCTGGCTTACGATCCGGACAACGCCGCGCTCACCTCGAGCCTGTATACGGACCCGCGGATGACCTACCAGAAATTCGCTTTCTTCGATCAGTTCAACGGCCATCCGTGGGCCAGCGGCGCATCACCGGGCAGCACCACGGCGGTTCTCGATACGACCAACCCGCTCGGTTACTGGGGCGCCTACGGAACGCTCAGCGACAAATACAACGGCGAAAACGAAAACTCCGTCTTCGAGGGCATCCAAGCATGGTCCGCCGCCATCCTCTGGGGCGCCGCGACCGACCGCAAAGCGGTGCTCGACTTGGGCGTCTATCTTTTCACCTCGAACCTCGCCGCTGGCGACGCCTACTTCCTCGATAAGAATTACAACCAAGCCAATTCGGCGATGAACAGGTTTTCCTGGGTGCCGGTGACCACGATCACCTCCGGGGACGTGATCAACAACGGCAACAACACCGGCTGGCCGGCCAACACCGGCTACGTCGAGGCCAATCCCATCGCGTTCTACGAGGCCCCCGAGGCCTTCGGCGGCCTGGCTAGTGCCGGTCAGTCGCTGACCAAAAAAGCCGAGCTGACCCTCAACAACTTCTTCTACGCGTTCCCCACGGGGTCCCGTTTCATCCAAGCCTACCCGCCCACGGCTTGGACCCTCGGCATGTCCCGCAACAGCACCTACATGCGCCGCTGGGCCGGCACGACCATGCGGGAGGAATGGACCCACGCACGCGACTCCGCGCTCTACCAGCCCGCCGAGTGGCTCTCCATGAGCATGACCGCCGCCCTCTCCGGCGTGCCTTACCAGCCCGGCGACCAGCCGTTCCCCATGACCGGCACAACGCCGAACTCGCCCCTGCTCAATCCCTACATCGACCGCCTCTGGTCGAGCTGGGTCACGACCACCGCCGCCCCCGGCGAGTTTGCCGCGCGCAATCCGTCGATTCTCTCGACCACCGTCCTCACCTTCCTCTCCTCCTTCAAGGACTACGGCGCGCCCGATTGGACTTACCTTGCGCGCGCGACGGATGCGGGTGGGGCCGACGCCAATTCGTCCATCGTCCTGACCGCCGCCTTCACCAAACGGCTGACCGCGACAAGCGTGGAGACGACCTTCGTGGCTTTCAATCCCGGATGGGAGACGCGCCACGCCGTCTTCTATCGGTTGAACCCTGACGGCTCGCGTGGCAGCACGCCCGTAACCGGCGCGACGCCGCTGACCATCGCTCCGAAGCGCATGGTCACGCATAAGGTGGTGTTCAACGCGCAGTAGGCGACTTCGCGGTGGGCTGATCCTGCCCTGACCCCGGCACTTTGGGGGCCGTGTAGGCTGCCCGGATTACAGGATTGGTTTCTCGGTTATCTCCGGTAGATTCCGGCCATGCCCGACGGATCGACGCTATTTTATGGCCTCATTTTCGGCGCGGTCGGGCTCATCGGCCTCCGCCATGGCCGGCGCAGGGCCAACACCTCCTGCGTGGTCATCGGAATCGGGCTCATTGTTTTTCCGTATTTCTTCGACACCCTGTTCTGGAACGTCCTCATCGGGGTCATCCTGACCTCCATGCTTTATTTGTCCTGGGAGAAAGGCTGAGCGGGTCGTGGTCTGGTGAGCCTTGGTCTAGGATTCGCTCATGCCTGATGGCTCAACGATCTTCTTCGGCATAGTCTTCGGGGCCGTGGGCCTCGCGGTCTTCCGGCATGGCCGAAGAGAGACGAACTTCGCCTGTTTGTTCATCGGCCTCGCGCTCATGGTTTATCCGTATTTTGTCGAGGGCTTGGTGCTGAACGTTCTGGTCGGCCTCGGTCTCACCGGCGGGGCTTGGATGTTCTGGGACGCCAACTAACGACGTGATCCTCCATGCGGCCGACTAGGCTTGGGGAGGGGGAAGAATTTCCAAGCCGTAGGCTGGCGCGGTGGCCAGCAGCAGCGCGATGTCGTCGGGCGTCGGATCAATCGGCGCAGCTTCTTTCGAAGGCAGGCGTCGGCCGATGGTGGCAAAGAAATTCTCCAGCCCCGCGGGTGTGACCACGGCAATCATCTTGGCCGCCTCGGGGCCCTTGTTGGTGAAGGTGTGCGGGATGCCGCGCAAGGCGTGCAGCGTCTCGCCGGCTTTGAGGACCATTTCCTTGCCATCGACGGTGAAAAGCACCTCCCCGGCCAGCACATGAAAAATCTCATCCTCGCGTTGATGCACGTGGGGTGGGGGACCATGGCCTGCGGGAATCAGAAAGGAAAACATGGCCAGGGCCCCGCCCGTTTGCTCGCCGGTGACGAGAAACTCATAGCGGTCGCCGACCACGGAGAAGACGTCGCCTGGCTGCGGATTCACGGCCAAAGATTATCCCACCTGATCCCCGGCATGCACGGGTTTTCCCGCCGCCAATGTTGGCTGGTTCCCTCAGGTGTGCCAGAGTGGGAGGCCGATGGCTGAAACGCTTCTCTCCCCGCCAGTCCCCCGGGACCAGCCGCGTGGTTTCCACGTCATGACCAAGCCGATCGGGCCGATCTGCAACCTCGACTGCAAATACTGCTTCTACCTCGAGAAAGAAAAACTCTTCCCCTCGAACGAGAATTTCAAGATGTCCGACGAGGTTCTGGAGAGCTACATCCGGCAGTATATCGCGTCCCAGAATGTGCCCGAGGTTTCGTTCGCTTGGCAGGGCGGCGAACCGACGCTGCTCGGCGTGTCGTTCTTCCGCAAGGTCGTCGAACTTCAGGCGAAGCACGCCGGCGGCAGACGCATCAGCAATGCCCTCCAGACGAATGGCACGCTGCTGGATGACGAGTGGGGCGCCTTCCTGCACCAGCACCAGTTTCTGGTCGGCCTGAGCATTGACGGTCCGGCGCGGTTGCACAACGCCTACCGCGTGGACAAAAAGGGCCGCGCCACCTACGACGACGTCCTCCGCGGCCTGCGCGTGCTGAAAAAGCACCGGGTCGAGTTCAACACGCTCACCGTGGTCAACCGGGCCAACGCGCGGCACGCCCTCGATGTTTACCGCTTCCTCCGCGGGATCGGCTCCGGGTTCATCCAATTCATTCCGCTGGTCGAGCGCCTCGCCGATGCCGAGGCGACCAAGCTCGGGCTCGATCTTGCCGCGCCGCCGCGGGTGGACGAGGAGGGGTCCACGCGGATGCCGGTGACCGACTGGAGCGTGGAGCCGGGGGTTTATGGCGAGTTTCTCTGCGCCATCTTCGACGAGTGGGTGCGGCATGATGTGGGCAAGACCTACGTCCAAATTTTCGACGTCACGTTGGGCAACTGGGTCGGGCAGGGCGGGGGGCTTTGTGTTTTCAGCGAGACCTGCGGTTCGGCCCTGGCCCTCGAGCACAACGGGGACCTCTACTCGTGCGACCACTACGTTTACCCGCACTACCGCCTGGGCAACATTCTCAATGCCTCGCTCGGGGAGCTGGTCGCCTCGGAGTTCCAGCAGCAGTTCGGACGCGACAAGTCCGCCACCCTGCCGCGCTACTGCCGCGAATGCGAAGTGCGGCATCTTTGCCACGGCGAGTGCCCGAAGCACCGGTTCATCCGCACCCCGGACGGCGAGCCCGGGCTGAACTACCTCTGCCGCGCCTATAAAAAATTCTTCAACCACTCCGCCCCCGCCATGAAGCGCATGGCCGAGCTGCTCCGCTCCGCCCGCGCCCCGGCCGAGATCATGCGCGAGTTGCGCTGACCGAAAACATCAAAGGAACCTTCGGATGGAAGTTGAATTCGGAAATGGTGGAACGGGAGGAACGATGAGACCGAATTCCTCTACGGTGAAAATCTGCTCGGCGAAGTATTCGGCCGTGCCCCCTGATGCCCGCTGCTGAATCGACTCCATGCCGCACGAACTCCTCTTCAATGCCGAAATCCACGAGCGGGTCATCCGTGAGTTGATTCCCTCGGCCCGCGAACTCATTTGGATTGCCACGGCCGACATCAAAGACATGCATGTCGGGCGCGGTCGCCGCTACGTCCCCTTTCTGCAGGTCCTGGCCGAGAAAGTGGCCGAAGGGGTGCAGGTGCGCCTGCTGCACGCCAAGGAACCCGGGCCGCGTTTCCGCGAGGACTTCGACAAATTCCCCGAGCTGCTCCACGAGGATCTTTTCGAGCGGGAGCTCTGTCCCCGCGTGCACTCGAAAATTGTCGTGGTCGATGCCCGGGTGGCCTTCGTCGGCTCGCCCAACCTCACCGGGGCCGGCCTCGGACCGAAGAACCCGCACCGCCGCAACTTCGAGGCGGGGGTGCTGCTGACGGACCGCGCCGACGTGCTGCGGGCCATGGACCACATCGACGAAATTTTCCTCGGCACCCATTGCGCGGCTTGTCAGCGCCGCGACGTTTGTCCCGACCCGATCGCGCCTTGAGGTGCGGCGGTGCCAATGCCGGCACGGATCACAAAGCAACGCCGCATTCTGGCTGGAAAGAGGCTGGAAACATTTGCACCGCAAAGGGGGCGCTGCGCTCGACCTGCGTGGCGTTCTCATCGCCGGGACAAATGGGCAGGAGTGGATTGGTCGCCTTCGGCGACCTGTCTCGCTCCGCTCGGCTCGAACGGCGTTCTCATCCACGGGAAAAAATGGGCAGGAGTGGATTCGAACCACTGAAGGCAAGAGCCAGCAGATTTACAGTCTGCCCCGTTTGGCCACTCCGGAACCTGCCCGAAAAACCACGTGCGTCCGATCAATCAGCCCGCGCCGCGAGGTTCGAGGACTATGCGCTTAATGACGATTTTTTCCAGCGGAAAGTTGTTCGCATCGGTCGGCATGCGGCTGATTGCGTCGAGCACCTCGAGACCTTCAAGAACTTTGCCGAAGACGCTGTATTGTCCGTTCAGCACCGGGTTGGGCTTGAGGCAGATGTAGAATTGGCTGCCGTTGGAGACTCGCGCCGGGTTGGTCTTGGTCTCCAGGCGCGACATGGCGACCGCGCCGCTCGTGTGGGGCAGGCGGATCTCCGCCGGCACGGTGTAGCCGGGGCCGCCGGTGCCGGTTTTGTCCGTCGGCCCGCGCTTGCTGTAGGGGTCGCCCGTCTGCAGGGCGCTGCCGGGAAAGGCACGGTGGAAGCGCATGCCGTGGTAGTAGCGGCGTTTGATCAGGCTCTTGAAGTTTTCGACCGTGAGCGGGGCGGAACCGTCGTAGAGGCCTATGACGACCCGGCGCAGATCGCGCTCCTTGCCGACCTTGATCGTGACCACGGCCACGTCGGGGCCGAGTTGCTGGGCGAAGAGATCGGGAACAAACAGGGCGAGGAGAAGAAGCCCGCCGAGGGCGGGGCGAAGGCGCAGTTGCATCGGGCCTACGGTTGGCGATTGTGCCGCGGGAGGGAAGGAGAAAAGTGCGCGCCCTGCTCCGGCCCCACCTTGACCACCGTGGCAAAGTCCTCGTCGCCGAGGTTGGCGTGGCAGGCGCGGTCGTAGAGATGCTCCATCGCATCGGTCAGGGCATGCTGTCCGTCGCCGGCCAGTTGTTGCGCGAGGCGGAGGTCTTTGCGCATGTTCTTCGCGGAGAAACGGGGGGCGAAGTCCTTGGCCAACATGCAGGGCAGTTTGAGGTCGGTGACACCGCAGCGGGCGGCATTGGTCTCGAGGGCGGCGACGAGAAACGCGGGATCGATGCCATGGGCGCGGAGCAGATTGATCGCTTCGGCAAGGGAAACAGCGGCGGCCGCGGCCATGATGTTGGTGGCGATCTTGACCGCGCTGGCACAGCCGATCTCGCCGAACGGAATCACGGCTTTGGCGCTGACGTCCAAGGCCAAGCGGACGCTCGCGAGGACCGAGGAATCGCCGCTCACGTAGTAGGTGATCTGTCCTTGCGCGGCCGCGTCGCGGCTGCCGGTGAAGGGGGCATCGAG
>JBGSSV010000162.1:0-26930 GCA_041736875.1 Chthoniobacterales bacterium | reverse complement strand
CTTTTGCGCCGCGACGGCGCGTCCGCGCGCGTGCATTTGCTTTGTGGTGCCGCGATCAGCTTCATCGCTGCGCAATTCGTGTCGCCATGGCTTGGCGCGGCCGTCGCGGTGGGCGGTTGGCTTGTTTGGGGCCGTCCTGTTTCGACGGCTGGCCCGACTTGGCCGGGGGCGGGGCGGGCCGATTGGCCGGCTGGCGGGATTCCGGTTTCGACCGGCGTGGACGACGTGGCATTCGTGGCGAGAATCAACCTTCGCCGCGCACGGTGCAAGATGATTGCGGATGCCGGGAACCCCGCCGCCGCCCAACTCCTCCGGTCCGAAAGCTCACGCCCTGTTCAGGAAATTGACCCATCCGCCGAACGCGCTGATGTCCAGGGCACCGTCTAGGGCGATTGGTTCACACAAGAAGCCTTTGACGCTCTCGCCCGACTCCAGCACCACGGTGCCAATGCTGAGGGGTGCGGGGATGGAGGCGACGAATTTTCCGAACGCCGTTTCCGTCAGTTCCCAGACCTCCACCGCAATGGATGTTCCGTCCGCGGTCCGCACCAGCCCCGGCTTCGGGGGCGTGGTGTTGGGCAGGGCGTAGAGGCGATACTTGGGGGCCGTGTGACTCGCCCCGAGAAAGTTCGCGCCGAGTTCGCGCAGTTGCCCATTGAGCGGTTGCCCACGCAGGTGGGCCCCGACGACCGCCAGTCTGACACCGCTGCGGCACGGCACTGCTTCGCCGAGGAACCCGCCCGCCACCTGCCATTGCATACGTTCACTCCAAGCCGGGCCAATGAACGTCACACCAAAGGGCAACCCGCCCGCGGCGAAGCCAGCCGGCACGGCCAGGCCGCAGAGATCGAGCAGATTGACGAAGTTCGTGTAGTGGCCGAGCTTTGCATTGCAGGTCACGGGCTCCGCCAGCAGTTCCTCCACGGTGAAAATGGCGCCGGCCGTGGGCAGCATCATGGCGTCGCAAGTCTCCCAAAGCTTCGCCGTCTCCCGCGCCAGTTCCGCCAGCCGATACTGGCCGGCAAACGCATCGGCGGCCGAAAAGCTTTTCCCGCCCTCCACGATGCTGCGCACCACCGGATGCACCGCCTCGGCGCTCGTCGCGAGGAAGTCTCGCATGGCCACGAATCGCTCGGTCACCCAGGGTCCCTGATAAAGCATCTTGGCCACTTCGAGGAAGGGCGCGTAGTCAAACTCCACTACCTCCCAGCCCAACTGCACCAGGCGGTCGATCGCCCCGGCATAAAGCCGAGCGTATTCTCCGTGGCCAAAAAACTCTCGCTGCGCCTCGGGCAAAATGGCCACGCGCCCATGTCTTGCGCGGTAGCCCGCGGGTTCGACCCGCGAAAACGGATCGCCTGCGTCAAGCCCGCGGACAACTTCATCAACCAGAAAGGCTTCGCGCAGCGTCTTGGTCAGGACCGTGATGCAGTCGAGCGACCGGCAGGCCGGGACCAGCCCGCTGGTGGACCAGCGTCCTTTGGTGGGTTTGAACCCGACCAGGTTGTTGAACGCCGCCGGCACCCGACCCGAACCGGCGGTATCCGTGCCCAACGCAAAATCCACCTCGCCCAGCGCCACGGCAATGGCTGATCCGGAACTCGATCCCCCGCTGATGTAGTCGGGGTCGAAGACGTTGCGGGGAATTGTGTGGGGTGTGCGGGTTCCGTTGAGGCCGGTCGCGAACTGATCCAGATTTGTCTTTCCAATGACCAAGCCCCCGGCGGCGAGCAGGCGCTGGACGACGAAGGCGCTGGTGGCTGGCTGATAAGCAAACGCCGGGCAACCCGCCGTCGTCGGCAGCCCGCAAACATCCATGTTGTCCTTGACCGCAAACGTCCATCCGCGAAGGGGAAGTTCCCGCTTGTCCGCCTCGATCTCCGCCGCCCGCGCCAAGGCGGCCTCTTCCGGGACGAGCGAAAGCCACACCCCATCGTCGCCCCGCTGACGAATTTGCCGGTAGGTGTCTTGGATTTTTTGCCTGAGCTTGTTCATGATGAAACAACCACCGCGATGGTCTGCCCCGGAGCGACCATTTGCCCCTCGGCGCATCGGAGGGAGACGATAGTGCCGGTCACCGGGGAGGCAACGGCCATCTCCATTTTCATCGCCTCCAAAACGAGCAGGGTTTCACCCGCCTGGACGCTTTGACCGACCGCCACACAGATCTTCCACACGTTGGCCGCGACATGCGCGTCAATCGCGTGCCCGTCGGCCGGCAATACCAGATCAGCCTCCGGTCCGTCCTCGTCCGGAAATTCCGATGGAATCACCGCCGAGTCCGCCTGCGCCCATCGCTCCCTCTCCGCTTCAAAGGCGCGCTGTTGCCCCTCTTTGAAAGCTGCGGCTTCTGCGGCGATGGAGGCAAGAAATTTTCGATACTCGCCCAGGCGGAAAGTTTCCTCCGTGACCTTGAGGCGGAATTTTCCCTGCGGGAAATCGTCCCGCAGACGCAAGAGCTCCGTGGCGCTCACCGGATAAAACCGCACCTGATCGAAGTGTCGGAGCAGCCAAGGTTGGGGAAAATCAGGGGTGCGGCGCCAACGATTCCACATCTGGATCGTGCGCCCGACAAACTGATACCCCCCGGGTCCCTCCATGCCGTAGACGCAAAGATAGGCGCCCCCGATGCCCACGGCGTTCTCCGGTGTCCAGGTGCGGGCTGGGTTGTATTTTGTCGTGACGAGCCGGTGCCGGGGATCCAGCGGAGTGGCGACCGGTGCGCCCAGATAGACATCGCCCAGCCCCATGACGAGATAGCTGGCGGAAAAGACAATCTCCCGGACCTGCTCCACGGAGTCCAGGCCGTTGATGCGCCGGATGAATTCGATGTTGCTCGGACACCAAGGTGCATCATTTCGCACCGATTGGGCATACCGCTCAATGGCCAGGCGGGTGGCCGGATCGTCCCACGAGAGCGGAAGATGAACCACCCGGCTGGGCACTGAGATATCATCGAGCGGCGGCAGGCTCTTTTCCGCTGCAATCAATATCTCCAGCAAGACCTCCCGGGGCAGCACACGATTGTCGTAGTGAATCTGCAGGGACCGAATTCCCGGTGTGAGATCCAGGATGCCGTGCTGCGGATTCTGCTGCAGCCAGTCCATCAGCGCATGCGCGCAGAACCGCAGGTTCAGATCCAGCACGAGCGGCCCGTATTCGACCAGAAGGTAGCGATCGCCGGCCTGCCGATAGACAACCTGCGGATTGTCGCCGTTGGCCGGCAGGATGTGAAAAATCGGACCGGTGTCGCGCCCGGCCGACGCCGGGAGCTTCGACCGCCCGGCCGGAGGAACCGTCTCCACCCAAGCGTCCTGCGCCGCCTCGGCCTCCGCCGCTTGCTCGGGGGTCCAGCGGACAAACCGCACGGTATCGCCCGGACGAAGCTGGCCGATTTTCCACAACTCGGCCTGGACGATCACGGCCGGACAAACAAAGCCACCCAGACTCGGCCCGTCCACGGCCAGGATGACCGGCATGTCGCCGGTAAAATCCACCGCGCCGATCGCATAGGCGTTGTCGTGGATGTTGGAAGGATGCAGACCCGCCTCGCCCCCGTCGCGGCGCGCCCATTGCGGCTTCGGTCCGATCAGCCGGATGCCGGTGCGGGATGAGTTGTAATGGACCTTCCAGTCCGTCTTGAAAAAGGTTGCGATGTCCTCCGGCGTGAAGAAGTCCGGCGCCCCGTGCGGACCGTAGAAAACCCCGATCTCCCAGGCGTGCGTATACTGAGGTGGAGTCCGGAGCATCATCTCAACCTTCGCCTCCGGAGCCGACCCGATTTTCAAGACATCACCGGCCCGGAGGATTCTTCCCCCATGCCCTCCGAACTGCCCCAAGGTGAATGTCGATTTGCTGCCGAGATATTCCGGCACATCGAGCCCTCCGCGCACCGCGAGGTAGGATCGGCAGCCGGAACCCTCGATGGCGCGGAGCTGCAGCGTTTGGCCCGCCTTGATCGCGACAGCCTGCCAGGTTGGAACCGGCCGCCCTTCAACGTCCGGCTGCATGTTGGCCCCGGTCACGCACACCACGGCATCGCGATGAAATTTGAGTTTCGGACCCGTCACCGTGCACTCAAGGGCGGCTTCCCCGGGCTCGTTGCCGACCAACCGGTTGGCCAGCCGCAGCGCCAGGTGATCCATCGGGCCCGAGGGAGGAACGCCGACCTCCCAATACCCGACCCGCCCCGGATAATCCTGCACTGTGGTGTGGGTGCCCGCTTCGAGCACGTCGATGGTCTGGGGCTGAAAGGCAAACGTGGAGAGAAACCTTGTCGTGATGCCGCCGCGCTGGAAATCCTCTCCGGCCAGGATGGCCGCGACGTAAGCCCGGTTCGTCTCGATGCCCTCGAGGCGGGTCTGCCCGAGGGCAGAGTGCAGTCGGGAGATCGCCTCCTCGCGCGTCGGAGCGTGGGCGATCACCTTGGCGATCATCGGGTCGTAAAACGGCGTCACCTCGGTGCCGCGCTCGACCCATCCGTCAACCCGAACTCCGGCCGGAAACGAGACTTCCGTGAGCAATCCGCAGCTCGGTTGGAAGTTCTTGCCGGGGTCCTCCGCATAAATCCGGGCCTCGATGGCATGGCCCGAAGGCTCATGATGGTAGTTTGCGAGGGGAAGGTCCTCGCCTGCGGCCAACCGCACCATCCACTCGACCAGATCCAGCCCCGACACCTCTTCGGTCACGCCATGTTCGACCTGCAGGCGGGTGTTGACCTCCAGAAAATAGAACGCACCTGTGTCGGCGTCATACATGAACTCGCAGGTGCCGGCCGAACGGTAGTTGGCCGCCTGACCGAGACGCCGCGCGGCTTCATGGAGCCGGTGCCGCACATCGTCCGGCAGGTTGGGGGCGGGTGATTCCTCAATCACCTTCTGGTTGCGTCGCTGCGCCGAACAATCGCGCTCGCCGATCACCGCCACCGTTCCCTGGCCGTCCCCGAAAATCTGCACCTCGACATGGCGGGCCGAGGCGATGAATTTCTCCAGAAACAAGCCGTCCGCCTTGAAGTTGCTGCGGGCCAGTCGCTGCACCCCGGCAAATTTTTCGGCCAGTTCCGCCGGGTCTCGCGCCATTTGCATACCGATCCCCCCGCCCCCCGCCGTGCTCTTGATCATGACCGGATAGCCAATCTGCTCAGCCGCCGCGCATGCTTCACCGATCGTGGCGAGGAGGCCGGATCCGGGTGAGACCGGGACCCCGGCGGCGATGGCGAGCGCCCGCGCGGTGTGCTTGAGGCCGAAGTCCCGCATGTTTTGCGCCGTCGGGCCGATGAAAGCCACCCCGGCCGCCTCACAGTCCGCCGCGAAGTCGGCGTTCTCGCTGAGGAAACCATAGCCCGGATGGATGCCCAGCGCGCCGGTCTCCTTGGCCACTTCGAGAATCCTGCCGCCTTGCAGATAGCTCAACGCCGCCTGCGCCGGACCCAGGCAAACCGCCTCGCCCGCCATGCGCACATGCGCGGCATGTGCATCGGCCTCAGAATAGACGGCGACCGAAGCGAGACCCATCCGGTCCAGTGTCCGGATGATCCGACAGGCAATCTCACCCCGGTTGGCGATGAGAATTTTGGTCAACATGACTCATCCCAAACCAACACCTGGATCGGCGTTGGGTTGTAAGCGTTGCAGGGATTGTTCAGTTGCGGGCAGTTTGAGACCAGGCAGAGCACATCCATGTCGGCCCTCAGCTCGACATACTTCCCGGGCGCGGAGACGCCGTCGGCGAACTGCAAACCGCCCTCCGGGGTCACCGGCACGTTCATGAAGAAGTTGATGTTGTGCGTCAGGTCACGCTTGGTCACCGGGTAACCGGACGTCAGCATCTGCCAGAGGAAGGTGTCCCGGCAGGAATGCATGAAGCGCCGGTCCAAGTCGTAGCGGACCATGTTGCTCTCTGCCGCACAGGCACCACCCAGCGTGTCGTGTCGCCCGCAGGTGTCGGCGGTGATGGTCAGCATCGGCCGGCCCAAATTGGACATGAGCTTCGTGCCGGTCGTGAGGTAAATCGCTTCTTGCTCACGGATTGTGTCCTGCGCGCTGTAGCGCTCGCTGACATCCTGCGCTGAGAAGAAAAACGTATCCGCCGCCTGGTTGCCCTCCAGGTCGACGATTCGGAGTGTTTGGCCCCGGTTGATCCGATGCATCCATCCCTCTCCCGCCGGGATCACTTTGTCATACGAGGCAGTCGCGGGTTTCCGCCCGCTCTCCGTGTAAACCAGCGTGCTCATGAAAAAAGACGTTCGGTCAGAGTGAGGGCGCGCGCGCCCTCTGGTCGGAAATTGCGGCAGAAGTCGTCTGCGCCCGGGGCCTCCGTGACGACGATGTCCAGCCTGACCGGCACTCGGGGATAAGCACCCGACGGGGCGAGCGGATGCGGGCAGTTGGCCAGCACGACCAGCACGTCCATCTCCGTGCGGAGCCCGACGGTCGCTCCGGCCGGGCAATGCCCGCTGACGAGGCTCATTCGCCCCGCCGCATCAACCGCGATTTTGCTGAAAAAATTCACATTGGCCACCATGTCGCGGCGTCCCAGCCCGTGCTTGGCCAACTCGATCAGAAAGTTGTCGTGGGCGTTGCGCTGCCAGTCGTTGCGATCTTTTTGGTAGCTGCTGGCCCCGAATTTCTCCGCGATCTGCGCCGCGTGGATGTGCCCGCCGAGCGGGTCGTGCCAACCGAGCGAATCCTCCGTCAGCGAGACGAGGGCATGGCCCATGTCGCTCATCAGCACATGCCCGCGGGTCAGCTTAGCCGTATGGAGCGCCTTGAGCGTGTCGGGCACATTCAGGCGATCCAGCGGCTGGGTGGCATTGAAGAAGAGGGCCGAAACGTTGGCCCCGCGCTCAAGGGCTGTCAGACGCAGCAGGCGATGACGCGTGATCCGCATCGACCACATGGCGCCGGCCGGGAGAGTTTCCGTGAGCGTGCTCATCTTCTGGCTGGCTTTGGGCCGCCCCGCTTCTTGGCGTGAACCTGCGGTATGATCGTGTCGGTGAGGGTGAGTTTGCAGGAGATCACGCCCGGGCAGGCGAGGATTTTGTCCGTGATCTCCTTGAGGATTTGCACCGGCCCCTGCACGACCATCACCTCCATGCGGTGATGGTCTTCCAACTGGACATGGAGTGAACTAATGACCTCGTCGAGATGCTGGCGCTCAAGTTCAAAAAGCCGCTGCACCAGATTGCCACGGGCCTCGTCGTAAACCAAAGCGATCAATCCCGCCATGACCGGATCCCCGTCCGCCGCCTCCCGCCGCTGGAGGGCAAAGTGTGTGATCATTTCCGCGATCGCCTTCGAGCGGTTGTCCAGCCCGCGCTCGGCCACCATTTCATCCAACTCGCGAAAGACCCCGTCGGGCAGGGAGATGCTGATGCGCTGAATGGACTCCGCGTTGGGGCGGGATGGGGCGGTGCGGGAAGATCTCATCGGGTATTACTAAAGCTAATTAGAATAATACTGAGGCGAATGGTCAATCCCTACTCCACGTCATCTCCAGCCATGGTCAGGCGGATCCGGGGCAGCGTGGCTGGCTCGGCCTCGCCCGGGCCGTGGATCAATTCCTCGATGCGGTGCTTGGTGGCGAGAAACTCCGGAGTGAGCATTTGTTCCACGCTGCGGGGCCGCGGCACGGGAACCTCGATGAGTTCAAGGATCTGGCTGGGGTTGGTGCCGAGGACGAGAATGCGGTCCGAGAGCAACACGGCCTCATCCAGATCGTGGGTGACAAAAAGAATGGTGACATCAACCTGCCGCCAAATCTGCATGAGGTAGGACTGCATCCTGCCCCGGGTGGTCGGATCGAGCGCACCATAGGGTTCGTCCATCAGCAGGATGCGCGGCTTGTTTGCCAGGGCGCGGGCGATGGCTACCCGCTGCTTCATGCCCCCGGAGAGCTCATGCGGGTAGGACTCCTCAAACTTGCCCAGACCCACCAGCTCAATCCATTGGCGCGCCTCGCTTTCCGCCATGGTGCTCGACTGGCCGCCGAGTTGCAGTCCGAACATGACGTTCCGCTTCACGGTCAGCCAGGGAAAGAGGGTGTAACCCTGGAAGACCATGCCGCGGTCCGAGCCCGGACCGTTGACCGGACGGCCATCGACGAGGACGGCCCCACTGGTCAACGTTTCCAAGCCGGCCACGATGCGGATGAAGGTGGATTTGCCGCAGCCCGAGGGGCCGACCACGCACATGAGCTCGCGTCGGTGGACCTGCAGCGAAATCCGGTCGAGGGTCGTATGGGCGTGGAAGATCTTGGTCAGGTTCTGCACGTCCAGGATGACGGGACGTGCCTTCAGTTTGGCGAACCGCTCGGCCACGGCGGGGGATTGCTCGCGGTAGCTGGGAAGCTGCAGTGTGCTCATGCCGGGAGGGCTTCCTGCCGCCGCCGCTGACGCGCGAGGGCCAGCGAGCGGAGGAGTCCGGGTTTGGCGGTTTTTTGCCAGGGGAAAATCTGCCGGCCGATGACCGCGAGCACGCGGTCGGTCACGAATCCCATGATGCCGATCATGATGATGGCGGCAAAGACGTTGTCGTAGATGCGATACTTCGCTTGCTGGTTGATGAAGAAGGTGATGCCTGAACTCGCCCCGATGTATTCCGCCACGATCAGATACGTCCAGGCCCAGCCGAGCAGGATGCGCATGTCATTGTAGAGATCAACCATGGTGCCTGGGACGATCACACGGAAGAGAATTTCCCGACGATTGGCCCCGAGCGTCTGCGCCGCCTCCACCAAGGCTGGATCCAACTTCCGCACCGTGTTGGCGATGACCAGCACCTGCTGGAAAAACGTGCCCACCACGATGATGGCGATTTTCGGCGGATCATAAATGCCCAGAATCGCCACAGCCAAGGCACCGAAAGCCGGGGCCGGCATGTAGCGCGTGAAATCGACAAATGGCTCGGTGAGCTTGGAGAAGAAGGGAAACGTGCCGCAGAGGATGCCCAAAGGAACACCGAGGATCGAGCTGATGGCAAAGCCCCACGCGATGATCTGCACGCTCTGCCACAGACTCTCATGCAGCCACTTCTCGCCCGTGCGCCTCGGCGGGGTCGTGAACCCCCGATGAAAGGCGACGGCCACTTCATGCGGGGCGGGCAGGAAGACGGGATTGGCCGGGTGACCGATGGCCGCAGGCTGTCCGGCTGCGGCCATTTTCGCGTTTTCCAGATCAAAGGTCTTCCGCTCAACCAAGCTGTCCTTGGTGAAATAGGACACCCCGCCGGGGTCCGTGATGCGGACCTGCGGATGCCAGACGAAGGGCACGTAGCTGACGACCGACCATGCGGCAATCGGAAGGAGAAAAGACAGCCAGACCAGCAGCAACTGCCTGGCTGGAGACAGATCTCCGTAGGGCACGAGCCACCGCTGGGAGTGCCCGGCCATCTTGATGCAGCGGGTTCGTCCTTGCGATTAGAGCGAATTGACCAAGCTCGGGTCCAAGTAGTCGGCCACGTTCTGCGGTTTGTCGTAAACCTTGTTCTCCACGTTGAACTTATCGACCATCGCGCCCGAGCCGTAGATCGAGGCCAAGCTGTCACCCTTGGCGAAGGCCTTTTTGGCCTCCTCGAGGGTCAGGATTTTCGTTCCCTTGAGGAAGGGAAGATACTCCTCGGGGGAGAGGTTGACCCGCGCGGCCATGATCTTGACGGCCTCTTCTTGCGTCGCAGGGTCGTTGATGAAGGCCGCCACGCGATGCCAGACCTCAACCACCTTCTTCCAGTCGTCGCGGCGGGCCGAGAGGCTGGCCGGATTCACGGCCAGAACATCGTAGATCAACCCGGGCACATTCGCGCTGGAGTAGATGGAGGTTGAGCCCGGCACAGCCTTGAGGGCTTGTCCCGAATTCGGCTGCCAAGCGGCAATGGCCGAGACATCCCCGGAGGCCAGGGCCTTGGGGGTCTCCGATGTGGGCACGTTGACCAACTCCACATCCGACTCCTTCATTCCGCTTGCTTCGAGGCCCTTGAGGAGGAGCAGGTGATCTACAAAACCGACTTCGACGCCGATTTTCTTCCCCTTCAATTCCTTCAGCGACGTGATGCCCGGCAGGGCAACGATCATGTCGTTGCCGTTGGAAAAGTCGTTGATCAGGATCGCCTTGCTCGGCGCCCCGGTTGCCCCCGTCACCAGGGCATCCCCGTTGGTCACGCATACGGCATCAATCTTGCCGGCGGCAAAGGCCTCCATCGAAGGCACGTATTCGAACCACTCAAACTGCGCGTCCACCCCCGCCTCCTCGAACCACCCCTTTTGAATGGCGATTTCCCAAGCGACCCAGCCGGGCCAGTCGCTGTAGCCGATCTTCAGCGGCTCGGCCTGGAGCGTGGTCGTGAAAGTGAGGGCCGCGGCCAGAGCGGCCAGGGTGGCGCGAAGTCGGTGGGTGGTCGGTTTCATCGTGTTTGTTATGAAGATTGTGAGTGTTGGTAATGCCCAAAAGAGCAATTGCCATGCCAACCTCCGCGGCCAACCCCCCATGATCGGCGGGAGTGTCAACAGAACGGCCGCGGCAGTAAACTGCGTCCGAAGGTCGCGATTGGTGCGGCCCCTATGGCCCTGCGGTTCGGCGGCTGGACCAGAGCACGACAAGGCCGCCGCTGAAGAACATGAAGAGGCAGTAGACGACGGCGGGCATGGCGATGGTGGGGCTGTGGAGGAGGCCGAGGCAGATGCCGAGCGCCAGCGTTCCGTTCTGGATGCCGACCTCAAGGCAGATGGCGATCCGCTGTGGTCGGGCCAGCCCTGCGAGCCGGGCGGCGAAAAACGCGAGGGCCATGGCGGCGATGTTGAGTGAGATGGCGGCGGGGCCGGCATGGCGGAATTGTTCGGCGAGGTTCTCCGTGCCGGCCACGGCGGCCGCGATGATCGCAGCGAGAAAAACCATCGCGAAGACATTGGCCGGACGGGCCAGTCGCGCCGCCAAAGCCGGGCGCGCGCGTTTGGCCATCATGCCGAGGATGAGGGGTAAAATGGTTACGACGGCGAGTTGGCCGAGGGTTTTCCAAAACGGCAGGACCACCGCGGCCCCTTCTCCGAGAAAATAGTCCATGGCCCTGCCGATGATCCAAGGGAGGGTGAAAACGGAAACGATGCTGGAGATCGAGGTGAGGGTGACCGAAAGGGCGGTGTCGCCTTTGGCCAGGTGGGTCAGGACGTTGGAGACGGCCCCGGCCGGACAGGAGGCGACGATGATGAGGCCGACGGCCAATTCTCCCGGCAGGCGGAAGGCGAGCGCGAGAGCCAGGGCCACGAGGGGCAGGAGGACAAGCTGACAGGAGAGGCCGATCAGCTTGGCCTTGGGCGAGCGGATGACGCGCAGAAAGTCTTCCGGGGTCAGCGTGAGCCCCATGCCGAAAATGATGACGAACAGCGCGATCGGCAGCATGATGGTGGTCATCGTCTGGTCAGGCATGCTTGAACGTTGCCCTCGGCCGGGCCGGGCGTCGATCCTGCAAAGCGCCGGGGCGTGCGGACGACACTGATCTGTGGCAGCTTCGACCTTGCGCATGAAAATTCCCGTGGCATGGCTGGTTTGGGTGGTGGTGGCGGTGTTCGCGGCCACTCTGCTCTGGCTCTTCCTGCTCTGGCAGCCGAACCGGCAGGTGGAACTGCACACGCGGGATTTCCTCGCCCGTGCTTCGGCCCGCGACTGGCCGGCGGTGGCGGGAATGATGGCGGCAGACTACCGCGACGACTGGGATCAGACTCGCGAGGGCGCGGTTGAAACCGCGCGGACACTCTTCAGCAATTTTTTCGTCCTGCACATCCGTCCGCTCGATCCGTGGAAAATCGACGTCGGCGCCGAAGGAGCGGAGGTGTCCGCACGGATCGGCGTGTTCGGCACGGGCACGGCGGTGGCGGAAATGGTCATGGAGGAGGTCCGCGCCGTCGAGGAGCCGACGGTTTTCCGCTGGCGCAAGTCCGGAAGCTGGCCGTGGGACTGGGAACTTACCGGGGCCGGAAATGAGGCCCTGGCGGGGCGTTATCCGCGCTGAAGTTTGGGTCCGAGCATCGCGGCCAGGGCGTCCGCCGTTTCGGCGAAGCCGAGCAGGCCGGTGTTGAGCACAGCGTGATAGAGAAGGGGATCGTCAATCTCGCGATCGAAGTTCGACTTGAGGTAGCGACGGCGGCCGGTGTCGTGCTCGTGCAGATACTTGGCCGCTTCTTTGTCATCGATTTGGAAGTGGGATTTGAGGTGGGCAACGCGGAGATTCTCGGGGCTGACGAGCCGCGCGTGGAGCCCGCCTTTGAGTTTGGCCGTGATGATGTTGCCGCCGCGACCAACGATGACACAGCGTCCGAGCCGCGCGAGTTTGAGCACGGTGTCGCTCGTGTGGTGGAAGATGGTCCACATGGATGGGTGGAGGCCGAGAAGTTCGCCGACCAGCGCCTGCATGGTGGTGTCCTTGTCTTCGTTGATGGTGCGGGCGAGGGCCTGGGGGAGATCCTGATCCTCGAGGACTTTGCTGATGAGATTCTTGTCGAAGACAACCCACGGTTGGGCATGCTTCGGGTCGGCGGCGTTGAGTTTTTCGACGAGGTGACGGGCGATGGTCCCTGCACCCGCGCCGGCCTGACGGGAGAGCGTGACGAACGGGGGGTGAACTTTGGCCCCGGCGGCAGCCCGGTCTTTTTGGCTGAGGAAATAGGCGCGGTAAGCGGCGAACGTATCGGTCATGGAGTCAGCTTAGCAGACCACCGGCCACCGCCGGAAGGCGTGATTTAGGGCAGCAGCGCGAGCAGCGGTCCGGGGTAGACACCCAGCCAGATGATCAGGGCACAGAGGATGGCGATGGTCAGCCGGGTCGGTGCCCCCACGGGAATCTCCGGGGCATCCGGGTCGGCCGGTTGCAGCCAATACATGGCGCGGATGACTTTGAGGTAGTAGTAAAAGCCCGCGGCCACGGTGATGACGCCAAGCGCGACGAGGAAGTAGTGCTCTTGGGCAACGGCGGATTCGAAAATGAAGAGTTTGCCGAGAAACCCGACGGTCAGCGGAAGTCCGGCGAGCCCGAGCATGGCCAGCATCATGGCGAAGGCGAGGTGCGGGGCGCGCTGGTTGAGGCCGGCAAAGTCGGACAAATCATCACCCCCGGCGGCTTGGGCGACGACGGTCATGACGAGGAAGGCCAGCATGGTCATGAGCAGGTAGCCGCCGAGATAGAAGAGGATGGCTGTGCCGGCGAAGGGCGCACCGATGGAGGCCACGCCGAGCAGGAGGTAACCGGCGTGGCCGATGCTGGAGTAGGCGAGGAGGCGTTTGAGGTTGGATTGGGGGATGGCGGCCAGATTGCCGAAGATCATGGTGGCGCCGGCGAGGACGGCGAGGAGCGGGACGATTTTGGCCTGCAACTGCGGCACGACGACGAAGGTATCGACCACGCGCAGGAGAACGATGAACCCGGCGGCCTTGGAGGCAACGGAGAGAAAGGCGGTGACGGGCGTGGGCGCGCCTTGATAGACATCGGGAACCCAGAACTGGAAGGGTGCGGCGGCGATCTTGAAACCGAGGGAAACCAGGACCAGTCCGAGGCCGAAGAGCAGGGCCGGAACCACGGCTTGGCTGAGGCCGGGCAGCGCGGCCGCGATGGCGGAAAGATTGGTCTGACCGGTCACGCCGTAAATCCAGGTGATGCCGTAGACGAGGAAGCCGGTGGAGAGTGCTCCCAGCACGAGGTATTTCGTGCCGGCCTCGAGGCTGCCGCGGTCGCGGCGGAGGTAGGAGACGAGGATGTAGAAGCTGATGGTGACCAACTCGAGCGAGACGAAGATCATGACGAAATCGACCGCGGAGGCCATCCACATGAGCCCGGCACACGCGAAAACCGGCAAGGTGTAGAATTCCCCCAGCCCGGCTCCGCGGCGTTCAGATGGCAGGCTGGCCTCGACCGTCGGTGCGTATTCGAGGGACATGACCAGAATGATGACGGTCGACAGGAGAGCGAATTGCTTGAGGAAAATGGCGAGCGTGTCCGCCCGGTAGAACGTCGCGTAGGGCGCAGCCGCATTCAGCGCTTCCGGGTTGATCCAGAAGGTGGCCACGAGCACGGCGAGCAGCCCGAGGATCCCTGCGCGGGCGATTTCGCGTTTGTGGCCGGGCCCGGCGAACGCCTCGGCCATGAGCATGATGATGCCCAGGGCGATGACGAAGACCTCGAGGTAGAGCGGGTTCATTGCGGCAGGTAAGCGAAGACCGGGTTGAGGTAATCAAGCAACAGGCCCGGCCGGAATCCCGTGAGGAGGAGCGCGGCGATCAGCAGGATGACCGCCCAGCGGGTGCCGCCAGCGATGTCGTTGAGGTCGTCGTTCACGGCGGACCCGCGGCTGCCCCAGAAGATGCGGCGGTAGGCCCGCAGCATGTAGATGGCCGAGATGACCACACCCCAGAGCGAGAGGGCCGTGGCGGTTTGGAACCAGTTGAAGCCGCCGACCGCCCCGCGCCCGAAGGCGCCGAAGAAAATCAAAATCTCGCTGGCGAAGCTTGCGAACCCGGGAAGGCCGACCGAGGCCATGGCGGCGAAGCCGAAGAGCAGTCCGAGTTTCGGGGTGACGCCGGCCAGACCTCCGAGCTGGGCGAATTCCAAAGTGCCGGTGCGGCGGTTGATCTCGCCGCAGAGGGCGAAGAGCGCGGCGATGGTCAGCCCGTGGGCGAAAAGCATGAGGGCCATGCCCCCCAGTCCGAGTTGGTTGAGCGCGGCCAGTCCGAGAAACGCGTAGCCCATGTGCATGACGCTCGAATAGCCGAGCATGAGGTCGAGCCGCTTCTGCGCGATGGTGACGAAACCGACGTAGAGGATGTTGCCGAGGAGCAGGATGAGCAGGAGATGCGCAAACTGCTGGATCTCGGCCGGGAAAATCGGCACGGCCAGGCGGAGTAGTCCGTAGAGGCCGAATTTTTTCAGCACGCCGGCGTGCAGCATGGCTGCCGGTGCGGGGGCCGAGGCGTAGGCCTCGGGGGCCCAAGTGTGGAAGGGGAAGAGGGCGATGAGAATGCCGAAGCCGAAGAGGAGCAGCAGATAGACCGCCGGGCCGGGCGCGAGGAGGCCGGCATAGCCGAGTTGCTGGAGCAACCGGATGTCCATGGTGCGCAGTCCCTCCGGCACGGCCAGCCACAGGCCGATGAGTCCGAGGAGCAGAATGAAGCTGCCGAAGGCAAGGTAGAGGGTGACCTTCCAGGCGATGCGCTGACGTTCACCCGAGCCCCAGATGCCGATGAGCAGGAAGGTCGGGATCAGCGCCAACTCGTGGAACGCGTAGAAGAAGAAAAGGTCGATGGAGGAAAATGCCCCGATGGCGCCGGACGAGATGAGCAGCAGGCAGGCGTAGAACATTCCGCCGAACTTCACATCCTTCGGCGTGACCCAGACGGCGGCGAACGTGACCAAGGTGGAAAGGAGCAGAAGGACGAGGCTCAGGCCGTCGGCCCCGAGCGAAAAGCTGATCCCGTAGGCCGGAAAGAGGGCGTTTTCGCTGACAAATTGGAACCCGCCGATTTCGATGTTGTAGGACGCAAGGAGGTAAAGGCTGAGAATGAGATTGGCCGCCGCCCCGAAGAGTGAGATGCGCCGCGGGGCCGAGCCCGCCATGCAGAACGCCGCGGTGACCAGCGGGATAAGGATAAGGGAAAGCAGCGGGCTCATCAGCGGAAGACCAGGAAGTAGAGCAGGGCCAGCACGCCGGCACCGAAGAAGAACGCATACGCCTGGAGGTTGCCCAGTTGTAGGAAGCGCAGCACGTAGCCCGTGGCCCAGACCGTGCGGGCCGCCCCGGTGACCACGAGGCCGTCGATGATCCAGCGGTCAAACCACGAACTGAGCACGGCCAATCCGCCCTGCCCGCGGGCGACCAGCCAGTCGTAGAAGTTGTCGATGTAAAACCGATTGGCGAAAAGCGGGACGCGCACGGGGTCGGTCATCGGGCTCCGTGCGTAGAGCAAAGCGGCGAGGGCCAGCCCCCCGAGCAGCGCGGCCAGCAGGGCGAAATGCACGATGTGCGGGATTTCACCGTGCGGCAGGGCAAAGAAGTGCTTGCTCACTGCAGGATACCCTGCGGCCACGGCGGCGACGGCGAGGAGCAAGAGCGGGATGGTCATGATGGCCGGCGATTGTTTCGCGTGCTCGGCGTGGCTACCGCGCGGACGGCCCCAGAACACGACGAAGAAAAGCCGGAACATGTAAAACGAAGTCAGCAGGGCTGCGCCGGCCGTGATCCAGAAGACGGCGGTGTTGGCCCCGTGGGCGTAGGCCACGATGAGGTCTTTGCTGTAGTAGCCGCTGAAGCCCGGGCACCCGACGAGGGCGAGTGTTCCCGCCACGAGGCAGAGCGCAGTCAGGGGCATCCGCGGAAGCAAACCGCCCATTTTCCAGATGTCCTGCTCGTGATGCACCGCGATGATGACCGAGCCGGCGCAGAGGAAGAGAAGGCACTTGAAGAACGCATGGGTGAAGAGGTGGAACATGGCCACGTCATTGACCGGCGCCACGGCGATGCCCACGACCATGTAGCCGAGCTGCGAGATGGTCGAGTAGGCGAGGATGCGCTTGATGTCGTCCTGTTGCGTGGCCATGAGCCCGGCGGCGAAGCAGGTGATGGCGCCGACCCACATGATGACGTCGCGGACGACCTCGGGCGCAGCGAGGAGGACGGGAAAAATGCGGGCCAGCATGTAAACGCCGGCCGCGACCATGGTGGCGGCATGAAGCAGCGAGGAGACCGGCGTCGGACCCTCCATCGAGTTGGGCAGCCAGACGTGCAACGGCATCTGCGCGGATTTGCCCAAGGTGCCGCAGAAGACGAGGAGACACGCGGCGATGAGGTAACCGGGGTGCAGGGTGACGGCGGACAGGTTTTGCTCGATCCCCGAGAACATGACCGAGCCGGTGGCCAGCCAGAGCATGAGGATGCCGAGGAGAAAACCGAAGTCACCCACGCGGTTGACCAGAAACGCCTGCTTGCCCGCGTCCGCCGCAGAATCCTTGCGGTAGTAGTGACCGATCAGGATGTAGGAACTGACGCCGACCAGCTCCCAGAAAATATACATCATGACGAAGTTGTCGGCCAAAACGATGCCGAGCATGGAGAAGAGGAAGAGGCAGAGCGCGGCGTAGTAACGCGGGATGCCCTCGTCGCCGCGCATGTAGCCGGCCGAGTAGACGAAGACGAGCGTGGCGATGGTCGTGACGACCACGAGCATGACGCGGCTGAGGTCGTCGAGGATGACGCCGATGGGAACAGCAAAGACGCCGGGGATGTCGAGCCAGGGAATCTGCGCCGTGACCGCCAGTTCGGGTTGGAGGAAGACCTTCCAACTGAGCAGGCAGGTCAACGCGGCGGTGGCGATGCCGACCACACCGGCCGCGGCATTGCGTCGCGGCAAAAGCAGCAGGATCAGGCCGGCCGCGACGAGCGGGGCAAAAAGGATGATCCAGGGATAAAGGTGCGGATCCATGGCCGGGTCAGAATTTCATCCGGTCGAGGTCCTCGACGTGCGTGGTCTGCCGCAGGCGGTAAAGGGCGACGATGATGGCTAGCCCGACGGCCACCTCGGCGGCGGCGACGGTGATGATGAAGAAGACGAGGACCTGGGCGTTGTAGTCGGGCAGCCCGAAAGCGGTGACCCCGTGGCGGGCGAAGGCGACGAGCGAGAGGTTGGCCGCGTTGAGCATGAGCTCAAGGCCCATGAAAATGATGAGGAGATTGCGGCGCAGGAGCACGCCGGCCAGCCCGATGGAAAAGAGCAGGCCGCTGACCAAAAGATAATCGCCGAGGGTGGGCATGGGTCAGCGGAGACTGCGGCGGCTCAGAATGACCACGCCGACGGTGGAGACGAGCAGGAGCACGCCGATGACTTGGAAGGGGAGATTGAAATTGCTAAAGAGGGCGCGCCCGACCTCGGCGACGTCCGAATGGTCGGCGCCGGCCAGCGGAGGGAAGGGGAGACGGGCCGCGGGAAGAGATTTGACCACCTGAACGACGAGAAGGATGAACCCGGCCAGGACGGCTAGGCCGCCGCCGAGCGCGGCGACGTTGAGGCGGCGGCGGGCCTCCGCTTTCAGGTCGAGGAGCAT
This sequence comes from Chthoniobacterales bacterium, assembly GCA_041736875.1. Taxonomy (GTDB): domain Bacteria; phylum Verrucomicrobiota; class Verrucomicrobiia; order Chthoniobacterales; family JACTMZ01; genus JACTMZ01. The sequence goes on along the minus strand of JBGSSV010000162.1, from coordinate 8,862 downwards.
GATGATGAAAAGGAAGAGCACCATGACCGCGCCGGCATAGACAAGGACTTGGATGATCCCGATGAAGAAGGCGTCGAGAGTGACGTAGAGGGCGGCGAGGGCAAGGAACGAGAGGACAAGGCTCATCGCGCTGTTGACCGGGTTGCGGAAAAGCACAACGGCTGCGGCCGAACCGAGCATCAGGACGGACAGAACCCAGAACAGAATGTTGAGCATGCGGTGGTTTGCGCCGGTGGGCGCGTGGCGCGCCGCTTTTTCGCCGGAAGGCCTCGACGTTAAGAGGAGGCGCGGGCGTTTTCGATCACTTTTTTTCGTTCCACTTGTGGACAAGGCCATTCATCACGCCGCCCAGCTCGTAGAGTTTTTGTTTGTCATGAACCATTTCCGCCCGGGTCAGCCCGGTGATCGAGTAGTCCTTGCGCAGGAAAATGGCCTGCTCCGGGCAGACTTCTTCACAGAGTCCGCAATAGATGCAGCGGATCATGTCGATGTCGAATTTCTCCGGAAACTTCTCCACCTTGGCCCACGTCCCGTTGGCCGGGAGTTCGCCCGGTTTGATCGTGATGGCGCGGGGCGGACAGATGAATTCGCAGAGTTGGCAGGCCACGCAGCGCTCGCGGTCATGCTCGTCTTTCACCAGGGTCGGGGCCCCGCGATACCAATCGGGCAGGGCACTATCCCACTTCTGCTCGGGATACTGCATGGTCACCTTGGTCTGACCGAAGAACATGCGGATGAAATGATTGATCGTGATGAACAACCCGCCGAGCACAGCCGGCAGGTAGGAGCGCTCGGCAAGGTTGAGTTTGGGACGCTGGACGGTCAGGGCCATGGGGTCAGGATTTCAGGTAGGCGAGGATGCCGGCGGTGAGGAAGATGTTCACGAGCGCAATCTCGAAGAAAGCATACCAGCCGAGCTTCATCAACTGGTCGAACCGGAAGCGCGGCAGGGTCCAGCGGACCCAGAGGAAGAAGAAAATGATCGCGGCGATCTTGGCCAGGAAGGTGCCGATATTGACCAGGCCCCAGACCCAACCTTGGCCGCCATCCGGCACAAAGGGCAGGCTCCACCCGCCGAGGAAGAGGGTCACGATGACGCCGGCTCCTGCGATCATGGCGGCATATTCGCCGAGGAAGAAAAGGGCGAAGCGCATCGATGAATATTCCGTGTGGTAGCCGCCGATCAGCTCCTGTTCGGCTTCCGGCAGGTCAAAGGGCAGGCGGTTGGTTTCGGCGAACATGGCGACCATGAAGACAACGAATGAAACCAGCATCGGGATCCACAGCAGCAGCTTTTCCAGGCTGAATCCGCTCATGGCGAAGGGAAAAACCATCCACCCGTTGGCCACCTGGAACTGCACGATCTCGCCGAGGTTGAGTGTGCCGGTGATCATGAACACGGGAATGACCGAGAGGCCGAGCGAGAGTTCGTAGGAAATCATCTGCGAGCTCGAGCGGATGCCACCGAGGAAGGGGTATTTCGAATTGGAGGACCAGCCGGCCAGGACGATGCCGTAGACGCCGAGCGAGGAGACGGCGAAGACCCAGAGGACGCCGATTTGCAGGTCGGCAATGACCATGGGCACACCGAAGAGGCTGCTGCCGAAGGGCAGGACCGCGAGAACCAGGATGGCCGGAACCATGGCGAGGCTGGGCGCGATGCTGAAATAAAATTTGTTCACCCCGGCCGGGACGAAGTTTTCCTTGAGCAGAAGCTTCACGCCATCGGCCACCGGCTGGATCAATCCGGCCCAGCCCACGCGGTTCGGTCCCACCCGGTCCTGGATGAACGCGCTGACCTTGCGCTCGGCCCAGACCGAGTAGGCCACCATGGTGAGGACGATGCCGAGGAGGACGGAAGTCTTCAGCACCGAGGTCCAAACGAGGAAGACTTCGGGTTGCAGAAAAATGTCGAGGCTCGGCATGGTAAATTGGCTGCGCCGGTCAGGCGGACTAATCCCAAAGCATTACCGGCCGCACGTCGTTGCTTCAATCCCAAAGCTGAGAGGCGTGCGGCTCGAGACGCCTTTTGTGCTGAAGCTCGCTTCCAGCCGCGGCGTGACTCTGCGGATTCCTCCCTCTGAAGTTGCCGCCCCGCGCGAAGCCGTGGGATTTTCTTTCGGGATCTGTGCTAGGCTCGCAGCCGCATGTTTGAAATCAGGCCGCGGGACAAAATGGTGGAGCGGGCTTTGCTCGTCGGGGTCTACACGGAGGCCGACGGCCGGGCGGACGCCGAGGATTTGCTCGGGGAGTTGGAAGAGCTGGTTCATACCCTCGGGGTTCCGGTGGTTGAGAAGATGGTCGTCTTCGCCCGCGAGGTGCAGTCGAGGCTTTTCCTCGGCTCGGGCAAGGCGGAGGAAATCTGCGAGCGGATGCGCCAACTGGAATGCGATGTGGTCATTTTCGACAACGAACTGACACCCGCCCAGCAGCGCAACTGGGAGGCGCTGGCCGGGGTTCTGGTCATTGATCGTCAGGAAATCATCCTCGATATCTTCGGCGCGCGGGCCCGCACGCGCGAAGCGCGCATCCAGGTCGATCTCGCTCGCATGGCTTACTCGCTGCCGCGCCTCACGCGGGCCTGGGGCCACTTGGGCAAGCAGGGCGGCGGGATCGGCTCGAAGGGAGAGGGGGAGAGCCAGCTCGAGCAGGATCGCCGCAAGATCCGCGGCCAGATCGACCGGCTCAAGCGCGAACTGGCCGGGGTGCGCAGTTCGCGCGCCACGCAGCGCAAGGACCGCAAGCGGGCACCCGTGCCGAACGCGGCCATCGTCGGCTACACCAACGTGGGAAAATCCTCCCTCCTCCGCCGTCTCACCGGGGCCGGCGTGCTCGTGGAGGACAAACTTTTCGCCACCCTCGACACGACGACGCGCAAGATTGCTTTGCCCAACAAGCAGCCCTTGCTGCTCACCGACACGGTCGGCTTCATCCGCAAACTTCCGCACGGGCTGATCGAATCGTTCAACGCCACGCTGGAGGAGGCTGCGTTGTCCGATTTTCTCATTCACGTGCTTGATGCATCGCATCCGCGCGTGCTCGAGTTCTACGACACCACCATGAAGGTGCTCGAAAGCCTGGGTGCCGACACGAGCAAGGCGCTGGTCGTTTTCAACAAGATGGATCTGGTCGAGGACGAGTCCACTCGCGTGTGCCTGCGGCGGGATTTTCCCGAGGCCGTCTTCATTTCCATCCACCGCGGCGATGGGCTGGACGAATTGATCGACCGCCTCGGGCGCCTAGTCGGCAGTCAAACCGTGGCGGTGGAGTTTCTCCTCCCGCTTTCACGCGCAGACCTCCTCGCCCGTCTCCACCGCGAGGCCCAGGTGCGGTCCATCGCCTACGAGGATACGGCGGCCCGCGTCGTCGCCACGGTTCCCCCGCGCCTCCTCGAATCCCTCGGCGAATTCGTCGCCCCCGCCGGGGCGGATCACTGAGGCGCCGATGGGATTTCCTGTGCGGACCGCAAAGCCCAGCGGAGTTTGGCCGAGGTGGAGCGCGAGTTGGCGCGGCGTTCCTCCGCCGTGGGACGGATGACGTCGCGGGCGATCTCGTGGTAAAGGCCGGCTTGGTGCGCGGTGCGGAAGGCGTGTTTCACCCGGCGGTCCTCGCCGGAGTGGAAGGTGAGGATGGCCACGCGACCGCCAGGGTTTAGGCAGGAGGGCAGGATGCGGAGGAAGGCGTCGAGGGCGGAAAACTCCTCGTTTACGGCGATGCGGATGGCTTGGAATACGCGCCGGACGGATTGCTCGGCTTCGTCGGCGGGTTGGTGGCGCAGAGCCGCGTGGATGGCGGCGGCCAAGTCGCTGGTGAGGGCAAAAGATTTTCCGGCCAGCCCGGGAGCGAGTTCGGCGGCGTGGGGTTCGTCCGCATGGTCGGTCAGGACGCTGGCGAGTTTGGCCGCGGAGACTTTTTCCAGCCACTGTGCGGCGGTCGCACCGCGGCCGGGGTTCATGCGCATGTCGAGCGGGCCGGCGAACTTGGTCGAGAATCCGCGGGTCGGCTGGTCGAGTTGCATGGAGGATACGCCGAGATCGGCCAGGATGAGGTCGGCGCCGGTCTGCCCGTGGTCGGCAAGGATCGCGGGGAGGCCGGCGAAGTTCCGGGCGTGGGTGGTGAAGACGTCCGGCCCGAAGCCGTCCGCGCGCAGCAAGCCCTCGGTGCGTGGGCGTTCGAGCGGATCCACGTCGAGGCCGAAAAGGTGTCCGCCGGGAATGATTCGCCCGAGCAGGGCGCGGGCGTGTCCGCCGTGACCGAGCGTGCAGTCCACCGCGATCGCGCCCGGTCGCGGGCGGAGGACTTCGAGAATTTCCGCCACCATGATGGGCACATGCGAGCCGGCGGGGGTCTTACCCGCGGCGAGCACCTTGGCCACGGTCCCCGGGTGAGCGGCCGGGTTGAGTTCCTTGTATTTGTGCTCGAAGCGGCGCGGGTTTTTCCCGGGGTAGCGCGGACGGCGGCGGTGCGGAACCGGTTCGTCCATGGCTGGCGCGGCAGGCCGGCGGTCAGATCGGCAGGTTCGCCTGCTCGACCTCCGGCACGATGTCCTCGAGGGCCATGTAGCAGGTGCGCTCCTGCAGGGTGCCGAGAATGTCGGGGTCGAGTTCGTCGAAGCGCCCGATGTTCAGCTCGGCGGCGAGGAGGCCGCCCTTGTCTACGATGATCGAACGGGCGTGGATCTCGCCTTTGAGAAATCCGCGCTTGAGCACGCGCAGGGTGCCGTTGCAGTAGACGCGGGCGGTCATCTTGCCCTGCACAACCATGTCATGAACGCGGATCGGGTGGGCGACAATGACGTCGGCGCCCTTCTCCACCCGGACGCGGCGGGAGCCGATCTCGCAGTTGAGTCGGCCGGTTGTGCGGATGCGGGTTTCGCCGTCGCAGAAAATTTTCCCGGCCGCGCCCCCGGCGATGTCGGCCGAGCCGCAGATCGAGACCTGGTTGTTGAGGTAGCCGAACTTTTTGATCACGAGCGATCCGCGGGTGCGGACGAGCCGGTTGATCCGTTTGTCGACGATGAGGTTGTAGAGGTCGATGTGGGTGTGGCAGTTCGGGCAGGCGGTCGAGGCGGCGAGGCGGGGAACTTCGTGAATGCGGCCGCACTCCTGGCAACGCACGCGGCGGAATTCCGGCGGACGGTAACGCTCGATGAATTCGCGCAGCTTGTTGATCTGCGGTTCGTAGCGCAGAAACCAAGGCTCGGCCGCGACGCGGGCCCGCTGTCTCCACGGCTCCAGGCGTGCGGTCAGCCTGGAGAAGCGGGTGCGCCAAGTCGGTCGGCCCTGACCCGTCTCAGCCAGTTCAAAATGTTTACCGCAGGAGCGGCAGAACGTGCTGATGGCGCCGGGAGGCTCGTCTTGCGACTGGCCGCAACGGGGACAGTGGACCGCCTTTTTCGCGATGGGCGGCGGCATGGCGACGCCCGATTAGAGAAGTCCCTTTTTGGGCGTTTGTTCGGGGCCGGGGGTCCCGGCGGGTCGGGTGGTGTCGGTGCGGGGCAGGCCGGATTTGTTCGGGCTGACTTCGGATTTGCCGACAAAGGTGGCGCCGTCCTCGATGATGATGCGTCCGGCGCGCAGGTCGCCGATCAGCTGGGCGGTGGCTTTGAGTTCCACCCGCTCGGCCACGTCGATGTTGCCTTGGACGGACCCGTGGATGATGACGGATTTGGATTTCACTTCACCTTGCACATGGGCGCTTTTGCCCACGGTGAGGGTGGCGTTGGAAATGATCTCGCCTTCGATTTTGCCGTCGAAAACGAGGTCATTCTGGAATTTGAGTGTGCCTTTGATTTCCACGTCGCTGGAAAGATGGTTGCGGTTGCCGCTGCCGGTTGATGGTTCGCTCATGGGATTGACTAGGTTGCTGAGATTCATCTTGGGTGAAGTCCCGAACTTAGTGGCTCGGCCGGGGGTGTCAAAACAAAGCGATGATTGGTCCGGAAAAAACGCTCCATCGCCTCACGAATGGCCCTCCGCCAGCTCCTCGGCCGGGTAGGTCCAGATCTCGCTGAGCGTCGGATGGTAGTGCGGGATGCGCGCGAAATCCGCCGCGGTCGCACGGTAGCGCATCGCCACGACAACCTCGTGGATCAGTTCGGACGCGTGCGGTCCGACCACGGCGCCGCCGAGGAGTTCGCCGCTGGCGCGGTCGGCCAAGAGCTTGACGAAGCCGTCCGTCTTGCCCGCCACGAGGGATTTTCCGTGGTCGTCAAAGGGGTAGCAGGCTTCGGTGGCGTCGAGCCCTTGCGCCCGGGCTTCGCGCATGGTCAGGCCCACCATGGCCGCCTCGGGTTGGGTGAAGACGGCGAAGAGGCGCAGGCGGTAGTTGATCTCTTCCAGCGGTTCGCCGCGTCCGCGCAGCAGGCGGGCGGCATTGCGGGCCGCGATTTCGCCCTGCTCGATGGCGATGTGGACAATCTCCAGCTTCCCGGTCACATCGCCGGCCCCAAAAATATTCGGCACGGATGTCTGCTGCGTTGCACTGGTGGCGACCGGAGCGCCCGGGGCCGTGTCGAGGCCAGCGGTGGTCAAGTCAAGTCCGGCGGTGGCGGGATCGCGTCCGAGGGCCAACAGGATTTCCGCTGCTTCGAGAGTTTCCTCGCGGTCGTCATGCGACACGCGGACCCATTTGCCCCGCGGCCCGCGTCCGGCTTCGAGAATGCGGCATCCGAGGACAAACTTCGTCCCGTGGCGCTCCATGCCGGCTTGCACGGCATCGGCCACATCGTGATCCATCGCGCTGAGGAGGTGGTGGCTGCGTTGGATGACCGTGACCTCGGACCCGAGGGCGCGGTGGTAATGGGCCATCTCCAGTGCGACCGGGCCGGCCCCGAGGACGAGCAGCGAGCCCGGTGGTTGCGGGTTGTTGAGGACATCGTCGCTGGTCATCGGCTCCGCCGCGGCGAGCCCGGGAATGTCGGGGTGGCGGACGACCGAGCCGGTGGCGACGAGAATGGTGCGGGCCTGGATCCGGCGTTCGCCGCCGTCGCGCAGGTGGACAAAAATTTCTTGCGGTCCGCGAAGCACTGCGCGGCCGCGCACGAGCTGAAATTTCCCGCTCTCAAGCTGCCCGACCCGGTAGCGGGCGAACTCGGCCACGAGGCGCGTCTTCCGTCGGATGATCTCGGCGCCGTCAAACGCCACCGGGCCGGCCGAGAGCCCGAAGGCGCCGGCTTCCCTGATCTCCAGCATGCGGTTGGCCGACTCAATGAGTGTTTTGCTCGGCATGCAGCCGCGCAGGATGCAAAGACCGCCGAGTTCCTCGGCGCCGTCGATCACGGCGGTGCTTAGTCCTTCGGCCACCGCGGTTCGCGCCGCTGCATAGCCCGCGCTGCCGCCACCGACCACCACAAAGTCGAAAATTTCCATAGCGGCGCACAGGATAGACGAGGACCAAGCCCTTGGCGAATCTGGGCCGACCTGGGCCACGATTTATGACGCAGAAATCCGTCCCCTGAGGCAAAAAAGGCTGGAGCGGTGGGGGTGGGCGGATAGGCTGGGCGGACTGATTTGGCCGCGCCGGGCGATCCTCCCGCGCCCCTGAAGTTCGGGGGCATCCATGGTTCGTCGGCGCGCGTTTTCATCGGCATTCATCACATGGCGGAAAAAGAGATGGTTGGCAAAGTTGGGCAGGCGTATGACGCAGCCCAGATCGACAAGCTTGAGGGTTTGGAGGCCGTGCGCAAACGGCCGGGGATGTATATCGGCTACACCGACGAGCGTGGCTTGCACCACTGCGTTTACGAGGTCCTCGACAACTCGATCGACGAACATCTGGCCGGCCATTGCACGCGCATCGATGTGACCATCCACGCGGATGGATCCTGCTCGATCCGCGACAACGGCCGCGGCATTCCGGTCGACGTGCATCCGAAGTGGAAAATCCCCGCGATCGAGCTGGTGCTGACCAACCTGCACGCCGGCGGCAAGTTCGGCCAGGGAGCCTACAAATTCAGCGGCGGTCTGCACGGCGTCGGTGCCAAGTGCGTCAACGCGCTCTCCGAGTGGTTCAAGGCGGAGGTCTACCGCGACGGGAAGGTTTACTTCATGTCGTTCGCCCGCGGCAAAACGACGCAGCAGCTCAAGGTCCTGAGCGAGCTGAAGAACAAGAAGCAGACCGGGACGCTCATCACGTTTCTGCCCGACACGCAGATTTTCACCACGATCGAATTTGTCTTCGAGCGCCTCGGCGCGCGCCTCCGCGAGCTGGCCTTTCTCAACTCCGGCCTCGAAATCCGTTTGATCGACGAGCGGGTCGAGGGCGAACCGAAGGTCGCGGTCTACATCTACAAACTCGGCATCGAGGAGTTCGTCCGCGAGCTCGGCGAAAGCAAGCAGGTCATCCACCCGAAAGTCATCAACATCGGGGGCCAGCGGAAGACCATGATGAAGGGCAAGAACGGCGAGGACGTCGAGGAGGACGTCTTCGTGGAGTGCGTGATGCAATACAACGACTCCTACACCGATCAGATCCTTTGCTTCACCAACTCGATCCCGAACCCCGACGGCGGCACGCACATGACCGGGTTCCGCTCGGCGTTGACCCGCGCGATCAACCAGTATTCGAAGGCCAGCAATCTGGCCAAGGAGAAGGATCCTCCGATCACCGGCGACGACGTCCGCGAGGGACTCATTTGCGTGCTCAGCCTCAAGCACCCCGATCCGAAGTTCGAGTCCCAGACCAAGGTCAAGCTGGTCAACCCGGAAGTGGACGGCATCGTCAGCTCGATCGTCTACGAGGGGCTGATGGATTTCTTCGACTCGAATCCGGCCGTGGCGAAGAAGGTCTTCGAGAAGGGCATGACGGCGGCCCGCGCCCGCGAGGCGGCCCGCAAGGCGCGCGAGACGGTGCGCAAGAGCG
>JBGSSV010000158.1:0-18837 GCA_041736875.1 Chthoniobacterales bacterium | reverse complement strand
TCGCCAAGGGCACGGCTGCGGCGGAGGCATTGCTTGCCGGGTGGATCGAGGAGGGGCGTATCTTCGCCACCAAGCCGGAGGGGAGCAAGGGGCGGCAGCCCGTCCGCTATCGGCTTTCCGTCATGCAAGCGCGCGGCGGGTGACCGGTGCTTGTGCTACACGCTGGGGCGCGGTGTTTCCCGGTGGGGTGTGGGCGCGAGTGCTTGGAGCAAAAAAAGCACTTGTCCCCCGTCCGCGAGAATCCGCAACGTCTCCCCGCGTCTCCGCCGTGGTGAGTGCTTGAAACGCTTGGCGCGGAGGCGAGAACGCGAGACGGCAAAGGATCAAGGGACGAGTGCGCGCGCGGTAGAAAATTTTATGATGAGAGAGGGGCCAAGGCTGGCAAAGTCAGGCAGGGTGCGGGCCGGAGGCCTTCGCCCTTGCTCGCCCTAGGGGAGATCGGCGCGGCGCGACTGGCAGTAGAGGCACGTAAAAGAAGGAGGGCGCGCTTGCACTTGGGGAGGAGGCGGAGTGCTTGTGCTTACAATAGGGGAGAGAGGAGAGAGAGAATCCCCCCCTCTCTTTTCTTGTCAGCACTCAAGCGTCCGGACCGGTATTCCCGCCAAGATTCTTTCCCCAAAGGCCGATTTCCCCCATTTGGACAACTTCAATCCTCCCGCAACGTGGGGAGATTTTGGGGGGCGGATGGCATACGGAATGGCATACTTTCGCCCATCATTCGCGTAAGTTGTTTATTATGAAGGGGGAGCGGGTGAAGGGAATCGAACCCTCGTATGCAGCTTGGGAAGCTGCCGTTCTACCATTGAACTACACCCGCGGAACTGGATGGGGATTTTCGCGCAGGGAGGCGGGCGCGCAAGGAAAAATCAGGGCTCGTCCGGCCATCCCAGGAGCTCGTCCGGCAGGTTACGGAGGAACGCGGACTCGCGGAGGACCACCCACTCGGCATCGGATTCGCCGTTGACCCGGCGGATCTCGTCGGTGTCGGCCACGCGCTTGCTCTCGCGCCACTCGGCCAAGGTGTAGGCGCTGACCGGACCGTAGGTGGTGCCATCCGGCCGCCGCACCTCGTAGCGGGCCCGCAGAAAATCGCCGAGGTCTTGCACGCCCACTCGCATCGGACGGGCGGGGCCGGTTGTAAAGCCCGAAAAGTCCGGGCTACCAGACGACGTTGACCGGCGGGACGACGATGGAGGCGTTGGCTCCGGCGAGGGTGCCCTCGGACTGCTCGATGGACTCGGCCACGCCGTTGGTGAAGCTGACGGTGACCGTGCCGACCGGGACCTTGAGATAGACGGTGGAGGCGTCGTAACCGAACCCGCTGTTGACCACCACGCGGCGCGGCTGGTGGCGCGGGTCCCGCGGGTCGGGGCGAAAACCGACAATGCTCTGCTGGAATGCGGGGGTGTAGGAGGTCTGCGGGATGATGTCGTATTTGATGTATTCGAAAACTTGCGTGGAACCCTCGCGGCCAGTGCGGCTGGATTTTTTTTGCGGTTTGCCGAGGCTGCGGGTCACCTCGTCGAGGGTCATGCCAATGGCGACCTCGTTGTTGGCGATGAGTTGGTCCACTTGCCGGCGGCGCTCCTCGGCCTTGGCCAGCGCCTCAACGAAGCCTTCGGGCGGCGCTTGCAGAAACCGTGGGTGGACCCAGGCAGCGACACCGCCCTGCTGGGCGTTGCCGCGCACGCGGAGCATGCCGTCGGGTGCCACAGCGTCGAGCCGGACCAACTGCGGAAACTTGAGGGTTCCGGCGAAGCGGCGAGCCTGTCGGTCGAAGAAACAGGGCGCGGCTTCAAGCAGCGACAGCCGGAGGGCGGGCACGGAAAAGTCCTCCAAGTAGATCGCCCCCTCTTCGCGGACGATCGGGCCGGCCGTTGCCACGCAAGCGGACAACAGCAACGCAACAAGCGGGCGTTTCATTCTGGGCCACTATCCGCCGTGGCCGGGAAAAGACAACCGGCGAATGCGGCGGGTCGGGTCGGACCAGCCGGAGGTTGCCAAACCGGGCGGATGGAGCCATGTTGCGGCCGTATGAAATCCTCACACTTCCTCGCCGCCACCCTGATGTGTTGCCTCGCCTGCGCCACCGCCCGCGCCGGATTCTTCGATGAGATCAAGGGCGACTTGACCGATCCGGGCATCAAGGAATCGCCTAAATATACCGCGCTGTATTTCTCCGCCCACTGGTGTCCGCCCTGCCGGCTCTTCACTCCCAAGTTGGTCGAGTGGTATAAGGGCTTCAAGGCCAAGCACCCGAACTTCGAGTTGGTTTTCGTCAGCGGCGACCGCGACGAGGCGGCGATGAAGGAATACATCAAGGAGACAGGCATGCCTTGGCCGGCTGTTGCGTTCGACAAAGCCGAGGGTGAAGCCTTCCAGAAATTTTCCTCCGACGGAATTCCCTATCTCGTGCTGATCGACGAGAGTGGCAAAGCCCTCACGGCCAAGCCGGGCAACGAGTGGCAGTCGCCGCAGGAAGTTCTCGGCCAGATCGAAAAACTCGTGCCGGCCGGGTCCTAAGCGGCCTCAACCGGCCAGCAGCAAGACCATGACCTGCGCGGACATGATCCGCAGCAGCATGGTCAGCGGGTAAACGGTGGCGTAGGAAACCGAGGGGGCGTCGGACTTGCTGATCGCGTTGGCAAAGGCCAGCGCGGGCGGATCAGTCATGCTGCCGGCCAGCAAGCCGCAGAGAACGATGAAGTTCATGCGCAGGGCGAGCCGCGCAATCAGACCAACGAGCAGGAGCGGGACCAGGGCGATGACACACGCACCGCCCAGCCAGATGATGCCGTCATGACTGAGCAACGTGGGAATGAATTTCTCCCCGGCCTTCAGGCCGACGCAGGCGAGAAATAGAACGATGCCCATTTCGCGCAGGGCGGTGTTCGCGTTGGCGGGCATATACCACACGAGGGGACCGAGGCGGCCGAGGCGGCCGAGCAGGATGGCCAAAATGAGCGGACCACCGGCCAGCCCCAGACGCACCGGCACAGGCAGGCCGGGAAAATGAACCGGCACAAGACCGGCGGCCACGCCGAGAAGAATACCAAGGAACACGGGGATGAATTTGGTCTCGTTCAGCGCGTGGAGCGAATTGCCCAGGCGGTCTGCGGCCTTGCTGATATTTTCCTCATCACCGACCACATGGAGGAAATCGCCGAACTGCAACCGCAGGTCAGGAACAGCGGTCATCTCAACATCCGCCCGCAGCACCCGCGTGACGGTCACCCCGTAAAGCGAGTCGAGCCCGAGCTCGGACAAGGTTTTGCCGAGCACATCCTTGTGGGTCACGACCACGCGGCGGAAGGCCACGCGGCCGGGAGCCACCATGAGATTCTCACTGCTCTCGCGCCCGACAATGACCCGGAAGGCCTCGAGTTGCCGGGCGGAACCGACGGCGAGAATCTGGTCACCCAGGTGCAGCACGGTTTGCTCGGTGGCCACCTCGACCTCGTTGGCTCCAGCGCGTTTGATCCGTGAGATCATGACCCCCGTCTCGCGCCGCCCCGGAACATCGCCGATCTCCAAGCCATCAAGGTTGGAATTCTCCACCTCGAGGCTCATCCGCCCAAGCGGCTCAATGCCTTTTTGCTGCTCGGCCCGGAAATCTGCCGCCTCCTGCACCGGATCAACGCGAAAGATGGTGCGGAAGAAAAGCATGACGCCGATGATGCCGAAGACGCCGATGGGGTAGCCGATGGCGTAGGCGAGAGCAGGGAGGGCCGCACGGTCGGCGGCGATTTGGCTGCCCGGCTGTCCGGCCAGAACCGACACAGTCTGTTGGGCGGCACCGAGCGAGGGGGTGTTGGTCGTCGCTCCGCTGAACAAACCGACGGCGGAAAAAACATCGATGCCAGCCAGAGCAGCCACACCGAGCGTCGCGACCACGCCGAGCAGAACAATGGAGGCGGCCAAGGCATTGAGCTTGAGGCCGTGGCTGCGCATCGAGGCGAAGAAACTCGGCCCGAGCTGCAGGCCGATGGTGAAAACGAAAAGGATCAACCCGAACTCGCGGACGAAGTCCATGATGTCGTGGTTGATTGTCAGCCCGAGATGGCCGACGAGGATGCCCGCAAAAAGCACCCCGGCGATGCCGATGCCGACCCCGCGGACCTTGATGCTGGCGAGGGCGAGGCCGAGGATGGCTACGGCGCAGAGGACCAGCACAGCCCACGCCACGGGCTGAGCTTGGGCCAAGTTCTGCAAAGTTTCCAAAGTGGCGTGGACACTAACAGAGGCGGGAACAATCGTCAGGGCAAAAGGGGCGCCGCGAGGGAAAACCGTTTGTCAGGCTGGAGTTAGCGCCTAAGTTTTGGCTGAGTCATGCACCGCCCCCCTGTCATCTGGTTGGTCCTTGCCGGTGCCATGATCGCCTTGGCCGCCCTTGTGCTGCCGGGGATGCAACTTCCGCAGGAAAATCCGAGCCCGCGCGAGGCGATCGCAGGAGCCTCGCCGAGCGCATCCCAGCTTTGGTCGGCGCAGGGATCGACCGCAAATTTCGCGACCAAGGCGACGGATTACGTGGCGGACGCCCCTCGCAGACGCAACCGTCTCGGGCAACCGCTGCCTTTCCGCGAAGCACCGGCGGATGAAGCAACCCTCGCACAACTCCGCGGCGCCCAACCGGGCCAGTCGGTCGAGTTGGAACTTTTTCGCGGAGTCGATCTGACCGCAAGGGTCACGGGGCGCTGGACTGACTCTGCCGGCCAGCGCGTGGCGGCACAGATCGAAGGCAACGACACGGGGGACCGCCTGTTCATGTCGTGGGACGCGAACGGGGTCCATGGATTGATCGAGTTGCCTTCGCGCAACATCGCCTATGAGGTTCTAACCGGCGCGGGCCGGGGCGAGTTGGTCCGTGAGTGGCTGCTGACGGATGTGGTCTGCGCCCACCCACGGCCGGACGAGGGTTCGGCCGACCGCGGCATTCCCCGGCCGCCGGACAGAACATCCCGTGCGCCCATTGCGAAGATCTCTCCGGGCGAGGTGCCGCTGCTCAACAGCCGGCCCGGCACCGCCGGCGTGATCTACCTCGACTTCGACGGCGAAACCGTGACCGGCTCGGCTTGGGCGGCCGGGGCGACCATCGTCGCCCCGGCCGCGCGGATGAATGCATCCCAAGTGCGCGAGGCCTGGGAACGGGTGGCGCGTGATTTTGGAAACCTCACCCTCAACGTCACGACCGACCTCACCGTTTTCAACGCCGCCCCTCTCACCCGCCGGATCCGCTGCATCATCACCAGCAACGACACCGCCGCGCCCGGCGCGGGCGGCGTGGCTTACGTTGGGGCCTTCACCGAGAATGGAACGTCACGCAAGGTCTGCTGGAGCTTCGTGGATCTGAACGCCAAGGATTGCGCGGAGGTCATCTCCCACGAAGTCGGCCACACCCTCGGATTGAATCATGACGGCCGGATCGCAGCCAACGGCGCGCCGCGGGATGAATACTACGAGGGGCACGGCAGCGGTCCGACCGGCTGGGCCCCGATCATGGGCGTGGGCTATGACCGTCAGCTCGTCCAATGGAGCCGGGGCGAATACGCACGGGCCAATAATCTGGAGGATGACCTCGCCATCATCGCCGATGCCAGCCGGGGCCCCTACCCCGCGGATGACCACGGCAGCAGCATCGCCCAAGCCACGGCGGTAACCGGCGACCGCGTGGATGGTCTGATCGAGCGAAACACCGACGCTGACTTTTTTTCCGTCAGCCTGGCCGCAGGAAACTACACGCTGAACCTCCAGCCGTCGGCCTACTCGAATCTCAAGAGCGAGCTGCAAGTCCTGCGGGCGGATGGCGCCCAGATCGCGCTCGGCAGCCAAGCGGGCGTGTTGTCCGCCACGGCAAGCTTCACCCTCGCCGCGCCTGCGACCGTGTATCTGCAGGTGCGCGGCATCGGCGAGGGCGTGGTCAGCAGCACCGGCTTCTCGTCTTACGGCAGCCTCGGCACCTACAATGTCACGGGGTTCGGCAACCAGATGCAGCCGCCCTCGGCATCCATCGGTCTGGGCACGGCGCGTCTTTCCGGCACCCAGTTGCGGATCACGTGGACGCTCAATCCCTCGGCCACGTCGTATGCGGTCTACCGCAACGGCATTCTGGTCGGCACGGTCTCCGGCGGAGAGTTTCTTGACGTCAACGCGCAACCCGGGACCGAATACACCTACGCGGTCGTGGCGTTGAATGCTTACGGATCGAGCCCGGCCTCTGCGCCCACGGTGGTAACCAGTCCGGGATCGGATGAGTTCATCATGGACGGCGCCCCCGATTTCGCCGGCTACCTCGTAAGCAATCCGGGGATGACCATTTACGCTGCCGTGCGGGGCACGAAGCTCTACCTTGCCACGTGGTCCCCGGGGGACAACGGCTCGGGTCTGGGCAGTGACCACCATGTGTTCGTCAGCGACACCCTGCTCGGCGCAGCCGCCACGCCGGCGCCCTGGGCCAAGCGCGGGCTCATTTCCGTTCCGGGCACCAAGCCCTACTTCGCGGGGGAAAGCACGACGACGTTTGCCGGATGGTTCAACGCCGCGGGGCCGAGGAGCCTCTTCAAATCGCCGGTCAACTCCGGCGTCCTCGAGGGAGTGATGGACCTGGCGGCCGAGTTCGGCACCGTGCCGCAGAATATTTACGTGGCGGCAGTGGCCTACCAGACCGATGACCAGAGCGGGACGAACAGCAACAGCGGACGGATCAACGGTCAGGCACCGGCCGGCAACGGCAACGACAATCTCGACCCAACCGAGTTTCTGCGCATCCCGGTGCGGCAGGTGGCGGATGCGCAGCAGAATGGAACCTACGACACCCTCGACCCAGCCCGCGCCTTCCGGCCGTCCGCGATGACCTTCACCGCGCAGGGATTTGCCGTCGTGAGCTGGCCGGTCGTTCCGGGCAAACCCTATCGCATCTTCCGGAGCCCGTCCCTCGGCGGCGGGAGCTGGACGCAGGTCCACAGTCGCACTGCGGCGGCCGATGAATGGACCGCGACGTTCACCAACCCGGTGTCCGGGACGACGAACGAATTTTACCGCATCAGCCAGCCGTAGCCGACTCGTAGGCCCGCGCGATGCGCAGCAACCGCGCCTCCTCGAAGGCGGGGGCCATGACCTGCAGGCCGACGGGCAACTTCCGGCCATCCACCTCCGCGTCACCGCACGGCAGGCTGATCCCGCAGATGCCCGCGAGGTTGGCGGCGATGGTGAAAATATCGGCCAGATACATTTGCAATGGGTCCTGCATCCGCTCGCCCAGCTTGAAAGCCGGCACCGGCGAGGTGGGTGAAAGCAGTCCGTCCACCTGCTGGAAGGCCGTTTCAAAATCCCGGCGGATCAACGTGCGCACCTTCTGCGCGCGAAGGTAGTAGGCATCGTAGTAGCCGCTGCTGAGGACATAGGTGCCGAGGATAATGCGGCGCTTGACCTCCCGACCGAAGCCCTCGCCCCGCGTCCGCCCGTAATGGTCGGCCAGATCCTGCGCTCCGCCCGCCCGATGGCCATAGCGCACACCGTCGAAGCGGGCGAGGTTGGCCGAGGCCTCGGCTGTCGCGATGATGTAGTAGTCGGCGACCGCATATTTGGTGTGGGGCAGCGAGACCTCGACAATTTCCGCGCCGAGCCTGCGATAGACCTCGATGGCCTCGCGCACCCGCGCGGCGACCTGCGGATCCATGCCATCGACGAAGTATTCCTTCGGCACGCCGAGTTTCATGCCGGCAACCCCTGCGGCCAGGTCCGCCGAATAATCCGGCACGGGCACATCAAGCGAGGTCGAATCCATCGGGTCATGCCCGGCAATGGCCTGCAAAACAAGGGCGGCATCCTCCACCGTGCGGGTGAAAGGTCCGATCTGGTCGAGAGACGAGGCGAAAGCAACCAACCCGTAGCGCGAGACGCGGCCGTAGCTGGGCTTCAGTCCGACGCAACCGCACAAAGCCGCGGGTTGGCGGATCGAGCCACCGGTGTCGGAGCCCAATGCAGCCAGAGCCTCGCCCGCGGCCACCACGGCAGCCGAACCGCCGCTGGATCCACCGGGAATGCGCTCGGGGTCACGCGGGTTGCGCGTGACCTGCCGCGCCGAGTTTTCCGTCGAGGATCCCATGGCGAATTCATCCATGTTGGTCCGGCCGAACGGAATGGCCCCGGCGGCCCTCAGCTTGCGAATGACCGTGGCGTCGTAGGGCGCCACGTAGCCTTCGAGGATTTTGGACGCGCAGGTGCAGGGCTCACCCTCGACATTGATCACGTCCTTGATCGCGATGGGAATGCCACCAAGCGGAAGATTGATGTCAGCTGCCTCCGCTGCGGCGCGGGCCCGGGCGTGATCGCGGGAGAGGTATCCGCCGATCTGCGAGTCGGTCTGGCTGATCGCGGCCTCGACTCCCTCGAGGAGTTGCACCGGGGACAACTCGCCCGCCCGCATCATGCGGCGGGCCTGCGCGATGGTGAGGGCGGCCGGATCCATCAGCCCTCCACCATTTTGGGCACGAGAAAGAGCCCGTTGCCGGAATGCGGCGCATTGGCCGTGGCCTCCTCGCGGGAAAATCCTTCGCGGGGCACGTCGGCGCGGAAGAAGTTGTAAACGGCCGAGGCGTGGGCCGTGGGGTCTATTCCCTCAACGTCCACCTCGTTCAATTGCTCGATATAGGAAAGGACATGGTCCAACTGGGGCTGAAACTCGGCGATTTCGTCCTCGGTCAGACTAAGGCGGACCAAATTGGCCACGTAGCGGACATCAAGATGCGGGGCACTCATGCGGAAGCGCGGTTGGTTAACGTCTGCGCGGGCGGATGTCGAAATGTTTCAGCGGCCGAAGCGCAGCAACACCTTGCCGCCGCCACCCCCACCAGCGGCCAGGGCGACCGCGTCCTTGACCTGCGCCAGAGGCAATTCCGCGGCCACCCGCGGGGCGAAGAGGCCGGCGACGGCGAGGCGGAAAATTTGCCCGAACATTTGCTCCCGCGCGGCCGGCTCCGCACCGCGCAACCAACGGGTCAGCCAAAACCCGCGGAAGCTCAGATCACGGAAAATGACAAAGCCATTGGGGATTTTCAGCGCCTCCTTGCTCATGGCGCCGTAGGTCACGAGGGTTGCACCCGGCGCGAGCATCCCCGCGACGCGGGTGGCGGATGATCCGCCGACGGCGTTGAGCCCGAGCTTCGGTCTGGAGCCGCCCAGCGCCGCCTTCGCTTCATCCCCTGCCTCCGGCCCATCGACGACCACCGCATCGGCGCCCAAGGCGAGAAGCTCCGGCGCGATCTCGGGTCGGCGCACGAGGTTGAGCGTTCTCAGGCCGTGGTGCCGGGCAATTTCGATGACTGCCCGCCCCACCCCGGAGGTGGCGGCGTTCTGCACGATCCAGTCCCCCCGCTGCAACGGGACAAAATCGTGGAGTATCCGCCAGGCGGTCGGCGGATTGACCCGCAGCATCGAAGCCTGGCGCGGATCAACCTCCGCCGGCACGGGCAGCAGGTCGCTCGCTTTCCAATTTCCCTCCTCCCGCCAAGCCTCGCGGTCGACCAGAACGCGGCGCCCCTGCCAGTCGTCCGGCACGCCCTCCCCGAGCGAGAGGATCTCGCCCACGCCCTCGTTGCCCGGCACGTCCGGGAGCGGGCGGGCCTCACCGTATTTTCCTTCAAGCATGTTCAAGTCGGCCGGATTGATGGGCGCGTAGAGCATTCCCACGGTAACCTCGCCGGAGCCGGGCGCGCTGGATGGCACGTCATCCACCTGCACGACCTCCGCCGGGCTCCCCGTGCGATGGTAACGGGCCGACCGGGTGGTGTTTTGTGTGTCCATGGATGGAAAACTATGGGGTTCCTTGCAGTTTTTCCAGCTTGCGGATGGGCGGTCGCCCTGCCATTCTACCCGACCGCTTCGCTCGGCCCCGACAGGGACCACCGATCACGGAGCAACAACGAAACCGGAACCGAGGTATCCCTAGTTAGTCCATTCTCCGCCGCCGCGCGGAATTCATCATGACTGAAGTGCAAGAATTGATCGCCAACGCGACCAAGAAATACAAAGAAGGCAGTATTGTCAAAGGCCACATCCTGGAAGTTCGTCCCCGCGAATTTCTCGTCGACATCGGCTACAAATCCGAAGGCACCATCCCCTCCATCGAGTTCGACGACCCGTCGGAAATCGCCGTGGGTGACGAGGTGGAAGTCCTCCTCGTGCGTCTCGAAAACGACGAGGGCATGGTTGTTCTCTCCAAGGAGAAGGCCGCCTACCGTCAGAACTGGGACAAGATCAGCAAGGTTTTCCAAAACGAAGGCATCATCAAGGGCCGGGTCAAAGCCGTGGTCAAGGGTGGCCTCCTCGTCAACATCGGGGTCGAGGCCTTCCTCCCTTCATCGCAGATCGACATCATTCCGCCGAAGGATCTGAACCAGTTCGTCGGCAACACCTACGAGTTCAAGATCGTCAAACTCAACGACGACCGCAAAAACGTCGTCCTCAGCCGACGCGAACTGATCGAGCAGGAGCGCAGCGAGAAGCGCCAGCAATTCATGGAGAGCACCGAGATCGGCTCGATGGTCACCGGCGCGGTCAAGAACCTGACCGACTTCGGCGCGTTCATCGACCTCGGCGGCATGGACGGGTTGCTCCACATCACGGACATGACCTGGGGCCGTCTGACCCATCCGAGCGAGTTGCTCAAGGTCGGGCAGGAAGTCACCCTCCAGGTTCTCGAAATCAACCGCGAGAAGGAACGCGTTTCCCTCGGCCTCAAGCAGACGACCCACAATCCTTGGGACAAAATCGAGGAGCGCTTCCCCACCGGGACCAAGGTCAAAGGCAAGATCACGAACCTCGTGCCCTACGGCGCCTTCGTCGAAATCGAAGCCGGCGTCGAGGGCCTCATTCACGTCTCCGAGCTGTCATGGACCAAGCGCATCACACGCCCGTCCGACGTGCTCGCGGCCGGACAGGAAGTCGAGGCCGTGGTGCTCGGTGTCAACAAGGAGGAGCAGAAAATCTCCCTCGGCGTCCGCCAACTCGAACCCAACCCGTGGGATGAGATCGAGCAGCGCTACATCATCGGCAAACAGGTCAGCGGCGAAGTCCGCAACATGACCGCCTACGGCGCCTTCGTCGAACTGGAGGAAGGCATCGACGGCATGGTTCACGTTTCCGACCTGAGCTGGACCCGCAAGATCAACCACCCGAGCGAAGTCCTGAAAAAGGGCGACAAGGTCGAGGCGGTGGTCATCGACATCGACAAGGCCAACCAGCGCATCGCACTCGGCGTGAAGCAACTCGACGAGGATCCTTGGAAGGAAATCGACCGCCTCCACAAGATCGGGGACCTGGTCAAGGGCAAGGTGACGAAACTGGCCAACTTCGGCGCGTTTGTCGCCCTCGAACACGACATCGACGGCCTCGTCCACATCTCGCAGCTCAGCGAGGACCACGTGGCCAAGGTCAAGGACGTGATCAAGATCGGTGACGACGTGGAAGCCCGCGTGATCAAAGTGGACAAGGTGGAGCGCCGCATCGGCCTCAGCATCAAAGCCGCCCATTACAGCGACGAGGCCCTGCGCCGCGAGTCCGAGGCGATGGACACCATGCGTCCCGGCGACGAGATGGTCGGCCTCGCCCAAGCCTTCGAAAACGCCGAGCTGGACGAGTTCCGTCCGGGCCAAGGCAAGAAGAAGTAACTCCAACGTCGCGGGCGGCAGGGTTGACAAACCCGGCCGCCCGCGCACCTTCTCTCCACTATGGAAACACCCCACATCACCGCCTACCTCAAAACCTCCTGCGGCTGGAGCAAAGGCGTCCGCGCCATCCTCTCCAAATACGACCTTCCCTACGAGGAACGGGACATCCTGCGAAACCCCGGCTACCGCGCCGAGATGGAGCAACTCAGCGGCCAGCGGCTCTCACCCTGCGTCGTGGTCAACGGCCACATGTTGCCCGACGTCAGCGGCGAGGAACTGGAGAACTGGATGATCGCCAACGACCTCATCGCCCGCAGCGATGCCCCGGTCGAAGTGCCGATCAACTCCTCCTGCCAGAACAAAGCCCAGCACGTCGCCTGAGCGGTCGACGATTCCAAAGAACCCGCGGTGGCCAACACCGCGGGTTTTTTATTGTCCCAAGCCCCGCGCCTCCGCAAGGATCTCGCCGCCCTCCGCGGAAAAGACCACCTGCATGGGCGCGCAGCATACCTCGCAGTCGTAATCCCAATCGCACGGCACCTCGGACACGTCCGGAGCCGGCACACCGAAGACTTCGCCGCAGGTCGGACACACCACCTCGCAAAAATCAGTCATCCTGCGGAGCCGGCGGTGCACCAAAGAGCGTCTGGTAGATCAGAGGGTAGAGCGCAGTGTTGTCGAACGATCCACGCACTTTCTCAGCATTGAGTCCGGCCGCACGCACCAGGATGGCGCCACTTGTGTCGATCAATGAACCCCAGCAAATGACAAACCGGTGGGTTAGGCCCGCGGCGTCCGGCTTGCTGACAAAAGGCTCGGCCACACCACCATCCGCACTGCGGACCGCGCCGTGCACCGGCGCGCCGTTGCGATCGCGTCCGGTGGCGAGCATCTCCGCCTCCGATTTGGCTCCGCGCAGGCCGATGACATCAGGATTACCGGCCTCGCTGTCACCGAACGTGACCAGCAAGGTGTCCGGATGTTGGCTGACGTAGTCCAAAGCCACTCCCAAGCCCTCGTCTCCGCGACGCAAAGCCTCAAACAAGCCCGGAGCGTTGTTGCAGTTGCCGAAGTTGTCAGCCCCCTCCTCCTCGACCACGAGCAGGAACTGCCGGCCACCGAGGAAGCGCAAGGCCGCCGTGGTCATCTCCGCGAGGGTCGGGGGCGCCGGGTCATAGGGCTTGAGCCCCTGAGCCATGAGTTTTTCCTCCGGCTCGTCGTTGAAGGTGTCCTGCGCAGCAAAAATTCCGAGCACCTTGCCCGCGTCATCCGGCAGCCCCGCGAGTTCTTCGCGGGTGAAGACAACGCGGTAACCCGCCTTCTTCGCCTCCTCGACCAAATTGCGGCCGTCCTTTCGCCGCCCCGGCCCATGCGTTCCCTTCACCCCCTCCGGGAGATACCACTCCTCACCGCCGGCCAAAATCACGTCAGCCCCAGAGGCCAACTGCTGCGCCACGATCTCTGCCTCGTCCTCCCGTGAATGAACACTGGTGAGAAAACACGCCGTGCCGGGCTCGACCGCACTGCCGCTGTTGACCACACCCACCGCCAATCCGCGCGCCTGCGCCTCCTGCATGATGCTTCGCCTCCGACCCGACGGCGCCAGGGGCGGTTCCTTCGATCCGTCCGTGCCGAACGCGCCGTAGGGCACCTTGACTCCGTAGGCATGCACGGTAGCGGCCGCATTGGATGACGGGGTCACGGTGTCAGCGACATGCCCGCGGTAAGTCCCCACCTGCGGAATCCGATCCCAGTTAATCTCCCCGTCCGGGCCGGCCAGCAGCATGCGGGCCGCCTGCCAGTGGGCCAGGCCTGCTCCGTCGATGTGAAAAAATATGGCGTTGCCCGTGCCAGGCGCGGCCGCAGGGCGGCCGGGCAGGAGCCCCGAAAGCGCGGCAACCAACCAAAGCGCTGTTCGCTTCATTCCCCGATGTCCTCGTTCCACAGGGTCGGTTCGGCCGCGATGAAGTCCTTCATCAACTGGATGCACTCCTCATCCTGCCGGATCTCGACGCTCACGCCCTGGGACCGCACATGCTCCTCCGGCCCCTGGAAGGTCACATTCTCGCCAACCACGACCTTCGGGATGCCGTAAAGGAGGATGGCCCCACTGCACATCGGGCAGGGGGAGAGGGTCGAATAGATCACGCAGCGGCGGTAAACCGAGGCCGGCAGGCGCCCGGCATTCTCAAGGCAGTTCATTTCCGCATGATGGATCACGCTGCCCTCCTGGACTCTGCGGTTGTGACCACGGCCGATGATTTTTCCATCCAGAACCAGAACAGAACCGATGGGAATCCCGCCTTCGGCCCGCCCCTGACGCGCCTCCTCGATGGCGGCCTGCATGAATGGGTCGTTGGTGGCCATATAAGGACCAAGCTACGGGCGCGGACGGTGACGCGGCAACGCCGAAATCGTCACAGGCTCGACACCCGCGACGGGAGCGGTTGTCATCTGGACGGATGAAGAGCATGACTGGCTTCGGGCGGGGCGAAAGCGTGTGCAGAGGCATTCGCTACGCCGTGGAAATCTCCACGGTCAACCGTCGCAACGCCGAACTGATCTTCAATCTTCCGCGCGAGCTGTCCTCCTTCGAGCACGCGCTGCGCGAACAGATTGCACCGCGCGTCGCCCGCGGCCGCGGCACGGTCATCGCGGCGCTGTCGACCGGCCCAACCTCTCGTCCCCTCCTCGACCCCCGGCTTTTCCGGCGTCTGCACCGGGAGCTGGGCGAGCTCCAGCGTTCGTTGAAAATTGTGCCGGCACCCACGATGGCGGACGTAGTCCGGCTCTACGCGGTGACGGCCCGCGAGGCGGCGGACGGCGAGGCGCCGGATGCCGCGTCGCTGTCCAAGGCCTGCGCGCAAGCTCTCCGCAATCTCGACACCATGCGGACCCGGGAGGGAGCCCATCTGGCCCGCGAACTACAAAGGTTGCTCAACCGATTCGCCAAGCACCTCGCGACGATCCGCAAGCTCGCCCCGCAGGTGGCCCGGGCCCACCGTGCGGCCATGACGGCGCGGCTGGCCGGCCTGGACCCGGCCTTTGCGGCGAACGACGAACGGCTGGCCCGGGAGCTGGCGCTTTTTGCCGACCGCTCCGACATCACCGAGGAACTGAGTCGCCTGGAAAGTCATCTCGCACAATTTCGCGCAGGGCTCGGCACCGGGGAGGCTGCCGGACGAACCTTGGACTTCCTCGCCCAGGAAATGTTCCGCGAATGCAACACCATCGGGGCCAAAGCCAACTCCGCCGCGGTGGCGCAAAATGTCATCGCGGCCAAAACGGAACTGGAGCGCCTCCGCGAGCAGGTGCAAAATGTCGAGTAACCCATGAAGCGCCTCGGTATTCTTTTTGTCATCTCGGCGCCCTCGGGCGCGGGAAAGTCCACCATCTGCAGTTCCCTCCGGCAGACACCCGACACCCTCTACGCCGTGTCCTGCACCACGCGCCAGCCGCGGGCGGGAGAAATCGACGGCGACGACTACCACTTCATGGCGGCCCCGGAATTCGAGCGCCGCATCGCCGCGGGGGATTTCCTCGAATACGCCCGCGTCCACGACCATTATTACGGCACGATCCGCCAGACCATCGTCGACCACCTCCGCGAAGGCATCGACGTGCTCGTCGACATCGACGTGCAGGGCGCGTCCACCATCCGCCAAAGCACCGACCCGTTCATCCGCGATTCCCTCGTCGACATCTTCATCATGCCCCCCAGTCTCGAAGAACTCCGCCACCGCCTCCGCAAAAGGGGCACCGAGACGGAGGACCAGATTGAATACCGGCTGACCACGGCCGCCTCGGAGATGAAATGCTGGCGGGAATACCGCTACACCATCATTAGCGGGTCCATGGAGGAGGATCTGACCAAATTCCGCGCCATCACCCGGGCCGAGCGCTACCTGAGCCGCCGGATCATCTCGCTGGAGAACTGAGATGGCCGCGGGCAAGAACATCGTCCTCGGCGTGACCGGCTCGATCGCCGCCTACAAGGCGGCCGATCTGGCCAGCCTGTTGGTCAAACGCGGACATGATGTTTTTGTCATCATGACGGAGTCCGCCCAGCGCTTCATCACGCCGCTGACCCTGCAGACGCTGAGCAAGAATCCGGTCATGACCCACGTCTTCGCCGAGCAGGCTGGATGGATTCCGGGCCACATTGAACTGGCCGATCGTGCCGACCTGCTGCTCATCGCCCCCGCATCGGCCGCGACCCTCGCGCGACTGGCGCACGGACTGGCTGACGACGCGCTCACGTGCGTCGCGTTGGCCACGCGCGCACCGCTCGTCATCGCGCCGGCGATGAACGGAAAGATGTGGTCGCATCCCGCGACGACGCGCAACGCGGACCTGCTGCGCGAGCGCGGCGCAATTTTTTTCGGTCCCGACGAAGGCCTCCTCGCTTGCGGTTACGAAGGCGCCGGACGTTTGTGGCCGGTCGAAGACATCGCCGCGAAGGCCGATGAAATCTTGCTTCGCGGCTGAGGGCTCGCAGAGAAGTTTCCGCGCGACGCGCGACGACACACACTCTTTTCCGCCGCGGCGCGGGAAAAACTTTTTTCCATGTGCAAAAAAACCGTTGACGGTTTTGCACGTGAGTCCTACGAACTCATTTGTGAGTTGCAACAAACGCAATCTCCAAAACCGCCACTGCGGATCGAAAGGGGGGATTTTGGATGCCCGTTAAAAAGAAAGCCGCCAAGAAAAAAGCTGCGAAGAAAGTCGCTAAAAAAGCGCCAGCTAAGAAAAAGGCTGCGAAGAAAAAAGCCCGCAAGTAAATCCTTGCGAAATTCTAGCAGTTGCATGGGAGGGGACATGATCCCCTCCCAATTTTTTTGGCCACCCTCCGCCGCAACTTCTCGATTCGTCCCGCCCGTCCCATCTGCTTAACTTTCTCCTCATGTCCGAATTCCTCACCACCGCCGTCGATGCCGCGCTGCTCGCCGGGAAACTCCTGCGCGACAATTTCGCCCAACCTCTCGAGGTCGATGCCATGCACGCCCATGACATCAAGCTCGAACTTGACCGCCGGACCCAAAAACTGATCGAAGACCACATCCTCGCCCGCTTTCCCGACCATGCCATCCTCGGTGAAGAGGGCATGCGAGGAGGCACCTCGGATTGCGAGTGGATTATCGACCCTCTGGACGGCACAGTGAACTACTTTTACGGGATTCCGCACTTTGCCACGACCCTGGCGGTGCGCCGCAACGATGAGCTTTTGGCCGGGGTCATCCACGACCCGCTCCGGAACGAAACCTGGACAGTGGAAGCCGGCGGTCCCGCCCTGCTCAACGGCCAGCCGATCAAAGTCAGCACGCGCACCAATCTCCAGGACTGCATGGTCTCCATGGGCGTGTCCAAAACCATCGACACCATCGACAGCACGCTGCCGCTTTTCAGCAACGCGATCCGCCGGGTAAAGAAGATGCGCATGTTGGGCAGCGCCGCGCTGGACATCGCTTACGTCGCAACCGGCCGGCTCGACGCCTATATCGAAAGCACCATCGGCCTGTGGGACATTGCCGCCGGGGTATTGCTGGTGCGCGCAGCCGGCGGCGTGGTCGATCTGCGCCCGCATGCAAGCGATCCGGGAAAATTCAGCATCACGGCCACCAGCGGCCACGCGGACTTCGCCTCGCTCCTCGTCACACCATGACCCTCACCGGACTCGGCTACGACATCCACCGCTTCGTCCCAGGCCGTCCGCTGGTCCTCGGCGGCGTGACCATTCCGCACGATCGCGGGCTGGACGGGCATTCCGATGCCGATGTGTTGACCCACGCGCTGGCCGATGCCCTGCTCGGGAGCGTGGGCGAACGCGACATCGGCCATCATTTCCCCAACACCGACGAGTCCATCCGCGGCCTGAACAGTCTGGAGATCCTGCGCCGCGCGCGCGCCCTCGTCGAAGCCAGCGGCGGACGGATCAACAACGTCGATGTCACGCTGATCGCGGAGGCACCAAAGATCGGTCCCCATCTGGCCGCCATGCGGGAAACGCTGGCCTCGGTGTTGGGCCTGCCCCCGCAACGCATCGGCTTGAAGGCCACGACCAACGAAGGACTCGGCTCGATCGGCCGCGGAGAAGGGATCGCCGCCCTGGCCGTCGCCGCGGTGGAGCTTCCCTGAGCTCATGGCCCTGCAGTTCCACAACACTCTGACCCGCACGGTCGAGCCGTTTGCCCCGCTCGACCCGGAGAGCCGGACCGTGAAGGTCTACACCTGCGGCCCGACCGTCTACAACCACGCCCACATCGGCAACTTTCGCGCCTACCTTTTCGAGGACCTGCTGCAACGCCACCTCGAATACCGCGGATTCACCGTCGAGCGCGTGATGAACCTGACCGATGTGGATGACAAAACCATCCGCGGGGCGCGGGCTCAGGGCCTTCCGCTGGCTGAGTTCACCGCCCCGTTCAAAGCCGCATTCTTCGAGGACTTGACGGCCCTGCGCATCAAGCCGCCGGGCGCCTTCCCCTCGGCCACGGACCCGGAACACATCGCGCGGATGATCGCCATGATCGGAACATTGGTCGAAAGCGGTCACGCGTATCAGGCCGACGACCATTCAGTCTATTTCCGCATCGCCAGTTTTCCGCGTTACGGGCAACTCGCCCACCTCAATCTCGATGAACTCCGTCCATCCGGACGGGTCAGTTCCGACGAGTATGAGAAAGAAAACGTCGGAGACTTCGCGCTCTGGAAGGCGCACGACGAGGAGGACGGTGATGTGGCCTGGGACAGCCCGTGGGGCCGCGGGCGCCCGGGGTGGCACATCGAATGCAGCGCCATGGCCACCGGCCTGCTCGGCGACCAACTCGACATCCACTGCGGCGGCGTGGACAATATTTTCCCGCACCATGAGGCAGAGATCGCGCAGACCGAGTGCTGCACGGGCCGGACCTTCGTCAAACTCTGGATGCATTGCGCGCACCTGATGGTCGATGGACGGAAAATGGCCAAGTCTTTCGGGAATTTCTACACCCTGCGCGACCTGCTGGAGCGCGGTTGGAGCGGACGGGAGGTGCGCTACGTGCTTCTCTCCGCGCACTACCGACTGCCGCTCAACTTCACCTTCGACGGGCTGACGGCTGCCCGCAGCGCCTTGCAGCGGCTGGACGAGTGGCAGGAGCGTCTGGCCACCGCGGCGGCGGGCGCGACCAGC
>JBGSSV010000157.1:0-15195 GCA_041736875.1 Chthoniobacterales bacterium | reverse complement strand
CGGCGGGCGGCCGAGGCGGCTTTGCGGGCCTCGGCCTCCGCGCGCCGTTGCTGACGGATTTCCTTGAGCCCGAGTTTTTCCCGCACCGGCGCGGGGGAGGTGGCCTCGGCTGGACGATGGTTGCTCAGCGGGGCGACAAGCGCGCGGCGGTCGCATCCGGCTCCGGATTTTTCGAGGTAGTAGTCGTAGTCCCCGGCGTAGGGTGTGAGTTGGCCGGCGTTGATATGCAGGACGGTCCTGGCCAGCGAGCGGATGAAATGCACATCGTGGCTGACGAAGATCAGTGTGCCCTCATAGGGCTGCAGGGCCCCGATGAGCGCATTGATGCTGGCCATGTCGAGGTGGGTTGTCGGCTCGTCGAGGAGCAGGAGATTCGGCGGACGCAGCAGCAGTTTGACCAAGGCCAGGCGGCTCTTCTCCCCGCCGCTCAGCACGCCCACGCGCTTGAAAACGTCGTCGCCGCGGAAAAGAAACGATCCGAGAACCGTGCGGATGGCCTGCTCGCCCAACCCGCTGACCCCGTCGCCTGCTTCTTCCAGCACGGTGTGGGTGAGGTTGAGCGTGTCCGTGCGGTGCTGGGCGAAGTAACCGATGCTCGCGTTGTGCCCCGGCGTCCGCTCGCCCGCCTCGAGCGGCAAGAGCCCGCCCAGAATTTTCAGCAGCGTGGACTTGCCCGCGCCATTCGGTCCGACCAGCACGGTGCGCTGGCCGCGTTCGATCATGAGGTCGAGGTCGCGGTAAACCACGTGATCGCCATAGGCCTGCCGGACGCCCTGCAACTCAATCACGCGCTGGCCTCCGCGGGGCGGCTGGGGAAAGCGGAATTTGACCGTGGCCTCGGCGTTTTCCGGCGGGGCGAGGCGCTCGATCCGCGCCAGCCGCTTCATCCGCTCCTGAGCCTGCGCGGCTTTGCTCGCCTTGGCGCGGAAGCGGTTGATGAAATCCTCGAGGTGCGCGATCTCGCGTTGCTGGTTTTTGTAGGCGGCGGCGTATTGCTCCTCGCGATCCTTCCTTTGTCCGAGATAGTCGTCGTAGTTGCCCTGATATCGGTGCAGGCGCTGACGCGAGATTTCCACGATGGATTCGCAGATGGCGTTGAGAAAAGCGCGGTCGTGGGAAATGACCAGCAGGGACCCGGAGTAGGCCGTGAGGTGGTCTTGGAACCATCCGAGTGTCTCGAGGTCCAGATGGTTGGTCGGCTCGTCGAGCATGAGGAGGTCGGGCTCCATGACGAGCAGGCGCGCCAGGTGGGCCCGCATGATCCAACCGCCGCTCATCGTGCGGGCCGGACGGTGAAAATCCGTCTCGCGGAAGGCCAGGCCGGACAGAATCCGCTTCGCCTTGGCCTCGAGGTTGTAGCCGTCCAACTCGATGAAATGCGCGATCGCCTCGTGGTGCTCCGCCGACTCATCGCTGGGAAAGGCTCGTAGCGTGGCCTGCACAGCGGCCATCTCCGCGGACACCGAGGTGGCCAGTTGCAGCACGGTCTCCTCGCCGGACGGTGCGCTCTCCTGCGGGAGGAAGCCGATGCTGCGCCCGCGCTGCAGATTGACCGTGCCCTCGTCCGGACTGTTCTCCCCGAGAATGAGGGAAAAAAGCGTCGATTTGCCCGCGCCATTCGGCCCGATCAGGCCCAGGCGGTCGCCTGGATTGATCTGCAGCGACGCATCCTCAAAGAGGACGCGTCCGCCAAAAGATTTTCCGACTGATGAAACGGTAAGCACAGGAGCCGGCGAAGCTAGGCGCGATGGGGTCCGGGCGCAAGTGCGCGGCGGCGGGAAGAACCCGTGACGCGGAGGCGACGGGGCGGTAGCGTGGGTGAACATATGGATAAATTCACCTTTGACCGTCTGGGCCTTTCGCCGGAGGTTCTGAAAGCCGTGGCCGCTCTGGGCTTCGAGGAGGCGGCGCCGATTCAGGCCGCGGCCATCCCGGTTTTGCTCGCCGGGAGCGATGTGGTCGGACAGTCACAAACCGGGTCGGGCAAGACGGCGGCCTTCGCCATTCCCGCGATCGAAAAAACCGAGGCGGCGGAGCGGGCCGTGCAAGTGCTCGTCCTTTGCCCCACGCGTGAGTTGGCCACGCAGGTGGCCGAGCAGGTGCACAAGCTCGCGATTTTCAAGAAGGGCATCCACGCCCTCCCGGTCTACGGCGGCGCGTCTTTCGAGCGTCAAGCCTACGAGCTCAAGCGCGGGGCCCAGATGGTCATCGGCACACCCGGCCGCATCATGGACCACATGGACCGCGGCACCCTGAAGCTCGACCGCGTGAAGTTTGTCGTCCTCGACGAGGCCGATCGCATGCTCGACATGGGATTCCGCGACGACATCCGCAAGATCCTCGACGCCGTCCCGGCTGAGCGGCAGACGGCGTTCTTCTCCGCCACCGTTTCCCCGGCCATCCGCGGACTGATCAATCGCTATGCCCGCGACCCGGTCACGCTAAATATCGAGCAGAAGGAAATGTCCGCCCCGGCCATCGAGCAATGGTTCTACGAGGTCCATCCGCGGGCGAGGTTCGATGCGCTGCTGCGGCTCATCGACTTTCATTCCTTCCGGTCCGGCGTGGTTTTCTGCAACACCCAGCGGATGGTGGATGAACTGGCCGATGACCTGCAGGCCCAAGGCGTTCCCTCGGACCGCCTGCACGGCGGCATCGCCCAAGCCCAGCGCACGCGGGTCATGAACAAATTCAAAAAGGCCGGGTTCGAGTTTCTCATCGCGACCGACGTGGCTGCGCGCGGCATCGACGTGAACGACCTCGAGTTGGTCGTGAATTTCGACCTGCCCTACGACCCCGAGGATTATGTGCACCGCATCGGGCGCACCGGGCGCGCGGGCAAGCGCGGCATGGCCGTGACTTTTGTCGGCGGACGCGACCTGCGGAAAATTCAATTTCTCGAACGCTTCGCCCACACGAAGATCCGCCGCGGGACCCTCCCGACCGCGGGGGAGATCGGTGAAAAGCGGGCCGATGCGCTCGTGGGCAAGGTCCGGGCCATTCTGGAGGATGGCTCCTGGCGTCCTCATGCCGCGACGGTTGATCGTCTGCTCGAGGAAGGCGTGGACTCAACCGAGCTCGCCGCGGCGCTTTTCCAAATGCTGGCCGGTCCCGTGGCACTGGAGCCCAAGGCTGCGCTCCCGGAGCCCAGGCGCCCTGCTCCGCCCACCGCCAAAGCGATCAGTCACCAACCCGCACCCGCACCCGCGCCCGCCGCGCCTCCCGCCGTGCGCAAAGCCGGCCCGGGAAAACTTTGGGTCAGTGTCAGCCTCGGTCGGCACCAATTGGCCGGACCGCGTGATCTGGTCGATCTGCTGGTCGAGGGTGCCGGCTTGGCCGCCCGGGATGTCGGGGTCATCGACCTGGGCGAAAGCGCTTCGCTCGTGGAAGTCCCCGCCGCTTTCGCCCACGGCCTCTCGCCCTCCGGCAACCAGATGGAAACCTCGCGCGGCCCGGTCACCGTGGCCCCCTTGGCCGATCAGCGAAAGAAACACAAGCCGCGTTCGCCCAAGGCCTGAGCTGCGCCTTGCGCAGCCGCCAGGGTCAGCGCTGCGTGCTTGCAGTCGACGTGCGCGTTGTCTGGGCCGCTTGCTCGGCCTTTTTCTCCGCCTCCCGGCGGGCCTTTTCCGTTGTCTTCGGCTTGAGCTTGGGCGCCACTTCGATCTTGCGCAGAATCTCGGCCCGCACCGGGACGACGCCGGCCTGGGTCATTTCGATGCGTTGTGCGGCGACGAGGCTCAGATCGAGGATGCGGCCCTTGATGTAGGGGCCGCGGTTGTTGATGCGGACAATGACCGACTTGCCATTCTTCAGGTTGGTCACGCGGACCATCGTATTGAAGGGAAGGCTCTTGTGGGCGGCGGTCACATCCGTCGCGCGGTAGGTCTCGCCGTTGGCGGTGAGCCGGCCGATCCATCGGCCGTAATAATACGACGCCTTGCCCGTGAGCACGGAGACCGGTTTCGGGTCGTAGATCTCCTGCGGCTTGGCGGGATCGACAATCAGGCCTTTCTTCGTCGCGCAACCGGAGACGGCGAGCAGCAGGGCCGAGGCTAGCGGGAGCCAGAGTTTCGAGACGGGAAGGAAGGAACGTTGCATCAGGGGGAACATGCAAGGGTGACAAAGCCAACGATGCGGCTCAACCACGAACCGCAGGGTCTTTAGGCCGCCGCGTGGGCCAGCGCCGTGCGCATGGCGTCGAGCGGGGCGGGGCGGTTGAGCCAGATTTCGAGGGAGAGCGCACCCTGATGAAGGAGCATGGAGAGGCCATTCGCCGTGCGGGCTCCCGCGGACGCCGCGTCCTCGAGCAGACGCGTCACGGCGGGGCGATAGACCATATCGTAAACCATCAGGTCCGGGGTGAGGAGGCCGGCCGCGACGAGGCGCGGGTCGCTGCGTTTCATGCCGAGAGAGGTGGCGTTGATGACTAGGTCGGTGCGGGTGAGCTGCTCGCGCAGGGCCTGGTCGGTCCACGGAATGACCGTGACCGGGTCCGACGGTCCCTCCAGTCGGTCGGTTTGGAGAATTTGGATTGCGCGTTTGGCCACCTCGCGCGCCTTGTCTGCGGTGCGGTTGACGAGCACAAGGTGAGGGCATCTTTCGAGGGCGCATTGCAGGGCGACGGCCGAACCGGCTCCACCGCCCGCGCCGAGAACCATCACGCGCAGGTCGCGCAGATCGAAAGAGAAGACGTCGCGGATGGCGCGGACGAAGCCGGGACCGTCGGTGTTGAAACCCGCGATGGTTTCGCCCTGCAAGAGCAGGGTGTTGACCGCACCGAGTTGGCGGGCGGTTTCATCCAGCTCGCGGCAGATTTCGAGGGCGGCAATTTTGTGCGGGATGGTGAGGTTGAGCCCGAGGAAGCCGGCCGCGCGGGCCAGCGATACGGCCTCGACGAGTTGCTCGACCGGGCATTCGATCTTGGCGTAGCGCGCCTCCAGCCCGAGCGCGGCCAGAGCGGCGTTGTGCATGGCCGGCGAGAGGGAGTGCTCGACCGGCGAACCGAGGACGCCGAGGCGGACCTCCGGAGGAATCGGTCCGTTCCCGCCGGCGCGGGCGCGGAGGTCTGCCAGGGTGAAAGTGGTGGCTTGGAGGTCCATGGGATCAAGGTTAAGCCACGGACCGAAGAAGATGGCAGAGGATAATTTTGCCGCCGGACCGCAAGGGAAGAGCGGTCAGGCCGCGAACTTCTCGCGGGCACGGGCGAAGCGGGCCAGCACGCGGTCGCGGCCGAGGAGTTCCAGCAGATGGTAGAGGCTGGGGCCGACCCCGCGTCCGGTGGCGGCCACGCGGGCCGGATGGACGAGGAGCGCGGTCTTGATCCCGAGGGTCGTGGCCAACTCCTTGAAGGAGGCCTCCAGCGCATCAGCCGTCCAAGGCTCGAGCGTGCGGAGGTGGTCGCCGAGAACGTGCAGACGCTCAATCGCGCCTTCCGGCTTGAGGGCCTTCTCCACGCTGGCCTCGTCGAAGGCGAAGTCGTCGTTGAAGAAAAACTCGATCCAAGCCGGCACGTCGGTCAGGTGCTTCACTTTTTCCTTCACCAGGGCGAGCGCCGGAAGAAGGGCCTCGCGCGTGCCGTAGGCGATCCCGGCGCGCTCGATGAAGGGGATGCTCAGGTCGGCAAACCGCCCGAGCGGCATGTGGATGAGGTATTGACCGTTCATCCAAAAACATTTGTCCAGATCGAAGCCGGCGCTGCGACGGTTGATGTTCTGCAACTCGAAAATGCTGACGATTTCCTCGATCGGCAGGATCTCGCGGTTGTCCTTGGGCGACCAGCCGAGGAGGCAGAGGTAGTTGCGCACCGCCTCGGGGGCGTAACCCTGCTCGATGTAGCTCTGCACGCTCGCGCCTTGGTCGCGCTTGCTCATCTTCGTGCCGTCCGGGTTGAGGATGAGCGGAATGTGGGCAAACTTCGGCGGTTCGACCCCGAAAGCCTTGTAGAGCTCGACGTGCTTCGGCGTGTTCGAGAGATGGTCCTCGCCCCGGATGACGTGGGTCATCTTCATCTCGATGTCATCGACCACGTTGACGAAATGGAAAATCCAGGAGCCATCGGGTCGGCGGACGGTCATGTCCGGATGCGTGCCCGGATTCGAAAGGTCGAAGGGGATCGAGCCGCAGACCTCGTCATGCACCGTGACCGTCTCGCGCGGCGAGCGGAAGCGCAGGGCGCCAGCGTCCTCGTAGATCATCCCCTTGTCCTGCAAAATCTTCAGATACCGCTCGTAGATCGCGCCGCGTTCGCTCTGATAGTAGGGGCCGTAGTCGCCGCCCTTCTCCGCGCCCTCGTCCCAGTCGAGCCCGAGCCAGCGCAGGCCGTCGTAGATCGCGCGCACGGCCTCCTCGTTGTGGCGCTCGCGGTCGGTGTCCTCGATGCGGAGGACGAATGTTCCGCCGGTGTGGCGGGCATGGAGCCAATTGAAGAGGGCGGTGCGGGCGCCTCCGACGTGGAGGAAGCCGGTGGGCGACGGGGCGAAGCGGACGCGGACGGGTGAGGACATGGGAAAGGCGGGCGGAATCAATTGCCGCCATCAAGCTGGCGCAGGGCGGGCAGACGGTAGTCGCGTTTGATGCGCTCCTCCTCGGCCTTGCTCGCCTCGACATCGAGGACGATCATGCCCGGGTCGTCGCCCAGTTTGATGCGGTGGAATTGGTCGGTCGGGCTGTCCACCGCGGCGGCCAGATCCTGCAGGCTGCGGATGGGTTTGCCATTGACCTCCTCGACGACCTCGAAGCCGAGGCCCTCGTAGCCGAGGGTGTTCGGACCGGGGAGCACGGCGCTGATGAACACGACCTTGCCGCGATCGGGCGGTAGTTCGCTCTGGAAGCGGTCGAGGTAAACGAGGTGCAGGGGGGCATCGCGCGGCCAGTTCGGGCCCCACTCGCGCAGGTATTGCCGTGAGAGCTCGGAGAAGACGACGCCGCCGACGATGACGAAGCTGGGCGGCGTGTCGAAGATGTAGGGCTGGCTGATCATGCCGGCGCGGTCCCGCGGGGCCAGCGTGCCCTCCAGCGTGACCTCGGCGCCGTCGCGCCAGACAACGAAGGGAACTTTTTCCCCGGCCTGCAACGCAGTCGAGACATAGTGGGCGAGCGAGACGCGGCCGAAGCGTGCATCCTCGTAGTTGCCGTCCTGGTCGATCGACTTGTCGCCGACCCGGAGCAGCACATCGCCGGTCTTGAGCCCGGCGGCGGCCGCGGGCGAACGGGGCAGCACCTTCGTGATGTAGGCACCTCCGCTGCCCTCGGGCAACTTGGCGAATCGCCGCAACTGCGGGTCGCGCGTGTCGGAGAAAGTCAGCCCGGCCCGCGGGAATCCCGCGTAGGGCTGTTTGGTCGCCGCGGCGAGGAAGTGGTTGATGACCGGCGCCGGCACGAGGTCGGCGGTCTGCGAGCGCGGATCGTAACGCATGACCAGCCCGACGAGCCGCCCCTCGCGGAAGGCTGGCACGGTGAAGCTGTTCTCCCGCGATTGGAGCGGGACGCTCAGGCGGAAGAGAAGAAACGCGTTTTCGTCCACCGGATATGGTCCGACCTCGATCGTGGTGATGGTCGCCGTCGTGCTGACCGGTGTTCCATTGGGCTCCAACTGCAGGATGTCGACGCGGTCGCCCACCACGGCGGTCTCGTCGAGTTTGGCTCCGGGGATGCTCTGGAGGAACTCGGCGGCGGGCGCGGCCAGCAGCGCGAGATTGGCGTCGTAATCGACCGCCTCGACCTGCGCCGCCGCCTTGAGCGCCGTCTCCGGTTTTTCCAATTCGATGTAGGTGTGATTGGCCACCAACTCGGCCGTGACGAGGATACGCCCATCCAGCAGCACGACGCCGAGGCCCTGCCGGATGGCCGGCGGGTTCTTGCGCCACGGTTGGGTGAAATTGGAGGACTGGCTGGAAACGTTGACCCGCACGACCGGCGGTTGCTTCGTCGCGGGCGGCCGAGGGTCGGCTTCCGCTGGAGTGGCCTCCGGTGTCGCTACCGGTGTCGCCACCGGGGTGGTGGCGGCGCTTTCGGCCGGGGTCGGGGTCGGCGTGGCGGCGGGCAGGACTCTCTGCAGGACCTCCATCGCCGGCGACTGAGCCGCCGCGGCGAGGAGAACGAAGGTGGCGAGGCGAAGGACGCGACGGGGATGCATGGGGAAGGGAAGCGTCACAGGTTTTGTTCGATG
Source organism: Chthoniobacterales bacterium (assembly GCA_041736875.1). Classification (GTDB taxonomy): domain Bacteria; phylum Verrucomicrobiota; class Verrucomicrobiia; order Chthoniobacterales; family JACTMZ01; genus JACTMZ01. The sequence continues at coordinate 7,028 of JBGSSV010000157.1, read as the reverse complement.
GCCACGCCGTAGCGTTCCTTGATGCGGGCCGAGGCCTTGGGCAAGACCGAGCGGTCGAGCACGATCGGGCGTCCTTCGCCCAGCAGCTCGATGACGTGGAATTCTCCCGGCTCCTCGAAAGCGGTGGCCAGATCTTGGAGCGAGCGCACCGGGCGGCCGTTGATCCGTTCGACGATGGCCCCCTTGAACGGCGAGGCATAGGTGTTGACCGGATCCTTGAGCACATCGCTGAGCACCACGACCTCGGGGTAGTCGCGGTAGAGGTGATCGCTCACGTAATTGTCGAAAAAATACCGCAGGCGCGTGTCCACGTTCTTCTGCGCGTCGAGAAAGTCCCGGTTGAGCGGCTGGAAGAGCAGTCCGCCGACCAGCACATAGCGGGGCCGGGCGTCGTAGGAGCGCGACTGCATGTTGAACGGCCACGGACGATCGAGGGTCAGGGTCAGCTTCTGCTTGGCCCCGTCGCGCAGAACCTCCAACTCCACCGTGTCACCCTTGAACTTGCGCTCGAAAATCTCCGCCATCTCGACCCGCTCCCCGTCGAGGTCGATTTTTCCATCGGCATAAACCTTGCGGCCGTCCGCCGCGAGAATGACATCACCGGGTTGCATCTGTCCGGCCGCCGCCCCGCCTTCGAAGACACTGCCCACGAGCACACCGATGTCCGGGTCGGTCAGCCCGAGCGAGGCTCGTTGGGCGGGATTGACCAGCGGAAAATAGGTGGCCGCCAGATCCATGTAGCGGTCGTAAGACTGGTCTTTGATGTCATCGAGAAAACGGCGGATGACCGGCGTGGGGATCATGTAGCCGACATTCTGGGCGACGGACCCTCCGTAGCCTTGGAAGGCGACCCCCACGACTTTCCCGTCCTGCATGACCGGCCCACCGCTGTTGCCGGGGTTGATCGCCGCATCGATCTGGATGGCCAGATGGCTGTCGACCTCCGAGTGGCTGTAGGGTTGGAAGTCGATCCGCGAGACGATGCCGCGTGTGACCGAGAGACGGTCGCCGCCGATCGGGTAGCCGTAGGCGCTGACCGAGGATTCCAGCACGGGAATGCCGCCGAACTCCAGCGGCTTCGTGCCCTTGAAGAAACTCTCATCGTAAACCCCGAGCACCGCCAGATCGCAGTCGTGCGCCACGTAAAGCACCCGCGCCTCCCACGGCCGCGGGTCGCCCTCCTTGAGCACGGTGATGAACGTCGCGTTGCTCACCACGTGGGCGTTGGTCATGATCCGGTTGCCGGCGATGACGAAGCCCGCCCCGACACCGCCCGTCATGCTCCCGGGATTCCAGGGGACGGCGTAGTCGGGCTGCTGCGAGGAGGTCGAGATGCGAACCATGCTTTCGGCCACGCCCGGGGCCGCCTGGGCCGCAACCCACGGAACCAACCCCGCCACGACCAGAATAAAACGCAAAAGCTGCTGCATGAACGGGCAAGGTTACCGAGCCCGCCCTTTTTGGCAAACCGGGAAAGCGCCCGCCACGCACTTCGTGAGCAGTTTGGGGCGTGGGAGGCAGCGCGGGCGTCCTGCCCGCGGCGCCCGGCTGGCGACCTCGCGCAGTTAAGTTCCCCGATCTTCCGCGCTTGGCTTGTAGGGATGCAAGGCGAAGCCCCACCGGGGCACCGCCGCGCGATACGATGCCCACGCGGGCCCGAACAACCTCTCCATCTCCGTCTCCTCGTAGAGCACAACGCGAAGATGAAAGACGAGGGGAACCAGCACCGCATAGGCATAATTCCACGGGTTGCCGCTGCAAAGCGCCCACCCCCAAACCACCAAAGTGACCGCGACATACATCGGATTCCGATTGAACCGGTAGAGATCCTGAACGACCAGCCGCCTCGGAGGATCCCACGGCGCAAGCGTGCCTTGCCCGCGGCGGTAGAACGAAATGACCGAAGCCACAAGAACCCCCGCTCCGATCCCGATAAGCCCGAAGCCGTAGAGCGACACAAAAATGCTGGCGGCCGGAATCCTCGAGACCAGCCAGGGGAACACCGCTGCCACCATGGTCGGCAGGGCTAAAAACGCAAGAATGGCGCGCAGCATCATGTTTCCTGAAAGTCAAAGATAGCGGATCCCCTCTTGCTCTCGGCGTAAGTGTGCGCCAGCGGCCTCTGGCGCGAAAGCGCGGAAGGCATGGCAAGCCGGACCACCGTTTGGTTTATGCTCATCATGCCAAAACCGAGGTTGAGGGTCCATGGTCGAGAGCCGGAGTATGGCGGAGACAGCCGCAGACAGCTGAAGCCGGGAAAACCGACCCTTTTACGAGGTTCTCGTCGTCACTCCGCACCCGCTGGCTGAGCCTCCGGGCCTCGTGGCGCGGAGTTCGTTGCAGGAGTGACGGGCGAGGTCGGCAGCATCGTCCACCACCGAAGGGCCGCTGGCCTCAGGCCGAGCGTGCCCTGCGCTGGTAGGGGCAGTGGCGGCAGCCGCTTCCGCAGCAATAGCCGCGACGCAGGAGGTAGGCCGCGGTGAAAACGGCGAAGCCTGACTCAAAGTAAAAGTCGCCGGGGCGAATCCTGGGAGCCGGGCGTCGGGAGGTCTTTTCGCGGTGGAACTCGAGGACGCAGTCGCGGCAGATGCAGGCCTTGTTCGTTTCCTGGGCGGGAACACGGGCGAGCAAATCCGCCGGCATGACCGTCTCGGCGCACCAGCACGATCCCTTGTCGGTGTCTGTCGTGCACATCGGGCACGCGTTGGGACCGCCGCAGAGCGGGCAGCAGGCGGCATCGGTCGGGTGGCTCGCGGCTCTCAAGGGGTGGGCTGGGCGCGGTTGGGATTCCAGTAGCCGTTTTCCGCATCGGGGCCGAACCAGCCGAGTTGCTGTGCTTCCGCATCGCCGCCGTGCGGGTTTTCACCGACGTCGCGGACTTCGGGCTCCTCGGCGGTCACGCGTCCGTCGCACCAGCCGATGAGGGCCTTGCCGCGAAAGCGGAAGTGCACGGTGGGGGAGGGACGCCATTCGGTCGGGCCGCTGCCGAAATCCCAGAAGGGCGGTTCGCAGTAGGGGTATTCCTGGATCGAGTCGCCGGTGGCATAGCCGCTGGTGGTGAACATGACCGTGTTCATCTTCGCCAGCTGGGCCGGTTTTGCGGGCACTCGCACCCGGCGTGCATCGTAGGCCCACTGCGGGGTTCCGCCGACGTAGGAGGCGTTGTAGCCGTAGCCGCCCGTGCTCATCTCGAAGGATCCCGCGGACCCGGCCTTTTCGCGGAAGAGCGGACAGACGCCGACCTGCCGCGACTTGCCCAGGTAGTCGGCGAGAAATCCTTTGGTTGGATCGAATGGCTGCGAGGCCGAGGTCCGGGCTCCGTGCCACCGCTTGTTGTTCCATTGGTCGTCGGCCGGGCAGTATTGGCCCGTGTCGGCAGCATAGGCGTTGTTGGCCGCCACCAGTTGCCGCAGGTTGGACATGCTCTGGGCCATCTGCGAGGTCTCCAAGGCCGCACCGAAAGCAGGAAGCAGCAAGGCGGCCAGGACGACCAGGGCAGCCAGGACGGTGAGGAGTTCCACGAGGGTGAAGGCTCCCTTTCCGGCCTTGGCGGGTGCTGTGCTGGTCACGTTCACGGGACTAGGTTGGCGCGGATTCTGAGGAAGCGCTGGGTGGCTTGGGTGACGACGTCGGAGATGCAGGCCCGCCGCAGCACGCCCACGCTGGCGATCTGGTGTCCGCTGGACTCGCTGATCAGCGGGGCATGGGGCAACACCGGCTGAAAGGGTGCGCCTCCGAGGCTGCGGGCGATGACTTCCCAATGGCGCGAATCGCTGCTGGCCTCGACCTCGAGGATCAGATCGGTCGCGCGCTCGTCGCGCAAGAACTCCAACATGAGGCGTCCATCCTCCATCGCGCATCGCTGCAGGCGGGAGGCGGGGTCCGGGGACGTCGGAACGAGCGCAGCGGCGTATTCGAGCAGGTTGGAGATGCCGTCGCCGTCGGGATCAGCCGCCTCGCCTCGCGCTTCACCGGTCAGGCCTCGCTGGTCCTGCCAGGTCTCGAAGTCCATGTCCCGGGAGATGACCCCGACGGCTTCGATGTCGAATCCTCCCGAGAGAGCGGTGGTCCAGGCGTCAAAGATCGGCGCCCCGGTGCTGTCGAGGAAAGAGCCGTTGCCGGGGGTGTCCACGAACCGAAGATGGGTCACAGCGTCGAGGTTGACCTGGCCACCGCTGACGAGGGGATGGCTGGCCAGCGAGGCGAGGTCAAAGGGCGTGCCCCATGATTCGCCGTAGCCGTTGGCGTGTTTGCCGGCCAGGCCGAAGACATTGCTTGCGTCCAACGTGCCGAAGCTTCCAACCAGCGCCGGTGTGAAGGAGCGTGAGGGCAGGCGGGCGAAATTCACTCCGTCGCTCGAGACCTCGACGTAAGCCAGATCGGCAAAAACCTGGCCGGCGACCCCCGCGCCTCCATCCGAAACGAGACTGTTCTCGTAGACGACGAAATCAGCGCCGGTCTTGTCGCGGATCGGCGGGGTGAAGGTCAGCGTGAGGGATCCGGGGGCCACGCTGTTGGTGATCTGCGTTCCACTCAAATCCCCGAGGGCAACAATGTGGAAATTATCCCCGGTGACCTCCGCCACGGCCCGGTCGGGATTCTGCCAACTGGGGGCCACGCCCGGAGCAGGGAGATAGTCCGCCCAGCCATCCGCCCAACCGAAGAAGAGCGGGTTGACGTAATTCTCGGGATGCAGGTAGGTATCGCCGGACTGCAAAATGCGCGCTTTGCCCTCACCCTCAGGTCCGACAAAACCCGGCACGGGGGCATCGAAGGCGTTGGTTGGATCCGCCAAAGCCGCCGAATAGGGGCCGCCCAACGCACCGGCCAGGGCCAATGCGCTGGCGCTCGCGATGATGAAGGCGGTTCGTTTCACGGCCGGATCTTGGGTGCGGGGCGTGGTCTCAGCCGCGGCGGCGGAGCAGGGCGAGGGCGGAGCAGCCCATGAGCACGAGCCCGATGGTGCCCGGCTCGGGCACGACTTGGAGAATGGTGTTGGCGTTGGCCAGGTAGATCGAGCCGTCCTTGAAACGGACATCGCCCAACTGATCGGTGGACGAGAGAATCGCGTCGAAGCCTGCATAGTCGCCAAAGGCGTCCACATCGAAGCGCACGAGGTAGGAGGGGTTGCTGAAATCCGTCAAGGTGAGCAGCAGGTCGCCCGTTTCGTCGAGGGCCATGCCGGTTCCTCCGCTGACCGCGGCAAAATCCGCGCTGTAATCACGCCACAGGCGCGAGGCGGCGGCGGGCAGGGGATTGGTGATCGGATCGGCGATGGCGGCGGCCACATCGGCCGCCGTGTATTTGTAAATGCTCAGGTCTCCGAAGCCCGGCGCGTAATACATGTTGCCCGACAGGTCGAAGGCAATCGGACCCGAGGACCCGATCGTCAGCCCGAGGGAAACCGGGGCACCGGTGAAATCTCCGGCTCCGTCGAGCGTGGCGTAATAGATCTGGTTCGTGCCGAAGCCGATGGATCCGGTGATGAAAATCTCGCCCGGGTTGCGGACGAAGAGGTCGTAGCTCGGCCCGGTCGAGATGTTCGTGGCACTCGGCGATCCGCTGAGTGGTCCGTATTTGAAGACCTTCTGGCTCGTGAAATCTTCCGTGTTGAAATAGATGCTGTCGCCAATGCGGATGACCCCCGCCCCGGGGAAATCGGAGTTGCCGGCGACCGCAGTGGACTGGGTGACTCCGTTCCAGCGGAAGAGCCCGCCGAAGGCGAACGCGCTGGTGGCCGTTTGGTAATAGACGGCATCACTCGCATCCCAAGCAAACGAGACGACGGCGGACGTGGCCACCGAGTGGGTGTGGTAGGTGCTGAACGAATAGCCTGGATCGAGGATCGAGACGGTGGCGTGGGAAGGAGAGGTGAGCGAAGCGGCGATTCCCACAATCGCGAGGCGCACTGAACGGAGTTTCATGGTTGGTCTTTCTTCTTGGTGTAGGCACGGGGCTGTTTGAGGACAGCCTCTCCCCCGTGGTGAAGAAAGGACCACCCCCGCACGGACGCTAACGCGACGCCGTTGTCCATTTCAGGACGGTGCGGTTTTCTCCGCCGGTTCGAACCCGGACTTTGACCTTTGCGCGACAGTGAGGGAATTTCACCCTGCTTTCCTAGGCCGACGGATTGGTTTTGAATGAAAAGAACTCGCAACATCGTTGCGACGTTCCGTCCGGGAGTCAAGCCTCCGGATCCAGCAGGGCAGTGGCTCGGGGCATGCGGCCCTGGGTTTCTGCGCCTAAAAGGTCGCGTAGGTCGTGGTGTTCGCGGCGTAACTGCCGCCGCGGCCGGACCAGGCCATGACCCGGGCGGCGTCGTCGAAGATGTATGCCGTCTTGCTCCCGAGTTGCACGAGGATGACTTCGCGGCCGTTGAAGCGTCCGCTCGAAACGAGGCAGCGTCCAGCCGCATCGGTGTAACCGGTCTTCATGCCGTTGAACGCGGGGGAGCGGGCGAGGAGTTTGTTCGTGGCCTTGAGGATGGTGACGCGTCCGCTGTTGTGGCGGAAAGCGACCGACTGCTTGCGCATCATCTCCCGCAACACGGGTTCGCGGTAGGCGAGGAAAGCGATGCGCGAGATGTCGCGGGCGGTGGAGAACTGCGGGGCGGGGAGGCCGTTGCTGTTGACGAAATGGGAGTTGCCCGCGCCGATGGATGCGGCGGCGGCGTTCATGTTGGCGGCAAAGGCGCCCTGGCTGCCGCTGTGGTCGCGGGCCAAAGCCGCGCAGGCGTCGTTGCAACTCTTGACCATGATGGTCTCGAGCAGGGCGCGCCGCGCATAGCGCTCACCGGGCTTGAGGCCGAGCTTGGTCGGCTCGACCTGCGTGTCCTCGGGCATGATGGTGACGGTCTCGTTGAGTTGGCCGCGCCGGGTGATCATCAGGGCGGTGAGCAACTTCTGCGTGCTGGCCACCGCGCGCCGGTCGTCGGCGTTTTTCTGGAAGAGGACCTCGCCGTTGCGGGCGTCGATCATGATGGCCGACGTGGCGGCGAGGCCGGGGGCGTTGGCCGGCCAGATCGGGGC
>JBGSSV010000122.1:0-10746 GCA_041736875.1 Chthoniobacterales bacterium | reverse complement strand
GGGCCTGCGGGGTTGGCGCAGCCTGCTGCCGCCGCGGAGCGACGAGGAGGACTTCACGCTTTTCCCGTCCCCCCCGCACGCGCCCTTCGACGCGGGCCGTGGGGGCGACGGCCATGGCGCCCCGGTGTGGAAATTGGAAATTTCCGGCGGCGCCTTGTGAGCTGTGCGCGTCAGGCGCGCGCCGGCTTCTCTTTTTCTTCCTCGGCCATCTCCTGCAGCCGGCGCATCTCGATGGCCTGCAGGCCGACGATGGCCGCGACTGCGGTGATGGTCTCCGCATCATCGCTGCGCGAGACGGTGGCGGCGGGTTTGGTCAGGCCGGCGAGGATTTGGCCGTAGGCACGGCCGCCGAGCAGGGCGACCAACTTGGCCGCGATGTGCCCGCTGGCCAGATCGGGGAAGACGAGCACATTGGCCCGGCCGGCCACGGCGCTTTGCACCGACTTGGCATGGGCGGCCTCGGGCTTCAGCGCGGCATCCAATTGAAACTCGCCGTCCACCTCGATCTCGAGATGGCGGCTGAGCGCCAGTTGGCGGGCGAGGGCGGCGGCCGCGGCCACTTTTTCCGTGCCCGGAGTGACGGCGCTGCCCTTGGTCGAGTAACTGAGCATGGCCACGCGCGGAATCTCGCCGGTCAATTGCCGGCAGAGGTGTGCGCCCTGCAGGGCGATGGACGCAAGTTGCTCCACATCGGGCGAGGGGATCACCCCGCAGTCGGCCAGCACGAGAGTGCCTTCGTGCCCCAGTTCCTCGCGCCCCGTGTCGGCCACGACGCAACTGCTGACCAGGTGCTGCCCCCCGGCGGGCTTGACTACGCGGAGCAGGGGCCGCAGCAGGGCATTGGCCGGCGCGGACACGCCCCCGACCACGCCGTCCGCCCGCCCGTATTGCACCATCATCGCGGCGTAGTAGTTCGGATTGAGCAAAACGGTCCGCGCGTCGGCCAAGCCGAGGTTCTTGTAACGGTCGAGGGTTTCGAGGAACCGGCAGAAGTCCGGCAGGTCGGCCGAATTTTCCGGATTGATCACTCCGAGGTGGTCGAAAGGGATCTGTTCCTGTCGCGCGGTTTCCTCGATGACGGCCCGCCGACCCAGCAAAATAGGCACTCCAAGGCCGAGTTCGTAAAACCGCCGGCCCGCGCGAATGGCCCGCGGAGTCTCCCCCTCGGGGAAGACAATCCTCTTGGGATGGCGCCGCAAGCGGCTGAAAACGGTGTCGATGAACGGCATGGAGGGTGCGGCGACCGACAGGGTGGAGGACTTTGCCGCGGGGCTCAAGCATGGAGGAGGCAGCCGCTGGCCGAAAAAAAGTCGAGAAACCCGCGCATAAAGCGTTGACGCCATCGGATGCATGGTGGTTTAAAGTGGGTTGAAGTGGTGGCATGTGGCATCACAACCCTGAGAATGTCCAAAACTGTTCCAACTCCTCTGGTTTACGCCGGCGAATTTCGTCACGCGGTGGACAACAAACACCGCGTGACCATTCCTTCGCGGTGGCGGTCGGGGGAGGCTGGGGAGGAATTTTTCGCCGTGCCCGACGGATCGGGCAGTTTTCTCATGGTCATGCCGCCGGTGGAATTCGAGCGCGTGAAGGGCAGCGTCGAGGCCGACCCGTCCATCCTCCCGGCCGATCGCCGCAAGTTCATTCGCCGATTTTATTCCCTCGCCCAGATCGTCTCGGTCGACAAACAGGGCCGCGTGCTGCTGCCGGAAGATCATTGCCGCCGGCTCGGGCTGGAGGGCGATGTGGTGCTGATCGGATCCCACAGCCGCATGGAAATTTGGAACAAAGAACGCCGGGCGGCCGCGACGGCCGACGAGGACGACACCTTCCGCCGGGTGGCGGAGCAGGTCGGTTTGTAGCGCCCGCATCACCCCGAACCCCGAACAACCAACCAGGCAACGATGGCAAAAGCCGGCCGCAAATTCGCTTTTGGCTTCTCCGCGAAACGGGACGCGGGGGGGCGGGCGGAAGGCGCCGCCTGTTTGCGCCTTCGCATCCGCACGATTTATGAGCAATTCGGTCTCCGCAAACCCGCACCCGCGCGCAAGCACTGACGACGGCGCCTGGCACGCGACGGTCATGCGCGACGAGGCTGTGGCGCTGCTGCGTCCCGCCCCAGGCCGCATCTTTCTTGATGGCACGCTCGGCGGCGGCGGCCACAGCGAAGCCTTGCTCGAGGCCGGCGCCTCGGTCGTCGGACTGGACCGCGACCCGGAAGCCCTAGCCCGGGCCTCCGTGCGACTGGCCGCCTTCGGTGATAAATTCCGTCCCGTGCATGGCGATTTCGGGGATCTCCCCGATTTGCCGGCCGTCCGGGCCTCCGGTCCCTACGACGGCGCCCTTCTCGACCTCGGGGTCTCCTCCCACCAACTCGACACGGCCGACCGCGGGTTCAGTTTCCGTCATGACGGCCCGCTCGACATGCGCATGGATCCCTCGGCCGGGATGAACGCCGCCCAGTTGGTGAATTTTTCTGAGCAGGCCGAGCTGGTGCGGATTTTTCGCCAATACGGCGAGGAACCCCAGGCCACCCGCGTGGCCCGCGCCATCGTGGCGGAGCGCGAGCGCCTGCCCTTCACCCGCACGGCGCAGTTGGCCGCGCTGATCGAAAAGGTGCTCGGACGTCGCGGACGGGTGCACCCGGCGACGAAGGTTTTCCAGGCCCTGCGCATCGCGGTCAATGACGAGCTGGGCGCTTTGCGCCGCGCCTTGGTTGCCGTGCCCTCGCTCCTGCGCAGCGGGGCGCGTTTCGTCGTCATCACCTTCCACTCGCTCGAGGACCGGGCGGTCAAAACCATCTTCCGGGCCGGCAGCGAGGAGTGGCTGGATCGTCCGGAGTGGCCCGCCCCGCGCCGCAACCCCGACTGGCGCTTTCGCGACCTGACCCGCCATCCGCTGGAACCCTCCCCGTCCGAAGCCGAACGCAACCGCCGGGCCCGCTCGGCCCGCCTGCGCGCGGTCGAAATGCTCAACCAACCAAAGGAGATCGCTGCATGAAATCCGTCCACCACGAAAATTCCCTGCCCATTGTTCCGCTCATGAGCTGGGCCGTCATTGTCATCTTCGTCGGCCTGCTCGGCCTCTGCTACGTCCACATGAAGCACAAGCTCAAGGTCGAGGGTGACCGGTGCCGCGAACTCGAGGCGGCCGTGGCCGACCTCGATGAGAAGCTCAAGGTCGCCGGCAACGAGATCATGCAGATGGCCTCTCGCCCGGCTCTCGAGCGCCGCCGGCAGGAGGGGTTCATCCGCATGATTCCCGTCCAGGATGCCCGCATGGTGCGGGTGCGTCCCGACGCCGCCATGGCGGCCGCGCAAATGGCGCAGAACCGGGAGGATCTGCCGTGAACGCCGCGATGCATCGCCGCGCCGGTCTGGTCTGCATCGCTTTCGCGCTGCTCTTCAGCGCCTACTCCGGCCGCCTGATCCACCTCCAGGTGGCCAAGCACGAGGAGTATTCGCAGCTGGCGGCCGACAAGACCGGGCGGAAGAAAGTCGTGCCGGCCGAACGCGGACGGATCACCGACGTCCACGGCGAGTCTCTGGCCGACAACGTGCCGATCTACGCCGTGGTGGTAGACGGCAAGCTGGCCAGCGAGTTGAAGGTCGACCGGGCCGAACTGGCCGAAATCATCAGCCGCCATCTCAACGAGCCGGTCGCCGAGGTGAGCGAGCGCATTGCTCCCGATCGTGCCTACATCGTGGTGCAGCGGCAGGTGCCGGCCGAGGCCGTGGCCGCGCTGAAGGACGAGTTGGAGGCGAAAAATCTCCGCGGGGTCATCTACGAAAAGGAACCGAAGCGCAATTACCCGAACGAGGCCATGCTCAGCCATGTCGTCGGGTTCCTCGACCGCGAGGGGAAGGGGATTCAGGGCGTGGAGATGATGATGGATCCCTACCTGCGCGGGGAGGATGGCTTTCGTTGGATCGAGCGCGACCGCACGGGCCGTGAGATCGTGGCCTACCGAGGGATCGAGCGACCGGCGCGCGACGGCATGACGGTGGCCCTGACCGTGGATATGGAACTGCAGGCCATCGTCGAGCGCGAATTGGACCAAGCCTACACCATGCTCAACCCGACGATGATGACCGCCGTGTTCGTGCGCCCGCGCACCGGCGAGATCCTCGCCATGGCCACCCGGCCGGCTTTCAACCCTAACACCTACAATAGCGCGGCGGTCGAAACGACGAAGAACCGGGCGATCATTGAAATGTATGAGCCCGGCTCCACCTTCAAGCTGGTCGTCATCGCCGCCGCCCTCAACGAGAACTCGGTCAAGCCCGAGAGCCAGTTCTTTTGCGAGAACGGAAACTTCGGCTACGCGGGGAAAAATCTGCGCGACGTGCATCCCTACGGCACGCTGAGCGTCCACGACATCCTGGTCAAATCCTCCAACATCGGCTGCGCCAAGGTGGCCATGCACATCGGCGCGGACACGTTTTACGATTACATCCGGCGTTTCGGTTTCGGCGAGCGCACCGGACTCGGTTTGCCCGGGGAGATCCCCGGGGTGGTCCGTCCGCGTCATGCTTGGACGAGCCTCTCGATCACGCGCGTGCCCATGGGCCACGAAATCGCGGTCACCCCGCTGCAGATCGCCATGGCTATGGCCACGATCGCCAACCGCGGCACGATGATGATGCCGCAGATTGTCCATTCCGTGCGTGATCAGGACGGGCGCGAGGTTGTCGCTTTCACGCCGCAGGAAGTGCGGCAGGTCGTTTCCTCCGACGCGGCGGCCAAGGTGGCGGCGGCTTTGCAGGAGGTGGTCAGCGAGCACGGGACGGCCCGCCTCGGGGCCATCCCCGGTTACCATGTGGCGGGCAAGACCGGCACGGCCCAGCGCGTCGATCCCAAGGGCGGCTACACGCCGGGAAAATACGTTGTGTCCTTCGCCGGCTACTTCCCCGCGGGCGACCCCGAGGTGGCCGGCATCGTCGTGGTCGATGATCCCCGCACGCCCGGCGCCACCGTTTACGGCGGCACGATTGCCGCTCCGATTTTCGCCCGCATCGGCGCCGGCATGGTCCGCGAACTCAACCTTCCGCCCGAGACGGACGAAGTCCCCGGCGCGACGGTCGCGCTGGTGCCGTTCTCGCCCTCGATGAACTGAACTTCCGTGCAACTCTCGAAAATACTCACCGCCCTGCAGCCCGAGCCGGTCAAAATCACCGGGACGGTGGCGCGTGACATCACCGCGCTGACACACGATTCGCGTCAGGCCGTGCCCGGGGCGCTGTTTGTCGCCCTGCCCAGCGCAACCCCGGGGCGCCAAGGAGAGGCGGCGGCCGGAGGCGCGCAGTTTGTCCATGAGGCGGTGGAAAAGGGCGCCGTGGCGGTCATCACCTCGTCGAATCTCGATGTTGCCCGGGCCACGGTCATCGAGGTGCAGGCACCGCGCCAGGCCCTGGCCGATGCGGCCGCCGTCTTCTACGGGCATCCCTCGCTGCAGTTGCAGACCGCCGGAGTGACCGGCACGAACGGAAAAACCACCACCGCCTTCCTGCTCAAACACCTCCTCGATGTGGCGGAGCGGCCGTGCGGGCTCATCGGCACGGTCCGTTACGTGATCGGGCCGCGGGAACTGCCGGCTGCGCGGACCACGCCCGAAGCCTCGGAAACCCAGCACCTCCTGCGCCAGATGCGCGAGGTGGGCTGCCGGGCCGCGGTCATGGAGGTCTCGAGCCACGCCCTCGATCAAGAACGCGTGCGCGGGGTCGAGTTTGATGCCGCCATTTTTTCCAATCTGACTCAGGACCACCTCGATTACCACGTGACCATGGAGGCCTACTTCGCGGCCAAGCGGAAACTTTTCGAGCAGATGGCGACCCAGGCCCACAAGCGCGGGACGGCGGTGGTGAACATCGACGATGCGCACGGGCGGCGGCTCTTCGACGAGTTCGGCGGCCGCGTCACGACCCTGACCTACGGCCAGTCGCCCACAGCGATGTTCCGGGCAACCGACCTGCGGACGGATCTGCAGGGCACGCAGTTCTCGCTCCACGCCGGCGGCCGCAGTTATCTCGTCCGCCTCCCGCTCTTCGGCGCCTTCAACGTCTACAACTCCCTCGCCGCCCTCGCCGGCATGCAAGCCCTCGGGCATGACGTGCGCAAATCGGTCGCCGCGCTGCGCGACGCGCCCCAGGTGCCCGGCCGGTTGGAAATCGTGCCCGGCCCCAAGGCCATCCGCGTCTTCGTCGACTACGCCCACACCCCCGATGCGCTGCAGAATGCCCTGCGCACACTGCGCTCGCTCTCGCCGTCGCGGCTGCTCACCGTTTTCGGCTGCGGAGGCGACCGTGACCGGGCCAAGCGGGGGCTGATGGGACTCGCGGCCGAAGAGTTTTCCGACCATTGCATCATCACCTCGGACAATCCGCGGAGCGAGGATCCGGAGGAAATCTGCCGGGAGATCACCGCGGCGCTGCGCACGCGCAATCACGAGGTCATCCTCGATCGCCGCGCCGCCATTCGCCGGGCCATCGCCCTGGCCGAAGCCGGCGACATCGTCCTCGTCGCGGGCAAGGGGCATGAAAATTACCAAGAGTTTGCCGACCGCAAGGTGCCGTTCGACGATGTGGCTGAAGCATCGTCGGCCATCAGGGGGAAAGCAGTCTGACCATGGACGCGATGACGCTGCATGATCTGGCCGCGGCCTGCGGGGGGCGGTTGTTGCGCGGGGACGGGACGCGCACGGTCGAGAACATCAGCAAAGACTCGCGCACCCTGCAGCCGGGCGAACTTTACTGGGCCCTGCGCGGGGAGAATTTTGACGGGCACAATTTCGCGGCCGCAGCGGCTGCCGCGGGGGCGGTCGGCGCGGTGGTCGAGCGGTTGACCGGGGATGAGTCGGAGGACTGGCCGTTGATCCAGGTCGCGCATGCCCAGGATGCCCTCTGGCGCCTGGCCGCTTGGTATCGGGATCGCCTGACTCTCCGCGTGGTCTGCCTGACCGGCAGCAACGGGAAGACCAGCACGAAAGATTTCGCTGCCTCGATCGCCGCCACCCGGTTCGCCGTAAGCAAGACCGAGGGCAACCTGAACAATCATCTTGGTCTGCCGTTGACCATTCTCTCGGCCCGCCGCTCGGACGAGGTGGCGGTTTGGGAGATCGGGATGAATCACCCGGGCGAGATCGAGCCCCTGGGCCGCCTGGCGCGCCCGGACATCGGCATCATCACCAATATCGGCGTCGCCCACATAGAATTTCTTGGTTCCCGCGAGGGCATCGCCCGCGAAAAGGGCATGCTCGGCGAGGTCCTGCCAGCCGAGGCCTCGCTCATTCTTCCAGTCGAGGATGAATTCACCCCGTCACTGGCCGCGCGGACGAAGGCCCGGGTTGTGCTGGTCGGTGGTCCCGATGGCGTGCGCGCGGATAACGTGCGGCCCGCGGCTGACGGGCTCGACTTTGATCTCGTGCGCGGAGGGGAGCGGGTCTCGGCTCATCTGCCGGTCACGGGTGCCCACATGGTGCGCAACGCCCTGCTGGCCGTGACCGCGGGCCTTGAACTCGGGTTGTCCCTCCGCGAATGCGCCTCCGGCTTGGCCGCCACGCGGCTCTCCAAGGGCCGGCTGGGTTGCCTCAGCATCCGCGGGATCACCGTGCTGGACGACAGCTACAACGCCAACCCCGACTCCATGGAAGCCGCCTTGCACGCGCTGCGCGGCCTGCCCGGAGGAGGTCGCCGGCTTGCTGTGCTCGGGCGCATGGGGGAATTGGGTGCCTACGCCGAGGAGGGTTACCGCCGGGTCGGCCGCGTTGCGGCGGCCACGATGGACGCGATCATTGTCGTGGGGTCCGAGACCGAAGCGATGGCCGCCGAGGCGGAGAAGACCGGAGCCGGCGAAGTGCTCAGGGCCGCCGATGCCACCGAGGCCGCTCATTTGCTGCGCGCTTTGGCCCGGCCGGGTGACGCCGTCGTGGTCAAGGGAAGTCGCGCTGCCCGCATGGAACGTGTGCTGGAGGAGTTTGCCTGATGTTTTACTACCTCCACCTCCTGCACGACTACGGGACCACGATCAACTCCGAGGTCCTCAAGGGCTTTAACGTCTTTCAATACATCACCTTCCGTGCACTCGCCGCCGGCGTGACGGCATTCGTCCTCAGCCTCGTCTTCGGCAATTTCGTCATCCGCCGCCTCATCTCGCTCAAATTGGGCCAGCCGATCCGCACGCAGGAGGAAGTCCATCGCCTGCACGAACTTCACGGGGCCAAGGCCGGAACCCCGACGATGGGCGGGGTGCTGCTCCTCGGCACCGTGCTCATCTCGACCTTCCTTTGGGCCCGGCCGACCAACCCTCTTGTCTGGGTCGCACTGTTCTCGGTCATCTACCTCGGCGGCCTTGGCTTCATCGACGACTACCTCAAGGTGACGAAGAAGTCCTCGGACGGGATCAGCAGCCGCCTGAAATTTTTCCTCCAGTGCGTTCTGGCCGGGGCCATCACGGTGTTCTTCGTCGTCCAACCGGAGCTCTCCGAGCACGCCACGCAGCTTTTCGTGCCCTTCGCCAAGGAGCCGATCATCCAGAACATGGGCTTCTTCACGTTCTTCCTCTACCTCTTTGTCATTGTCGGCTCGTCCAACGCGGTCAACTTGACCGACGGTCTCGACGGTCTGGCCGCCGGTTGCACCGCGGTGGTCGCCTCCGCCTTTGCCGTCCTGACCTACGCGGCGGGCAATTTCAAGGTCGCCTCCTATTTGCAGATCACTTTTGTTCCGTTCTCCGGTGAACTCGCGGTCGTTTGCATGGCCTTGGTCGGCGCGGCCCTCGGTTTCCTTTGGTGGAACTGCCATCCGGCCCGGGTCTTCATGGGCGACACCGGGTCACTGGCCATCGGCGGTCTCCTCGGCGTGCTGGCCATCTCCTGCAAACAGGAACTGCTGCTCGCCCTCATGGGCGGGGTCTTCGTCCTCGAGGCGGGGTCGGTCATTTTGCAGGTGGCCAGCTTCAAGCTGACCGGACGGCGCATTTTCAAGATGTCGCCCCTGCACCATCATTTCGAGCTGAGCGGGTGGAAGGAAAGCACGGTCATCGTGCGTTTCTGGATCCTCGCGATTGTTTTCGCCCTCCTCGGCCTGGCGACTTTGAAACTGCGGTGATGACCATGGACTACACGGGACAAAAAGTGGCGGTGCTCGGGCTCGGGCGCAGCGGCGTGGCGTCCGCGCACCTCCTCCTCGAGGGCGGCGCCGCGGTCACCGTGCTCGATTCCGGCGATCCCGCCCCGCGGCAGGCCGCCGCTGCCCAGCTTTCCTCGCGCGGTGCACGCGTTGTTTTGGGGGACGACGCGCTGCACTGCGTGCAGGATTTTCACTTCGCCGTGCTCAGCCCCGGCATCGACCCATTGATGCCGCTGGCCCGGAGGCCGGTCGAGGCCGGCATTCCCCTCGTTGGGGAGATCGAACTGGCCTTCCGCAGTTGCCTCTGCCCGGTCGTCGGGATCACCGGGACCAACGGCAAGACGACCACGACGGGATTGACGGCCTCCCTGCTCCAGTCGGCCGGTCTGCGCACCGAGGCCTGCGGCAACATCGGCCTCCCGTTCAGCGAGGTAGCCGCGCGTAGCGCCTCCCTCGATGTCGCCGTCGTCGAGATCAGCTCTTTCCAGTTGGAGACCACGGATACTTTCCGGCCACGGGTGGCGGTCTGGACCAACTTCAGCGCAAACCATCTGGACCGCTACCCGGATGTGGCCTCCTACCGTGCGGCCAAACTGCGCATCTTCGACCGCCAGACGGCGGACGATTTTGCCGTGGTCAACGCGCGGTCGGAGTTGCCAGCCCTGCGTGCGCAGCGGGTCAGCTTCACAGCTGCGCGCGCGGGGGACGCCGATTTCACCTTGGATGGTTCCGCCACGATCCGGCATCGCGGTCAGCCGGTCCTTGCCCTCGGGTCAACCCGCCTGCGCGGACCCCACAACGCCGAGAATCTCATGGCCGCGCTTGCGGCCGGAATGTGTCTGGGCCTCGATCTCACGGCCATGATCGCCGCCACCCGCGACTACACCCCGCCGCCCCACCGCTGCGAGTTCGTGGGGGAAACGGATGGCGTCACCTGGATCAACGACTCGAAGAGCACGAATCTCGACGCGCTGGCCCAGGCTCTCGAAGGTCAGACCGGCGGAGTGATCCTCATTGCCGGAGGGAAAAACAAGGGCTTCGACTACGCCCCGCTGGCACCGCTGGTTGGCCGCAAGGCCCGGGCCGCCGTGCTCATCGGCGAGATGCGCGGATCGATCGCCACCGACTGGTCCGCCTCGCTGCCGTGTCATCCGGTTGACTCGCTCGAGACCGCCGTGGCCCGGGCTCGCGAGCTGGCCCGTGCGGGCGACACCGTCCTCTTCTCCCCCGGCACCTCATCGTTCGACATGTTCCGCAGTTACGAGGAGCGGGGCGATCTCTTCAAGCAACTCACCCACCACACCAACACCACCACCACACCACAAACATGAAAATACCACTGTTCAGCAAGCTGACGGCCCGGCCCCGGGCCCGCAAAATCGTCCGCGCCTCGGCCGCGCGGGCGGCCCGCGGCGAGGAGGACTTCTACGAGGCGGAGCCCAACATGAAGCTCTCCCACGCCTTCATGGTCGTGCTCATCCTCCACATCGTGGCCGTCGGAGGCATCTACGCCTTCAACAAGATCAAGGTCCAGAAAAACGCCGGCTTCATGACCAACATCTCGGACAAGATCGCCGAGGTGGCCGGCACCACGAGCACTCCGGTCGCTTCCAGCGCGGCC
>JBGSSV010000009.1:0-39512 GCA_041736875.1 Chthoniobacterales bacterium | reverse complement strand
CGCCTTCGCCCTCGCGGCGGCCGGCGGGGCCACCGAACGGGCCCACGCCGCGCAATGCCTGCAATCCATGCGGGTGGTCGGCACGGCCATGCAAATGCATGCCGGGGACAACAACGGCCGCCTGCCCGCGAGCAGTCATCTGCGCGCGGCCGACGGATCGTCCTTGTCCTGGACGAACACGCTCTCGGCCTATCTCGGCACCAACTTTATCGGTCGCTGCCCGAGCGTGCCCGAACACCGGGCGCGGATCACCTACGGGTGGAACGATTTTCTGACCGACGCCAAAGGGGCCGGCGTGGCGCTAGCTCTCTGCCGTTCACCTTCGGCCACGATGGCCTTGGGCGAACTGGCCTCCAACCAGACGAGCGAACACTTCCACTTTCGTGGGGCCTCGCGCGGAAGGGTCACGCCGTCCTTTTTCCGGACGATGGTCAACGTGGAATGCCACGGGGCCGGCGCGAATTACCTCTTTGTCGACGGCCACGCCGAATCGCTGGAGTGGACGCAAGTGCAAGAGCGCCTCAGCCAGACCAACACCATTTTCCTCCAGCCATGAAACATCTCCTCCAGCTTTCCATCGTTCTTGCCTTACTCTCCTCCGCCGAGGCCCACGATCACGTGGAAGTCGGGGAGAATCCCGCCAATCCCTCGCAGCTCTTTCTCGACGGACCAGCCTACCAACTCGCGCTCCATGTCCCGCGCGGCGAACCGTTCAGCGGCTATCTGCCGGATTTTCCCGGCGGATGTTTTGCCATCGAGCTGACCTTCACCACCGAGGTGAACGCCCTGGATTTTGCCGCCGGCTCGTTCGCGCGGGTCGAACTGGTCGCGGTCAACGGACCCGCCGGGGCCACGTTTTCCTTTTGGGAAGTCGGGGCGGCGGACGCCACCTGGAGCCGACCGACAGGCTGGGTCTCGAACGGCGCCGACCAGCCGTCCCTCGTCGTTTACGAGGACGAGACCGGTTACGGGCACATCCACGGCCGCGCCTTCAGCATGGATCGCGCCGGCACTTACCAGGTCAGCTTCCGCGCGCTGGACGAGGCGGGTCAGCGTTCGTCCAGCCCGGCCAAGACCATTACGTTTGTGGCGCAGGAGCCGCCAGCTCTCTCCCTGGCCATGATTCCGACCGCGGCGCACCTCGGCTTCACGAGCCGGCTCAATCTCTCCTACGATCTTCAGATCTGCGAGGACTTGGGCGGGGGAGACTGGACAACGATGGCCTCCTGGCTCGACGGGGCGGCCATCCCCCGCACGATGGCTGATCCGGTGGGGTTGCGACGGAAGGCGTTTTACCGCTTGGTCGAATATCGGTAGATGCGCAACATGGTCACTTATGGTTGACCCGGCCGGCAAGTTTCGCGCATTCGAGGAGCTCGATTTCCAAACGACGGCCATCGGCGATCTCGCCCTGCGGCGCCGGCGCGTGGCGGCACTGGATAACAAGGAGGTCTACGAGGTCACGCTCGGCCACGGCTTCCTTATGTCGAGCCTCTTCCACGAGGTGGAGGTGGCACTGGCTGATCTGGCCCTGACCGGCCGCAAGGGTCCGCTCGATGTTGTCGTGGGGGGACTCGGCCTTGGCTACACCGCACAGGCGGCTTTGCGCCACGACACCGTGCGTTCCTTGGTCGTGATCGAGGCCCTGCCTGCGGTCCTCGGATGGCATCAGCGCGGCCTGGTGCCGCTGGGACCGGAGCTCTGCGCCGACCGGCGCTGCCGCCTTGTCGAGGCGGACTTCTTTTTCTGCGCGGCTCACCCGCATAGGGGCTTTGATCCCGACGCTCCAGGGGCGAAGTTCCACGCTGTGCTGCTCGACATCGACCACTCCCCGCGCAACCTGCTCGATGCGCGGAATGGATCACTCTACGAACCGGCCGGGCTGCGCAAACTTGCGGAGCAGATCCATGACGGCGGAATCTTCGGCCTCTGGTCGGATGATCCGCCGGACTCACCATTTCTCGACGCCCTCCGCGAAGTCTTCAGCGATGCGCGCGCCGAAGTGGTGAAGTTCGAAAACCTCCTGCTCGACCGCGAGTCGTCCAGCACGGTCTATCTGGCAGCCAAAGGGACCGCTCCATTCCAAAAGGACAGCGCATGATCCGCCAACATCTCGCCGCCGCGACGTTCCTCGCCATTCTGCTGACCATCACCCTCACGGGATCGCTTGTTGTTCCTTTCATCATCCGTGCAGCGGAGAACAACTACATCGACCTGCAAAGCGACATCAACCGACGGCAGGCCGATGCCCTCGCCCGGTTCGCCGAGCATCGACTGGCCAAGGGAGTGGCGCCGGAGGAAGTGGTCGGCGATCTCAATGCCATGCTGGCCACAGCCGAAATGGACCGCGGATTTTCCTGCGTGGTGGCCAGCAAAACGCGCAGCTTCCTCTGTCATCCGCGGCAGGATCTGATCGGTCAGCTTGTCTCCATCACCGGCGCAGAGTTCGAGGCAAGGCAGAAACGCGGGGTGCTCACCCCCTTCGCGGATGCCGTGGGCGATGACAGCAACCGGAGCGGCATCCTCCACCTGCCGGGCGAACATCGTGAAGTCGTCTTCATGCGCTCACTCCCCTCGGTCGGCTGGGTTGTTTTGACCCACGAAAACACGGCCCGCATTGACGCGGAGTTGTCGGCCTTGCGCGGCAAGTTGATCGGCGCGTTCGCCCTGCTCGCCTTGGTCATTGCCGCTCCTTCCGCCTACGCCGCACGCCGGGTCAGCGCCGGATACGAGGCCACCATCGAGGCGAAAAACCGCATGATTCTGGCCGAGCAGGAAAAATCCGAGCAACTGCTGCTCAACATCCTGCCGGCGGCCGTGGCCCAGGAACTCAAAGCGGGCCGCACAACCATTGCCGAACGCCGGGAAGATGTGGCCGTGCTCTTCGCCGATCTGGTCGGTTTCACCTCGCTGGCCGGGCGTCTGCCGCCCGAGGAACTCGTCGCCCTGCTCAACCGCGTCTTCTCCGCTTTCGACGACCGCGCCGCCGCCCTGGGCTTGGAAAAGATCAAGACCATTGGCGACGCCTACATGGTCTGCGGGGGCCTGCCCGAAGCCTCGGACGATGCGACCGGCCTCGTGGCGGCGATGGCCTTCGCCATGGTGGGCTGCATCGATGAGATCAACCGCGCCACCGGCCACGCCTTGCAGGTGCGCATCGGCATCGATACCGGAACGGTGGTCGCGGGAGTCATCGGCAAAAGGAAGTTCAGCTACGACCTCTGGGGTGACGTGGTCAATGTGGCTAGTCGGATGGAATCCACCGGGGAGCCGGGACGCGTCCATGTGTCCGAGGCCGTGCGGGAGAAGCTGCAGGGGCGGTTCCTCTTCACGCCCTGCCTTCCCGCGGAGATCAAAGGAAAGGGCTTGATGCAAACCTACTTCCTCGAGGGACCCGTAAGCGGACGGACCGGGGTATGAACGAGCATTTCGTAATTCTCGCCGCCGCCATCTTTCTCGTCGCGCTGCTTTACTCCTCCGTCGGCCACGCCGGGGCCTCGGGCTACATCGCGGTCATGACGCTCTTCGGCCTCGGGGTGGAGACCATTCGGCCCACGGCTCTGACTTTGAACATCCTTGTGGCGGCCATCGGTGCTTTCCAGTGGTGGCGGGCGGGGTATTCTTCCTGGTCGCTCTTCTGGCCGTTCGCAGTGCTGTCCGTGCCGGCGGCGTTTCTCGGTGGGTGGATCGAAGTGCCCGCACATTACCTCAAAGTGCTGATCGGCTTGGTGCTTTGGTTTTCCGCCTGGCGCTTGCTCTTTCGACGGTCCGACCCACCCGGGGTCCATCGTCCGGGGCGTCCCCTCGCCCTTGCCTCTGGCGCAGGCATCGGCTTTCTCTCCGGGTTGACGGGCACAGGCGGCGGAATTTTTCTCACCCCGTTGCTGCTGTTTTGTCGCTGGGCTTGCGTCCGCGAGGCGGCCGCGGTCTCCTCCCTCTTCATTTTCGTCAATTCATCCTCCGGTCTGGCCGGCTATGTGGGGAGCGGCCGCGGTCTGCCGGACTTCGCCTGGCCGCTGGCCGGCGTGGTGGCCATCGGTGGCCTCCTCGGCTCGCGCCTCGGCAGCCGTCACCTGCCGGTGCGCGGCATTTCCCTTTTGCTCGCCGCCGTGCTGGCCATCGCGGGGGCGAAGCTGATCTTCGGCTAGGGACGCCGACCGGTCCCGACGCGAGCGGGCGTTCTCGCCGCATGACAAATCGTTTTCCGGCTGTATGCTGAAGCAATGAAGAGTTCGGCTAGCCGCCTTGGCGCCATGCTTCTGGTCCTGCTGCTGACTGCGGGTGCCTGCTGCTGTCATGGTGCGCTGCTGGCGGAACTTGCCCGCCCGAGCCACAGTTGCTGCGAGGGCAAAGCCAAGCCGGCGCACGAGAGCGGGGGTTGCCAGTGCGCCAGCCAGATTCTAGCCGAGGGCAAAGTCCAACCGGCGTCGAGTTTGGCTGCGTCAGTCCTGCCTGTTCCGCTCCTCTTTTTCGACGCGCCACTGCAGCCGTCGTTCTCCCAGCGCCGCGTGTCCAGCTCTGTCCGCGCGACCGCGCACGCGCCGCCGCCGCGGGAAGCGCAGTGCTTTTTGCAGGTCTGGTTGATTTGAGGTTGGAGTGCTGACGGGACCACCGGCGTCGCCGGGTGGTCATGCTTTGCTCTCTCACGCCCTGCGGGGCCCAACCTCACTTCAACCTATGAAAATACTGCTTCTATTCACGCTCCTGTTGGTCGGCTGCTCCCGACCGGCCGGCGAAGGCGCCCGCGCCGTCAAATTCTACCAAAGCCCGATGCACCCGTGGATCACCGCGGATCAGCCGGGCCAATGCACTATCTGCGGCATGGAGCTCGTGCCGGTTTACGAGGGCGAGGAGGGCATCTCCACCGCCCCGGGCACCGTCACCCTGATGCCGGCGACCACGCAAATCCTCGGCGTGGCCACAGCCCCGGTCACCCGCGGCCCCGTGGAAAAAACCATCCGGCTCTCCGGTGTGGTCGAGGATGATGACACCAAACACGTCATTGTCTCGGCGTTCTACGACGGTCGGATTGACCGCGTGTTCATCGACCATGTGGGTGAAAACGTGGCGGCCGAGCAGCCGCTGGCGCAGATTTACAGTCCGGAGTTGCTCTACGTCGTGCGCGAGTTTCAGACCTCGCTGCGACGCGGTAAAGACGACCCGCAGGGCGCGGTGGCGCGGCAACGTTTGGTGCAGTTCGGGTTGACCCCCCTGCAGGTGCAGGAGTTGGCCGGTGCGTCCCGCGAGACCTTCGGCCTGAACCTCCGCTCGCCCGTGGCAGGGACGGTCATCACGCGCGACGTCTATCCTGGAAAATACGTCAAGGCCGGCGAGAAACTCTTCGAAATCGCCGACTTCGGCGTGATGTGGTTCCACGCCATGGTCTACGAGCAGGATCTGCCGTGGATCCGTCCTGGGGTCAGCGCGAAAGTGACCACGCCGGCGGCACCCGGGAAAGAATTCGAAGGCAAGGTCACGTTGATTGACCCAAGCTTCGATCCGGTGACCAGGAGCACGCGCGTCCGCATCGAGGTGCCCAACCCGGTGGTGCCGTCGCCGGACGGCCCGCGACGTCTGATTCCTCACCGGGTCTATGCCGAGGGGAGGATTGTGGCCGCTTCGGAGGATACCGTGGTGGTGCCCCGGACCGCCGTGCTCGACACCGGCGCGCGCGCTGTGGCCTACGTCGACCGCGGCGGCGGCGCCTATGAACGGCGGAATGTGGGCGTGGGCCGCCGCGGGGACCAAACAGTCGAAGTGCTAAGCGGATTGGCCCCCGGCGAGAAAGTCGTAACCCAAGGAAACCTGATGATCGATGCCGAGACGCAGATGGCCCAACCCGAGGCCCTCGGGGTCGAGGCGGAGGCCCCCACGTCAATCGGGACGGACCCAGCGACGATGGACCGGTTCAAGGTTCTGAGCGCGGCAGCGGAGGCGCTGGCGGCGGACGACCTCACCGGGTTCAATGCCAGCGGGGCGGTCGAGACGACGGCCAACTCTTTGCCCGAGGCCAGAAAGGCGTTCGCCGGGGTGGTCGCGCCGGCAGTGGAAGAGGCTCTGCGACATTCCGGGACGGTCACGGTTTATGAATGCCCGATGGCCGGGGATGCTTATCCGGGCGCACCGGCCAAGGCGCGATGGCTCCAAATCGCGGGACCGATGCGCAATCCGTGGCTCGGTCTAGCCATGGCGGACTGTGGCACGGAGGTGAAGCCATGATCGTGGCCCTCGTCAACTGGTCGCTGCGCAATCGCTTCCTCGTCGCCTGCGCCTTCCTGATAGTCCTGGCCTATGGCGTCGTCGCCCTGCGCAACACCCCGGTGGATGCCATTCCCGACCTCAGCGAAAATCAGGTGATTGTCTTCGCCGACTGGGCCGGGCGCAGTCCGCAGGAGATCGAGGATCAGGTCACCTACCCGCTCTCGACCAACCTTCAGGGCTTGGCCGGCGTGCGCGAAGTGCGCGGCATCTCGATGTTCGGGTTCTCGCTGCTGACCGTCATTTTCGAGGACTCGTTGGACAATTACTTTGCGCGCACCCGCGTGCTGGAGCGGCTTAATTTCCTCGGCGGACAGCTTCCGGAAGGCGTGGTGCCGCGCCTGGGGCCTGATGCCACGGGACTCGGATGGGTTTTTCAATACTACCTTGAAACCGACCAGGGCGCTGAACACGGAACAGAGCTCGGGGCTCTCCGTTCGTTGCAGGATTACTACATCCGCTATCAACTCGCCGCCGTGCCCGGCGTGGCCGAAGTCGCCAGCATCGGGGGTTTCGTGCGCCAATACCAGGTGGCCGTGTCCTCGGACAAAATGCGCGCAGCCGGCATCTCGCTGCAGGAGGTAATGGAGGCGCTGGCCGCGTCGAATCTCAATGTCGGGGGCAAAGTCATCGAGGAAAACGGGCAGGAGTTTGTCGTCCGCGGGATCGGCCTGGTCAAATCCGTGGCCGACCTCGAGGAGGTGGTCGTTCGCTCGATGGGCGGCGTGCCGGTGTATCTGCGGGATCTGGCCACCGTCAGTCTCGGTGGCGAATTCCGCCGCGGGGCGCTGGATGTGGACGCCCGCGAGGTGGTCGGCGGGATCGTCATCATGCGCACGGGCGAGAACGCAATGGCGGTGATCAGCGCGATCAAGGAAAAGATCGCCCAACTGCAACCCAGCCTGCCCCCGGGCGTGCGCATCAAGGCCTTCTACGACCGCAGCGGGCTGATCGAACGCACGATCTACACCCTGCGCGGTGCGCTTATCGAGGAGATCATCCTCGTGACCCTCGCGCACATTCTTTTTCTCTGGCACTTCCGCAGTGTCCTCATCGTCACCATTCCGCTGCCTGCCTCACTCCTCATCGCCTTCATTCTCATGCAGCAGTTCGGCCTCACGTCGAACATCATGTCGCTGGCCGGCATCGCCATCGCCATCGGCGTGCTGGTCGATGCGGCCATTGTCATCACCGAAAACGTCATCCGCCACTGCGAGCAGGCGGAGGAAAAGAAGGGCTCCCCCCTCACCCCGGCGGAAACCCTGCGTGTAACGGCGGAAGCCTCTGCTCAGGTCGGACGCCCGGTCTTTTTCGCCATGGCCATCATCATCCTCGCCTTCCTGCCCGTCTTCGCGCTGACCGGGCAGGAGGGGAAACTGTTCCATCCGCTGGCCTACACGAAAACCTTCGCCATGATCGCAGCTACCTTGCTGGCCGTGACCATCGTGCCGGTTCTCTGCTCGTGGCTAGTGCGGGGACCATTTCACCCGGAGGGATCGAACTGGGTCATGCGCCCGCTTCTCGCCCTCTACCGCCCCACGCTCGACTGGTCGCTGGGCCACGGGCGCATCGTGCTCTCGCTCGCCGCAGGCCTGCTGGGTGCGGCTCTTTTTCTTGCCTTCGGATTGCCCCAACCGGTTGTGCGGTGGCTGCAGGAGAAGGACCTGCCTGGCCTTGCCCGTCTCACCACAGGCCTCGGCTCGGAATTCATGCCCCCGCTCAACGAAGGCAGCCTCCTCTTCATGCCGGTGCTGCTCCCCAGCACCTCACTGACCGAGGTCAAACGCATCATGTCCTGGCAGGACCGCGTCATCCGCGAGGTGCCGGAAGTCGAGTCCGCCGCGGGAAAACTCGGCCGCGCCGAAACCCCGACTGATCCGGCCCCGGTGGAGATGATCGAAACGACCATCATGCTCAAACCGCCCGACCAATGGCGTCCGGGCATGACCAAAGCGAAACTGGTCGCGGAGTTGAGCGCCAAACTTTCGCAGGTCCCGGGCTATGTGCCCGGATTTCTCCAGCCGATCGAGAACCGCATCCTCATGCTGAGCACGGGAATTCGGGCGCAGGTGGGGATCAAGATTTTGGGCAGCGACCTCGGCACGCTTCAGCGCAAGGCCTACGAAGTGGAGCGTGTCCTGCGCACGGTGCCGGGTGCGGCCGGCGTCGCCCCCTCGCGCGTGCAGGCCAAGCCCTACGTGGAAATCATCCCGGACCGCGTGCTGCTGGCCCGTCATGGCCTGTCCCTGCGCGATGTTCTGGACTACGTCGAGACAGGCCTGGGCGGGGTCAACGTGACCACGACCATCGAGGGACGCCAACGCATTCCCGTCCAGGTGCGGCTGGCCCGCGACGAACGCGACGATTTGTCCAACCTCGGCCGCATTCTCGTGGCCGGCCGCGACGGGACCTACGTGCCCCTCGGGCAACTGGCGGAAATCCGGCGAAGCATCGGCCCGAGCGAAATCCAGAGTGAGGACGGAATGCTCAAGTTGTTCGTCCAGGCCAACGTGCAGGGCCGCGACCTCGGCGGGTTTGTCGCCGAGGCGCAGCGGCGCATCGCGGAGGAAGTGGCACCCGAACCCGGCGTCACGATTGTGTGGAGCGGGCAATACGAAAACCAACTGCGGGCCCGGCGAACGCTGCAGGCGGTGGTTCCGGCGGTCCTGTTGATTATCTTTCTCCTCCTCTACGTGACCTTCCGCAGCGCGCTCGAAGCCTCGCACGTCATCCTCGCCGTGCCGTTCGCCCTGACCGGCGGAGTGTTTCTGCAGTGGCTGCTTGGCTACAACTTCAGCGTGGCGGTGTGGGTCGGCTACATCGCGCTTTTCGGCACCGCCATTCAAACGGGCGTCGTCATGGTGGTCTATCTCGAGGAAGCACTGAAAAGGAAACAGGCGGAACGCGGCGACAATTTTACCCCCGCCGACCTCCTCGCCGCCGTGAAAGAAGGTGCCCTCCTCCGTTTGCGGCCCAAGGTCATGACCGTCACGACCGTGATCGCGAGTCTCCTGCCCATCATGTGGAGCATGAAGACCGGCGCCGAGGTCATGAAGCCCATCGCTACGCCCGTCATCGGCGGGATGATCAGCAGCCTCCTGCACATCCTCATCGTCACCCCGGTGATTTTTTACGCGCTGCGCTCGCGTGAAATTTTCGGTCCACCGCGGGCCTGACCTTATGCTCGACGGTTGACCGGGAAATGCGGGGCGGAGAGTATCCGGCCATGCCTCGACTGCTTATCATCATCGGCACGGTCTGCCTGCTCGCCGTGGTCGTCACCTGGTTCTCGCTTGGAGCCGACCGCGGCTGGTCCAAGACGCTCGTCCCTGTGGCCAAAGTCGATCCGGTCACGGAGCTTGAATTCACCGAATACGAGAAACGATTCGTCCCGGGGCTGGATTTTCTAATCGCCGGGAGTGCCGGGTCGTTGTTTCTGGTTGCACTCGGCCTTTTTCTCGGCAAATTCACGCGACCATGAAACACCTGCTCCTCACCGCTTCCGCCGTCGCCCTCGTCCTTCCGGCCCACGCCGCCCCCCTCACCTTCGATTTCAAGGACCCGAAGGGAGTGAACAATGTCGTCTTCCAACTCGACGCTCCGCTTGAATCCATCAACGGCACAGCCAGCGGCGTCTCCGGCACGGTAACGCTCGACCCGGAGAAACCGGGCGAAGCCAAGGGCAAGATCGTGGTGGCCACCGACTCCCTCGTGGTCCCGAACCCCATGATGAAGGATCACATGCTGGGCGAGAAATGGCTCAACGCGGCCAAACACCCCGAGATCAGCTTTGCCATCACCGGCATCTCGGATATCAAAAAGGAGGGCGACAAGGGTGAGGCCAAAGTCACCGGCACGTTCACGCTCAATGGCGTTTCCAAGGATCTCACGGTTGATGCCCGGGTCAACTACCTGCCCGGAAAATTGGCGGAGCGCAGCCCGGACAAAACGCCCGGCGACCTGCTGGTCATTCGCTCGAAGTTCGAGATCAAGCGCAGTGACTTCGGGATCAAGCCGGGTGAGGCGACGGACAAAGTGGCCGACGACATTGCCATCTCCCTGAGCATCGCAGGATCTGCTCCGAAAGAGTAAGCCCCGCTCAGCCCACCCGCGCGACCCGGTGGCCACGCAGGAAATCAGCCGCCGACATCCGTTTGCCCCCCGGGGCTTGGATCTCAGCCAATTCCACGAGGCCCCCGGCTCCGCAGCCCACGAGGAAGCTCCCAGGCGCCACCGCCCCGGTGGACAAACTTCCAACCTGCACCGCGGCGCGGTGGATTTTAAGCCTCAGGGTCTGGCCGTCTTCCAGCAGGCACTCGGTGAACGCCCCCGGCCACGGATGGAGCGCCCGAATTTTGCGGACAATCTCGTCGGCACTCTCCCGCCAGTCGATTCGCCCCGACTCGCGATCAAGTTTCGGGGCGTAGGTCGCCGACGCCTCCCCCTGCGGAACCCGCGGCGCGCGGCCCTCGCGCAGGAGCGTGAGCGCTTTCGCCAAGGCAACGGGAGCCATCTCACCCAACCGGTCGTGCAATGACCCGGCTGTCTCTTCGGGGCCCATTCCACACTCCTCGGCCAGCAGCACGTCGCCCGTGTCGAGACCGGCATCCATCCACATGACGGTAACGCCGGAGACGACATCGCCGGCAAGGATCGCCGCGTGAATCGGGGCGGCGCCGCGGTGGCGGGGCAGGAGCGACGCGTGCAGGTTCAGGCAACCGAGCGGCGGCACGTCCAGCAGCGCCTGCGACAAGATCTGCCCGTAGGCCATGACGACGAGAAGATCCGGTGCAAACGCGGCGACCGCGGCAATCGCCGCAGGGTCGCGCAAACGGGCCGGTTGCAGCACGGGCAGACCGCGCGCAAGGGCCAACTCCTTGATGACCGAGGGTTTCTCCCGCAACCCCCGCCCTGCGGCGCGATCAGGCTGGGTCACCAAGGCACACACCTCGACGCACGGGTCGTCCAGGAGCGCGCGCAGCGAAGGCAGGCCGATGTCACCACTGCCAACGAAGACAATTTTCATGGCGGAACTAGTGACGGGTCCGGGGACGGTGGGCCGGACGCCTGGCTTGGATCAATTCGCCGGCGGTAACCTCCCGCTGACCAACCGAATCCGCGCAACCCGTGCAGAGGTAATCGTAGATCTCCTTGTCCGGGAGCACCAGAAGGAGGCGTTCCCGCACGGGCATGGCTTGGCCGCAACGGCGGCAGTAAAGTTTACTCGCCCGCAGGCTCTCGAACTGCCCGCTCATGTCACCGCGCTGAACCCCTCCTCGCCGAAGTGGTTGCGGCGGTCCTGCATGAGAACGTCGGTGATTCTCCCCAGCACATCGATGGGAGACTGCGTGGCGTCGATGTGCTGGATGATTTTCTCCCCGTAGAATTCGAGCACCGGACGCGATTCTTCGTCGTAGGTCTCCAGCCGGTGGCGGATGACCTCCTCGTTGGCGTCGTCGAGGCGATTGTCCCGCAGGGCGCGGCGCTTGAGTCGCTCGACCAATTTCGCGCGGTCCGGGCACGAGAGGTGAAAGATACGACGCACCCGGATGATGTTCTCCAGCATCTGCGCCTGCTCCAAGTTGCGCGGGATGCCGTCAAGGACGAGAAAATCGTGATCCGGGTGGAAGGCGTGGGCTTCAACTTTCTGATCAATGCGGATCTTCCAAAGTTGGAGCGTAACCTCATCCGGGACGAGTTCGCCCCGGCTCGAATACTCGAGAAATTTCTGGCCCAGCGGCGTCCGCAGATCCAGCGCGCGAAAGACATCCCCGCAGGCGCAATGGAAGTAGCCGGGCACGGTGCCGAGCGCCTTGCCTTGGGTGCCCTTGCCGCTGCCGGGTGCGCCGAAAAGGAGATAGGTCTGGTATTTGCTCATGATCAGGAGGGGTCCGAAAGCCGGATGGTAGACATTCGCGAACAAATGACAACGCACGGCTTGCCGGGGCTGCTCCTTGACAGGCCGACCTGCTGACCGTAAGCAATCGGTTGCTCCCGATTCCCCTGTGCATACCGACGACCAAGTTCTCGAAGTTCTCCTCGATCAATTCAGGGTGACCAGGCAGCAAGTCACGGAGGCGCGGGAACTTCACCCTGGTGCACCGATCATCGATGCGCTGTTGACCGAAGGCATGGTGCAACCACGCGATGTCCACGAGGCGGTCGCGCATTTCCACGGGCTGACCTTCGCCGACCTCGAAGATCCCGCGACGGTCGAACACATCCGCGAGGTGCAGAAACTCCTCCCCGGCGAGGTCGCCCGCCGTCACCGCGTGCTACCCCTCCTGCAGACCGACCACGGCGTGCAGGTGGCCATCGGCGACCCGATGAACTTCGAGGCCTTCGATACCGTGCCTTTCCTCCTCAAGACCGAGGTCGAATTCCTCTATGCCGACCCCGAGAGGGTCGATGCCCTTCTGACCGACATCTATCCCCGAGTCGAGGGCCTGGTGGCCGCCGGCACGGATGAGGAAGCCGGTGGGGCCATGGGAGAGGATGACGGGGCCATCATCACCCTCGTGCAGGACTTTCTCGAGAAGGCGCAGGAAATGCGCGCCAGTGACATCCACCTCGAACCGGTCGAGAGCGGCTTCCGGGTTCGCTTCCGCATCGACGGGGAACTGGAGCAATACAAACTCCTCCCGCAAACACTGCACACCGCCGTGATCAGCCGGTTGAAGATCATGACCGAGACGATGAGCATCGACGAGAAGCGGGTGCCGCAGGACGGGCGCATCCAATGCCAGGTGCGGGGCAAGCCTCTCGACCTTCGCGTCTCGACCATTCCGACCTCCCAGGGCGAGTCCATCGTCATGCGTCTGCTCGACCAGTCCACCCTCTCGATCACCCTCCCCGACCTGGGTTTCATGACGGACGACCAAGAGTATTTCCGCGGGCTGATCAAAATGGCCGACGGCATCATCCTTGTCACGGGGCCGACCGGGTCGGGCAAGACCACCACGCTTTACGCCTGCTTGTCCGAGATCAACGACGAAAGCCGCAAGATCATCACCACGGAGGATCCGATCGAATACGTCATGCCGGGCGTCAACCAGGTCCACGTGAAGAGCGACATCGGCATGACTTTCGCCCGCGCCCTCCGGGCCATCCTGCGCCAGGCCCCGAACGTCATCATGATCGGGGAAATTCGCGACCTTGAGACCGCCGGGATCGCGATCAACGCCTCCCTCACCGGCCACTTGGTGCTCTCCACCTTGCACACCAACGACGCGCCCAGCGCCATTGCGCGTTTGATCGACATCGGGGTCAAACCCTTCCTGGTCTCCAGCGCGGTGCGCGCCGTCATGGCCCAGCGCCTCTGCCGCAAACTCTGCACCTGCAAGGAACAGGCGGAGCTGACCGAGGCCGAACTCGTCTCCCTCCACCTCGATCCTGAGCAGCTGGCCTCCGCCCATATTTTCCGCCCCAAGGGCTGCGAACGTTGCCGCTTCACCGGCTATCGCGGCCGCGTCGGCATTTTCGAGATTTTCAAGCTCGACGACGAGATGAGGCAGATGGTCAACCGTATGGGCGAGGGCGAGGATCGTTCGGAACAGGTCAGCACCGTGCAGTTGCGCCGCCGCGCCCGCGAGCAGGGCATGCGCACTCTGCGGGAGGACGGATTCCAAAAAGTCTTCGCCGGCCTGACCACCTTCGACGAGGTTCTGGCCGTGACCATGGGAGACTCCGACTAACATGGACCCGCATCTCGTCATCACCACCCTCGCCGACCAAGGGGTCATCACCCCGGAGCAATCCGACGAACTGCTCCAAGGCATTCTCGACAGCGGCCGCGCCCCGGAGGATTTCCTCATCAACGACGGCCACGTGGATGAGCACGCCTTCTACCACGCCATCGCCAACTCGATCGGGGCGAATTACATCGACCTCTCCGACTTCCAGCTGGACAACCGCCTGCGGGACAAAATCCCCGTGGGGCTGGCCCGGCTGCATCGCGTGCTGCCCGTGGCCGAGCTGGACGGCACGCTTTACCTCGCGCTGAGCGACCCGCTCGATGCGGAAAAGCTCTCCGAGCTGCGTTTCGCCCTCAATCAGAATCTCCAGATCAGCGTGGCGCCGATCGCCCGTGTGGAGGAACTCATCACGCAGTATTACGAGTCGGTTGACTATGCCACCGAGGGGTTCGCCACGGTGACCCAGAAAGAACTGCGCGAGCGCCTCAGCGAACTTTCGAGCAAGGCGGCAGGCGACCTGAGCGACGATGACCGGGCGCAATACGTCACCCAGATCATCGACAACCTCATCGATATCGGCATCAAGGCCAAGGCGAGCGACATCCACTTCGAGCCGTTCGAGGCCTACATGGACGTGCGCATGCGGGTGGACGGCACACTGCGCTCGCTCCTGACCAAAAGCGACCGCAAGGCTTACAGCTCGATCTCCCGCGAGCTGATTTCGCGGGTCAAGATCATCTCCAACCTCAACATCGCGGAGAACCGCCTCCCCCAGGACGGACGCATCCAGCGCAGCGTGCTGCGTGACGGCAAGCCCTTCGCCATTGATCTCCGCGTCTCCACGCTGCCGACCCAGTTCGGCGAAAGCGTGGTGCTCCGTATTCTCGACCGTTCGGCCGTGCAGTTGGACCTCGACAAGCTCGGCGTGCCGGAGGACGTGAAGAAGACGTTGCGCGACATGATCAAGCTGCCCAACGGCATCATCATCGTGACCGGCCCGACCGGCTCGGGCAAAACGACCACGCTTTACGCCTGCTTGCGGGAAATCAACGAGCCGAACGCCAAGCTACTCACCGCCGAGGACCCGGTCGAATACGACATCGACGGCATCATGCAGGTCCCGGTCCAGGAGGCCATCGGCCTCGATTTCGCCCGCTGCCTCCGCGCCTTTCTGCGGCAGGACCCGGATCGCATCCTGGTCGGCGAAACGCGCGACCTTGAGACGGCCCAGATCGCCATCCAGGCCTCCCTGACCGGCCACCTTGTCTTCACCTCGCTGCATACGAACGATTCGACCGGGGCCATCACCCGCTTGATCGACATGGGAGTGGAGCCATTCCTCATCTCCGCCTCGCTCGAGCTCATCGTGGCCCAACGTCTGGTCCGCCGCATCTGCGCTAAATGCATCGCCCCCTACGAGCCGACCGAGGAGGAACTGATGCTGCTCGGTCTCTCCGCCCACGAGATCGGGGACAAGCATTTCTACAAGGGCCGTGGATGCGACGACTGCAGCGACACGGGTTACCGCGGGCGCAAAGGAATCTTCGAGACCCTGCGCCTCAACGACACCCTGCGCGAAATGATCAACCAACGCGCCCCCGGCGTCGTTCTGCGTCAAAAGGCCATCGAGTTGGGCATGCGCACCCTCCGCGAAGCGGGGCTGCAGGCAATTTTCGACGGCGAGACCAGCGTCGAGGAAATCCTCAAATACACCTGAGTTTCTCCGCCACCTCGCGGGCGAAGTAGGTGATAATGAAGTCCGCGCCGGCGCGCTTGATCGCGGTGAGGGACTCGTCGCGGCAGGCGGCGTAATCGAGCCACCCGGCTCGCGCGGCCGCGTGGATTTGCACGTATTCGCCCGAGACCTGGTAAGCCGCGAGAGGGAGATCGGTCTGCCCGCGGACTGCGCGAATGATATCGAGGTAGGGCCCGGCGGGCTTGACCATGACCATGTCGGCGCCCTCGCTTTCATCGAGGAGGACTTCGCGCAGCGCCTCGCGGGCGTTGGACGGATCGAGTTGATAGGTCGCCTTGCTCAACGGCGAGGCGCGCGGAGTCGGTTGGCTGCGAACAGCATCGCGGAACGGGCCGTAGTAGGCCGAGGCGAACTTGGCCGCGTAGGACAAAATGCACGTCTGAGTGAGCCCGGCTTGGTCCAGCGCATGGCGGATCGCCCTGACCCGCCCGTCCATCATGTCCGAGGGAGCGACGATGTCGGCCCCGGCCTGCGCGGCGAGCACGGCCAGTTCGCGCAGGATCTCGACGGTTGCATCGTTGTCCACATCACGGCCGTCCGGCGTGAGCAGCCCATCGTGGCCGTGTGATGTGTAGGGATCGAGGGCGACGTCGGCGATGAGGACGAGTTCGGGCACCGCGGCTTTGACCTCCGAGAGAGCGCGAAAAAGCAAGTTGTCCGGCTCAAGGGCATGGGAGCCGCGGGCATCCTTTTGCGATGCATCCAAGACGGGGAAAATCGCCACGGCGGGGAGCCCGAGGGCGAAGACTTCGCGACACTCGCGCACGAGGTCGGCCACAGTCCGCCGCTCGACCCCCGGCATCGAGGCCACCGGTTCGTTGTCTTCGCCGCCATGAACGAAGAGCGGGTAGACTAGGTCGTCCACGAACAAGCGGGTCTCACGCGTCAGCCGGCGTAGTCCCTCGGTGGCGCGATTGCGACGAAGCCGGACGTCGAGTTGCACGGGATTGGTCTACAACGCGGCCAGCGCCGTTTCGAGCTTGGCGCGTTTGGCCCGCCAGTCGGCCCCGCGGGTCTTGAAGCTCTCGATGACCTGCGGGGGAGCGCCCTGGACGAAGGAAGTGTCGGCCAGCTTGGCCTCGACCTTGGCGATTTCCGCCTCGATCTTGCCGATTTCCCCCAGCATGCGCTGGCGCTCAGCCTCCACATCGATGTCCAGTTCGAGGTAGACCTCGCCCAAGGGCGTCAAAGCATGGGGCATTTTCCGGGCCGGACCGGACGCCCCGATTTCCTCGATTTCCGTGGCCCGGGCGAGGGAGCGGAAGACAGAGAGGTCGAATCCGGCGAAGTCCGGATGGCGAGCGAGATGGACAACGCATTCGGCATTGGAGGGAACCTTGAATTCCGCCCGGAGCACGCGCACGGCGCGCACGGCCTCGTAAACCGCAGCGACCGCGTTGGCCGCTTGCGCCTTCTCCTCCGCCGGAATCCCCGGCAACGAATCCTCGTCCGGCGGACTGGCGAAAAGAATCAGTCGCGCCCTCCCCTCCCCGGCGGCAAAGCCCAGACGGTCCCACAGCTCCTCCGTGATGTGAGGCATGAATGGGTGAAGCAGCCGCAGGTAACCGCCGAGCACGTGGTCCATGACCGCGCGCACGCTGTCGGCCGAGGCCCCGCCGGCGGTCAACTCCGCCTTGGACGCCTCGACATACCAGTCGCAGTAGGTGCTCCAGAAAAAGTCATAGAGCTGCGTGGCCGCCTCG
Organism: Chthoniobacterales bacterium; assembly: GCA_041736875.1. GTDB lineage: Bacteria > Verrucomicrobiota > Verrucomicrobiia > Chthoniobacterales > JACTMZ01 > JACTMZ01. Next base: position 22,101 of record JBGSSV010000009.1, on the reverse strand, counting down.
TGAAAATGAAAGTCGGCTAGGGCCTGACGGTAGGCCGCATGCATGGCATCAAACGCCGTGATCACCGCCACGGAGTAGGGCGAGAGCGCATGCTCGGCGAGCGGTTTGACCACCAGCGGGGGGCCCTGCATCTCGCGGAAACGCGCGGCGTTCCACAGCTTGTTGGCAAAGTTGCGCCCCTCCTTGATCTGATTCTCGTCAAACCGCACGTCCTGACCATGCGGCGCGATACGCATCAAGCCGAAGCGGAGACCATCGGCCCCGTATTTGGCCATGAGATCAAGCGGATCGGGCGAGTTGCCCAAGCTCTTCGACATTTTGCGCCCCTTGAGGTCACGGATGATGCTGGTGAAAAAGACATTGCGAAACGGTGTTTCGCCCGTGAATTCCAAGCCGGCCATGATCATGCGGGCGACCCAGAAGAAGATGATGTCGGGCCCGGTGACCAGGTCGTTGGTCGGATAAAACTTCGCCCGCGTCGGGCCGTCCATCGTGCCGAACGGCCAAAGCCACGAGCTGAACCAAGTATCGAGCACATCCTCGTCCTGCCGCCAGTTGTCCTCGTCCGCCGGCGCGTCGAGGCCCACATGCACGACGGAGGAATCGTCGAGACGATACCAGACGGGGATGCGATGGCCCCACCACAATTGGCGGCTGATGCACCAGTCCTGGATGTTGGTCATCCAGTGCTCATAAATTTTCGCCCACCGCTCGGGGACAAAGCGGATTTTTCCGGAGACGACCGCGTCGAGAGCCGCCGGCACCTGCGGGTAGCGGAGGAACCACTGCTCGCTCAGGCGGGGTTCGACCGGCACATCGGCCCGCTCGCTGTAGCCCACGTTGTTCTCGTAGTCCTCGATCCGCGCGAGCAAACCCATTTCCTCGAGACGGGCCACCGCCGCCTCGCGCGCGGCGAAGCGCTCCATTCCGGAAAACTCCGGCCCCGCGAGATCGTTGAGCGTGCCGTCGGGGTTCATCACGTCAATGACCTCCAACCCGTGCCGCTGCCCGATCTCGAAGTCGGCCTTGTCATGGGCCGGCGTGACCTTGAGCACGCCCGTGCCGAAAGCCATGTCGATGTGGCGGTCGGCGACGATCGGAATCATGGCCCGCGGAAACGGCCGCCACGCGTGCCGGCCGATCAGGTGGGCATAACGGGGATCCTCGGGATGCACCGCCACCGCGGTGTCGCCCATGAGCGTCTCCGGACGGGTCGTGGCGATTTCGAGGAACGTTCCCGGCTCCTCCGCCACCTCATAACGCATGACGTAGAGTTTTCCCTTGGTCGATTTCATCACGACCTCCTCGTCGCTCAGTGCGGTCTGCGAGACCGGGCACCAATTGACCATGCGCTTACCGCGGTAGATCAGCCCCTGGGCGTGCAGGCGCACGAAGGTCTCCTGCACCTGGCGAGAGTAGTCCTCGTCCATGGTGAAGCGCTCCCGGTCCCAATCGCACGAGCAGCCGAGCCGCTTGAGCTGTTTGATGATGATGCCGCCGTGCTTCTCCTTCCACTCCCACACGCGCCGCAGAAATTCATCGCGCCCCAAATCGCGGCGGGTTTTCCCCTCCTCCTTGCGCAGCTGGCGCTCGACCACCGTCTGCGTGGCAATGCCCGCATGGTCGGTCCCAGGCAGCCAGAGCACCTCATGCCCGGTCTGGCGGGCGCGGCGGGCCAAGATGTCCTGCAACGTGTTGTTCAGCACGTGCCCGAGAGTGAGGACACCGGTGACGTTCGGCGGGGGGATGACAATAGAGAACCCGGGTTTGCCCGAGGCGGGATCGGCCGCGAAGCAACCTTGGCTGATCCACTCCCCATACCAGCGCTCCTCCACGGCGCCCGGCTCGTATGCTTTGGAAATATCCGACATCGAACCCGCCATCATTCAAAACCAACCGCCTGGTGTAAATCGCTTTCCCGCCTCACCCGGCACGACGGCGCAAGACCAGAATGGTGATATCGTCCGACCGCTCGGCCCCGTCGACATGCCGCTCAACCGCCCGCGAGACCTCCTGGACGATCGCATCTGAGGATTCGCCCCCGCGGTCGAGGACCAGCCGCAGCGGCTCATTGCCGAAAAGCCGCCCCGCCTCGTCCATCGCTTCGGTCACGCCGTCGGTGTAAACAACGAGGGCATCGCCCCCGGCCAGACTCACCGCCCACTCGGTGAAAACGGCGTGGTCGTTCAATCCCATGGGCTGCCCCCCCACTGGCCCGAAGGCCGCCCCGCCGCCATGCCGCACGACCGCCGGAGGATTATGACCGGCCAGCCCGCAGACGATTTCACCGGTTTTCACATTGGCCACCCCGAGGATCATGGTGACGAAAAGGCAGGCATCGTTCTCGCGGCACAACTCACGATTGACCCGCGTGAGGACCTCGGCCGGCGGACGGTCGGGCCGCGCGACGGCGCGGACCATGGTGCGCGTCACGGCCATGAACAACCCGGCGGCCACCCCCTTGCCGGAGACGTCGCCCACCACGAAGCACAGGTGGTCGTCATCGAGGAAAAAGAAATCGTAAAGATCCCCGCTGACCTCGCGTGCGGGATCCAGTCGGGCAAAAACCTCGATCTGCGGCGACTGCGCCGGACCCGGAAAAGCCTTGGGCAGAAGGCCGGCTTGCAATTCGCTGGCCAGATCCAGATCGCGCTGCAGCGCGGCGCGCTCGACCACGGCGGCCTGCGCCCGCACCCGCACGAGAGCCGCGGCAATCAAGCCGGCAAAGTATTCGACCAACCGCTCGTCCGCCGGACTGAAGGCCGCTCTGCCCACCGGATTTAGAAACTCGATGACCCCGAGACAGTCGTCACCGTCGAGCAAGGGCGCGGCGACCAGGGCTCGCGTGACCCAGCCGGTTTCCTCGTCGGCCTTGCGGTAGAACCGCGGATCGGAGGCGACGTCATCGACCCGGATGAGGCGCTTCTCGTTCATGGCGGCGCCCACGATCCCCTTCCCGGCCGGCACGTGCAGATCATGCAGACGCGGGGCGCTGTCTCCGAAGGCCGAGTGAATGACCAGGTCTCCGCCCGGTTTTTCGGGAAGAAAAATCGAGCAGGCTTCGACCTTCATCCACGGCACGCTTTCGGTGAGAATCTTGGCCAGCAGCCCATCCAGGTCCGCCTCACGGCTGATCCGCCCGGCCAGACGCAGCAGCCCATCGTAATCGGTGGTAGCGGGGGTTTCCTCACTCATGCCGGGCAGATTAACCCCAGCCACGGCTTTGTCAGGGGGTTTCCTGCTTCCGCGAGTCATCGCTCAGGAACCCGCGGGCCAGTGCCTCGTAGAGGGCGACAGGGCAGACCCGTCGCGAGGCCTCGTAGGCCACGATGGCGGCGAGCCCGAGCGGCAGGGTCAATCCGATCGCCCCGGTCATCTCAATGAGGATGATGAAGGCCGTCATCGGGCTTTGCACCACGCCGGCAAAGTAGGCCGCGACCCAGAGCAGGATGATCCCCTGCGCCGTTGCCCCCGTCGCGGCGAGCCACGGAGCGGTCAGATGCCCCAGCCCGGCCCCGACGGAAAAGGCCGGATCGAACAAGCCGCCGGGGATGCCGGTCATCATGACAAGCAGCGACGCAACGGCCCGTTGCAACGCATACCACGGCCCGATGGTCTCGCGTGTGGCTGCCAATTCTTCCGCCACCCCAGCCGGCAGGCTCGCAACATAGTCGGGACTTCCTTGGACGATCAAAGCCCGAGCCTGCTCGTAGCCGGTGCCGAGGGTCGCCCCGTGAGAAATCCACGCGAGCGCCGCACAGGCCAGGCCTACCGCCAGCCCCACGGCCCAAAAATTCCGACGGATCGCCCCGCCCACCCGTGGCATGAGAAAAATGATCAGACGGGCGAACAGGCCGCCGAGCAAACCGCCGGCCAGCCCGATGATGACGACAGCCAGCCAAGGCCCGGGCGAATGGAACTCGAGGGGCACCGCGCGGTCGAAATCGAGCCGGCCGTAGAAAAAATAGTTCCCCCACACCGCGGCGCAGGCGAGGCAGGCGACCATCACGGTGCGAACAATCGTGCCCAGGTTGTCCTTGTCGAATTGTCGCCCGATTTCCTCAAAGGCAAAAACGATTCCGGCGATGGGCGCATTGAAAGCGGCGGCGATGCCGGCGGCCCCACCGCCCATGATGAGCCCCCGCTCGACGAGGTGGCGGGGAAAGCGGGTCCACCGCCCCACCCAATGCATGACACACGCACCAATCTGCACCGACGGTCCCTCGCGGCCGAGGGACAGGAAGGAAAACAAACCCAGGCCGGTGAGAAGGATCTTGCCAACCGCCACCCGCAGGGAGAGCAGCCGATCACGCGTGGGGCCTGGCCCGGATTGCAGAGCCGCAATGGTCTGGGGAATCCCCGTGCCATCGGTCCCGGGGAAGACGCGGTCGCGCAGCCACAAGATCAAGGTGAGCCCGAGCGGCATGAGGAAAAAAAGCAGCCATGGGCCCGAGGACCAGACGGTCCGGGCCAACTTCGCGGAGCGGGCATCGAGCAGGCCGAAGATCAAAGCCCCTGCTCCGGCGAGGACGGCCCCGGCAAGCGCCGCTGCCAGCGCCCTCCATGTGCTGCGCTCGGGCGATTCCCCCATGATCAGGCGGCGCCCGGCGCCTTACCCAGCAGGACAGCCAGCACGGCCGCGGTATCGGCCAGATCCTCAAAAAGAAAATCCGGCTGATGCGAGGCCAGTTCCTCCCGGGTGTAGCCGCCCGTGGCGATGGCCACGGCCTGAAAACCGGCTGCGCGGGCGCAGTCGATATCCTTCGGCGTATCGCCCAGGACGAAGATGTCCGCGGCGGCGAAACTGACTCCATGGCGCTCCACCGCGCGAGCCTGCGCGACCGGGCCAAGCTTGTTGCGGTCCACATGGTCGTCCGCGTAGGCCCCGAACTCGAAGTAGTCCCAGACCCCGTAGTGCGTGAGCTTGATTTCCGCCCCGCGCTCGATGTTGCCGGTGAGCAACCCGAGCACCACATCCTCCCGCGCCTTCAGGGCCTCGAGGAGAACGACAATGCCCGGCAACACGCGGCCGCTGCGACGCGGCAACTCGTGCGGAAGGTTGTGCACGTAGCCATCGAGCAGATCGGCGATATTCTCGGGCGACGGTTCGATGTTGTGCGCGGCGAACATCTGCCGGACGATCGCCCCGTCGGTCGAACCAGCGAAGGAAATGCCGGTCAAATCGTCGTCCACCCCGAATCGCTCCCGCAGGGCGGAACGCAGCGCATGTTCCCCGGCGCGGCCGGTCAGCAGGAGTGTGCCGTCGATGTCGAAAAGGATCAGTTTTTTGGCCATATTCCCCGACAGTCTAAGGCACGACGCAAGCTTGCTCCCAGCCGGACCTGCGCCAAATCTATCCCCATGACCGCTGAACGCGTCCTCGCCGTCGATCCCTCCCTGCGCGGGACCGGCTACGCCGTGCTGGAATCCTCTGGCGGCAAACTCCGCGCGCTGGCCTACGGCGTGGTCGTCAATCCGCCGAAGCTCTCCGCCCCCCAGTGCCTGCGAGAAATCCACGAGACCCTGACGAAGGTCGCGGAGCAACTCGCGCCGACTTCCTTCGCCATCGAAGGGGTCATCTACGTGCAGAACGTCCGCACCGCCATCATCCTTGGCTCGGCCCGCGGGGCCGCCCTTCTCGTGGCCGCCACACGCGGGCTGGAGGTGCATGAATACGCACCGCGCCTGATCAAGCAGGCGGTGGTCGGGCGTGGCGGTGCGCAGAAGGATCAAGTCGCCTTCATGATCCGCGCCCTCCTTGGACTCACTGAAACTCCGGCGCCGGATGCAGCCGACGCACTGGCCATCGGCGTGACCCATTTCAACCGCCAGGCCACGGCGATCCGATGAGCCCGCCCGAGACACGCTGGATGGGCCGTGTAGCCTACCGTGAGGCCCTGGCCATGCAGGAGACCGCGCTGGCCGCCCGTTTGGCCGGCGATGGCCCCGACCGCATTTTTCTCCTCGAACACGATCCGGTCTACACCATCGGCCGTCAGCGCGACCGTTCGAGCCTCGGCGCCGCACCTCTGCCCCACCCGGTCGAGGAAATCAACCGCGGCGGTCAGGCCACTTACCACGGACCGGGACAGTTGGTCGGCTATTTCATTTTCAACCTGCAGAAACTCACCCCCGACCTGCATGTCTTTCTGCGCTGGATCGAGGAAAGCCTCATCGTCCTGCTGGCCGGTTACGGCCTCGACGCGCAACGCCGCGAAGGTCTCACCGGGGTGTGGATCGAGCAGCGCAAGATCGCCAGCATCGGCGTCGGCGTGCGCCGCTGGGTCACGATGCATGGGTTCGGCCTCAACATCGGATCCGACCTCTCCGGCTTCGCCGCCATCACGCCTTGCGGCATCCAAGGCGTGGCCATGAGTTCCCTCTCCCGCGAACTCGGAACGGAAGTTTCAGTGGAAGAGGCGGCCGGGCAAGCTGATCGCATCCTCGCCGCAAGATATCCGCTGCTCCATCCCTCGACGCCACTCGCGCAACCCCTGGTCACACCGGAGCCCGGCGCAGGCGGATCAACTACGCAATGACCTGGCGCTTCGTCACCGTCGGCAAACCGGCCTTGGCTTACGCGCGGGCCGGACGCGACGAATACCTCGCGCGCCTCAAGCCGTGGGGCCGGATCGAGCATGTCACGGTCAAGCCCTCGGATCCGCCGCGGGAGAGTGCGGCCCTGCGCAAGGCCAGCGAGGGCTGCTTCCGCCTGCTGCTCGATGAGCAGGGAAAACAAATGACCAGCCGCGCCTTCGCCGCCAAGGTTGACGAATGGCAGCAAGCCGCCCGGCCGGTCGCGGTCATTTTGGGCGGAGCAAACGGCCACGACCAGAGCCTGCATGATGCGGCAAATTTCGTCTGGTCTCTCGGTCGGGCCACCCTGCAGCACGAACTCGCCCTCGTCGTCGCCCTCGAGCAAATATACCGTGCCCACACCATCCTCTCCGGGCATCCCTATCACCGGGACTGATGCCTCGCGACCTGGAGTTGGCATCCAGGCCTGCGATGACAAGTGAACCTCCTGCTGCGATCCACGAATCACTAGGAGTTTCGTATGGAGGCAGGCTACGACGTGGTCGGCTCGCTGGCTGCGAGGGAATAGACGAGGCGGTATTCACTGTCCGTCAAGTGCGCGGGCCGGATGGTTCTCGCCAGCGCTCTGGCCTCCTCGCGGGATCCGGCGGCGGCGAGGACGGCGGCGACGACGGCTTTCTGCCCGGGATCGAGCTGGTGCCTGATCACCTCACCCGGCTCAAGCACCTGCCTCGCTTCGGCCACGCGTTCCTGCCGGAGCAGCGCCAAAGCGTGGGTCAAACGAACGTCCATGTTGGAGGGCTCGGCAGCGAGTGCCTCCGCGGTTTCGTCCGGGTCCACGACGCTCCCGTCCATCAACTGCGCGCGCCGTTCATAATCCAACACCGCCGGCGAACGCGGCGATGCGGTGCGTGCGTGGGTGAAGGCCTGCTCCCGCAGGCGGGGCTCGCCGCGCCCGGAGAACCGGTGTCGGGCTACGCGCAGAGCGTAATCTGAGCAGGCAAAGTCGCGGCAGAGATCCAGGAGGACCCGGTCGCCCAAGGCCGACTGCCCCACGGCATCGACCTGGTCCAGGCTCTCCGGCAGTTGGAACCTGCCCACCGCGGAGCGAAGAGCTGCGGCAAGGGATTCGTCGGCTGCGGCAGTCCGTCCCAAGCCGCGTTCGGCGCGGGACCGCAACAACGAGGTCGCGGTGACATTGAGGGGCGATCCCGCCTGCATCAGGGCGAGCAGACCGGCCCAGTCGCGGGTTTCGGTCAAGGCATCGGCCCGGACGAGAAAAGCCTCGCGTGAAACCGGTGCTTCCGAGGACCGGGCAAAGACCAGCGCCTCCTCCGGGGCCTGATGTTCCAGCAGCCAACGGGCAAAGGCCACGCGTGCTTCGGTGGGTGCTCCGGTGTGAAGCGTCCGCAGGGCGGGCACGATTTCGTTGAGGGTTCGCTGGCGGTCCGCGACCAACACCGTGGCCGCCGGGAGCAAGGCTTCATTGTCCGCCCGCCAGTCAGCAAATGCACGACTGGCCCAGGCGAGGCGGGTGGCCGGACCGGCGGGAACCGCGGCCAGACCGAAGGCCAGGGCATGCGCCGCCTCGGGGCCCGTGGCGAGGGAATCCACAATCTGCACGGCCTCGGCCACGGAATCCTGCGTGCCGATGGTCGAGAGCAGGCGGGCAAACTCCAACCGCACTGCCGCCCCGGAGTCCTGAGCCAAGGCGGCGCGGAAGTGCTTTTCCGCCGCGGTGAAATCACGCTTTTCCAGCGCCCGGCGTCCGCGCCAAAGTTCCGCCCCGGCCGGTCCGTCCTGAGCTTCGACCGCAGCCAGAATGCGGGCAAACTGCGTTTCGTCGCCAAGCTGGACGGCGGCACCCATGAGCTCGGCCCGATCCGCGGGGCTTAGGGCCTCGAGGCTGCCCAAGTCCTCCCACACGGCGAGGCTGCGCGGGTCGCGGCAGGCGGCCAGAACGCGGGCCTGATGGCGGATGACCTCCCCGCTCCAGGGACGCAAGCGGCGGGCCGACTGCGCCTGAACGAGAGCCAGACGCAACTCCCCCTGCACCGCGTTCTCCCCCGCCTTCCGCGCGAGATCATGCGCCCGCCATCCGGTGAAAAGAACGAACGCGAGCAGGCCCAGAAGCAGGATGACGACGCCGATGACAGGAAGCCAGAGCAGGAACCTCCGGCCGAGGACGCGGGTGCGCGAGGGGTCGAGGCTGATGTCCTCCGTCTGGCCGGTGACCTCGAGCCACCACTCGCGCAGGGCGTCGAAGCGACTGGGAAGTTCGGGAGAATGCGGGGCCATGAGCAGCGGGGCCAGCGGCGGGTTTGCGCGGGCGCGAAGCGGGATCAGCCCTTGCTCCGGCAGCGGCGGAGTTGCATGAGGACCGCCACCACCGCGAGGAAGCCTGCCGCCGCCCAAGTGCCGGGCTCGGGGATGGCGGTCTCGTAACGAAGGTAGATTCCCTGACCACCAGGAATCGCGCGCTGGGAAATGCTGAAGGTGCCAGCGGCCCCGACGAAGCCGCCGGTCACGAGGTTGAAATTGGCGGCGTTGAAGCCGCTGACGGTTGGAGCGCGGGCGATCAGCCAGTTACTGTAGTTGGCTGAGGGATCAAAGCCGGTCAGGGCGCCAGGCGTCGTGTTGTCCCCCTGCAAAGTTACAAGGTTGATGGTGAATCCACCCGCCGTGGTGATGCCGGTGAGGTCCAGCGTCCCCGCGGTCACATCGAGCAAATCCCAACTCGTGCCGGGGTTGTCGGTCAGGCTGAAGATTTCCCACGTGTAGGACCCGCCCTGCGACCACGAGGCGCCGTTGGTCGCGGTGAGCGTGCCGGCGGAGTTTCCGGGGGAAAGCACTCCACCGCCATTGATGTTGAGGGTGCCGACCGTGCCGGTGCCGGCGAGGGTGCCGGTGTTCGTCACCGAGGTGACGCCGGTGAAGGTGCCATTGACCACGAGGGTCCCGCCCGAGACATCGTAGGTGGAGGCGGAAGCCGTGCGGCCCGCGGCGATCGTGGCCGTGCCGCTTCCCGTTTTCGTCAGGGCGCCGCCGCCGAGGTTGGCGTTGACCGTTCCGCCCGTCAAAGCGTAGGTCGCCGCCGTCAGCGTGCCCGAGCCATTGATCGAACCGCCGGACATGCTGAACGAGGCAACCGTGTCGGAATTGGCCCCGAGTTCGATCAGGCCTCCGGAATTCGTCACCGCCGACGTGTCGGCGATCTGGTTGGCCGCCGCGAGGGCGAGGATGGCGTTGGTCTGGACTTCGAGGTTGCCGACGATGGCGTTGGATGCCGCGGCGAGGCGGAGCGTCCCGCTGTTAACCACCGTCGCCCCGGTGTAGGTGTTGTTTGTAGCGAAGGCCACCGTGCCGGCCCCGTATTTGGTCAGCCCGATGGCGGCGTTCGTTGCAGTGATCTGCGAGGCGATGACGAGGGTGCTGTTGGCCGTGGCCCCGACGCTGGCGTTGGAAGCCGCGACCCCGGTTCCGGTCCAGCCGAGGGCGACCGGGCCGGTGATAGTGTTGCTCCCCGACGCGCTGCGCACGGCCCCGGCACCGTTTCCGTCGCCGTTGAGGAAGAGCGGCTCGGCCAGCGAGATATTCCCCTCAAGCTCCAGTCCGCCCAGGCTGTAGACATAAGTTCCGCTGTCGGCGGTGCCGGCGCCCAAGGCGTTGGTCGTCGCTGCGCGCAGGGCACCGCCGCTGACAAACGTCCGGGCGACATAGGAATTCGATCCGGAGAGCGTGAGCGTGGCCGTGCCGGTTTTGTTCAAGCGGCTTCCCCCCCGGGATTGGGTGTGCCCACAACCGCGATGCCGCCGGTGATTTCACCCGAATAGGTCGAATTGTTCGAAGCCCCAGCTCCCATGAACTCAAAGCCGTTGCCCACCGTGGGATTCAGCCGCGTCTCCCCGGATCCGGAGAGCGAGGAAAGGCGGATAAGCCGGTTGTTGCCCTGTGAGAGCAGGCCGTCCGCAGCGATGGTCGGAGCCAGAGCATTGACGAATCCCATGGAAACATCGAGAAACAGGATGGCTGAATCGGCTGCACCCGCGCCATCGCCCACGCTCACAGAGCCCGTGGGAATCGCACCAGCCGTGCTGTAATTGACTCTTCCGTTGTTGATCGCGGTCGCCCCGAGGTAGGTTCCCGCGCCGCTCATGGTTAGCGTGCCGGTTCCTTCTTTGGTCAGACCTCCGGTGCCGCTCTTCGCGCCGGACAAGGTCAACAGCCCGGTGGACCATTGGGCGACGACGAGATTGTTTGAGAGTTGGAGGACATTGGAGATGGTGTGAGCACCGTTGCCCCCGCCGTTGGTGACTAGCAGCGACGCGACGCCTCCCCCGGTGTTGAAAATCAGGGTATTGCTACGCAGGGTGTAGTTGTTGTTGTCGTTGAAGGTCAGGGACCCGACGATGATGTCTTGTCCAAGGGTAATGAGACTGTTCGCCGTGATGTTGGTGCCCAAAACGCCCGAGGCATTCGTCGCATTGGGAAAGCCCCCTGCGGTCCAGTTGGCATTGTTGGTCCAGTCGCCCGAGCCGGTCGAAATCCATGTCTGAGCCCAGCCCTGCACCGAGGTCAAAAGGGCCAAAGAGATGGTCAGAGAAAAATGATGCCGAGAAATCACGCTGGACTAACTCATCGGCCAGTGGATTTGTCAAGTGCCAGCACCCGAGCCGAATAAAGCCAGCGATTGCTTCGTGGTGCAACGTTGGCAGTGCAGATTCTGGATCTGTGTGTCATGATTCAATTTCATGCGAGGCAGCCACCGCTGTTTGGAGTCGGCGCCGCGCATCCAATATTGTCATGATGAAAACTCCCGCCCCAGCTCCACTCAGCCGCCCCGAGGCACGAATCTTCGTCGTTGCTGTCGCGCTGTTCGTGCTTTCACCCGCCCCCATGGCTCTGGCCGATTCGCTCCGGGAGCGGCTTGATGCGAGGCGGGCGGAGTTCCTCCGCACCGCGCCAGCCGAGAAGGCTGCGAGTTATCAGGACGGCATCGACGTGGTCGCGGCCAGCGGCATTTACGCGCGCGCGCTCAAAACCGGGGCGAAGGCCCCGGACTTCACGCTCAAGAATGCCGCGGGCGAGGAGGTCGCGCTCGGCGCGTTGCTGAAAAAGGGCCCGGTCATCCTCACCTGGTATCGCGGCGGCTGGTGCCCGTATTGCAATCTGGCCCTGGCCGCGTTGGCGGAGAAGCTCCCCGCCATCACGGAGGCCGGAGGACAGTTGGTCGCGCTAACCCCGGAATTGCCCGAGCATGCCGACGAGACAGCAAAGAAGAACAACCTCCCCTTCATCGTGCTCTCCGATCCAGGCAACCGCGTGGCCCGCGAATTCGGCGCCGTCTTCAAGATGACGCCCGAGGTGGCCGCCGCGATGCAAAAGGGCGCCGGACTCCACCAGCGCAACGGGGACGAATCGGACGAACTTCCGCTGGCGGCGGCCTACGTCATCGCGCCGGACGGAACCATTACCTACGCGTTCCTCGATGCCGACTACCGCAACCGGGCCGAACCGGACCGGCTGGTGGCCGCGCTCGAGGCCATCCAGACCGGAAAGCCGACGCCGGAACACTTGCTCCTGCAATTTTGGGAGGGCGTGTGGAATCCGCCCTACGATCTCGGTCTGGTGGATCGCCTGGTTGCCGAGGATTTCATCCTGACCTCGGCCGGACAGGATCTCGCAGGCCGCGACGCCTTCAAGCAGTGGATCAGGGATTTCCAAGCCAAGATCGGCGACCTGCGCCTGAACAACCGCGAGATTTTCGCCAGTCCGGACGGCCAACGCGTCGTCTCCCGCTGGGCCGTGACCGGACGTAACCTAGGAATGTTCGGCACCAAGCCGGACGCACATCCTGTTGAGTTCACGGGCATCTCCATCTGGAAAGTGCGCGAGGGGCGGCTGGCGCACAACTGGGTCGAGCGCAGTGCTTACGAGCTCGCGCGGAAGTTGACCAAGGAACCGTAGGGCAAGCCATCGGGTTCAGCCGCAGTTCGTGGTGAACTTCCCTTTGCTGTTGTCCTCGGCAGTGGGACGGTTGGTGCCGCGGCTTCGACCTGCGGCGTGACGGGTGGGCGGCGGGGCGAGGAGGCGGCGCAAGGCGCCCCGGGCCAGCAGGCCGAGGAGACCGGCGGCGGCGAGGACAGCAGCCGGCTCGGGAATCGCCGTGATGTTGAACTGGCTGCCGTTCCAGTTCGAATGGAATCCGCCCGAGAGGCTGTTGATGTTGAAGTAGGTGCTGGTGAAAACGGTGCCCGTGTAAGTCGCCGCGATGTAGGAACTCAGATCGCTGTCAAAGATCAGGCTGTTCCCGGCGAGGAAGCTGTCGATGGTCAGTGCATGGCTGGGCATGGCGTCGCTCTCATAAACTCCGAACTCGAAGCTGCCGGCGGCTCCGGTGCCGAAGTCGATGATCGAAGCTCCCGTGAGGTTCAGGGCCCCGAAAACATCACTCACTCCCCCGCCCCGCCGGATCGTGCCGCCCGAGAGGGTGATGGTCGCGTCATTGCTGACCTGGTTGCTTTGCGCCACGAACAGCATGGCGCCGCCGGCCACGCTGACCGCGGTAGCTGCGCCCAGCGCCGCGTGACCTCCTGACGCAGCCAGTTCGACTGTGCCGCCCTGCACATCAACCGCACCGCTGAACCCGGCCGACGCACCGCTGATCTTCAAGGTGCCGGCACCGGTTTTGTTCAACTCGCCCGCTCCTTGCAGTCCGGCCTGGAAATCCAGCGTCCCGTTGGCAACCACAGCGGCCAGGGCATTGGTGCCCGTTCCGCTCACGGTCACGACCGCACCGAGGGCATTGGTCGAGCCGAGGCTCGTGATGCTGCCGCCGGGTCCGGCATCGAGGACGCCGTTGGTGGCCGCGCTGCCGCTGACCGCCAGACTCCAGCGATCGAGCCGCGCGACCCCGGCGGTTGCGGTGTCGGCGACCAGCAAATTCCATTGCTGACTCGCGAGCATTCCGCCGTTGAGGGCCGGGAGCCCGGCGGTCACATCATTCGTGCTGAAGGCGACGTGGTTGGTTGCGTAGGGATTGACCCCGAGGCGGCCATCGGCCTGGAATGTTCCCGTGGAGTTGGTGATGAAAAACACATTGGTTGGGGCGGTGCCATCGAGGAGGACGTCGAGCGAACTCAGGCTGCTGCCGAAGGGATTCGTGTTATTCACCCCGGGACGGTTGAGCAATACGCTCACGCGCTCGGCCTCGGAGGCCACGCCATAGGTCAGGGTGGAATACAGGTCGCCGAGCCACATGGGGTTCGCCTCACTGGGCGAGGAAAGGACGAGGCGCACATCCACGGCGGAGATGTTGGTGATGCCGGGGTTGGCGAACTGCTGGGTGCTGACGAGGAAACCGCTGCCGTCGGGCACGTTCTGGCCGATGGTGAAGCCGCGCTCCACGCGGATGTCGGCGAGGGCCGGCGCAACCAAGACGGCGGCAAGGAGAATGGGCAACGTTTTCCTCATGGCGCGGTCTGCGTGGCGCGGAAGAACATGCTGCCGTTCCAGTCGGCGGCGCGGTCACCGGACTGGCTGAACGGCACGGAGAAGGAACCGGAGGCGCCGGTCGGCACGTCTCCATTTGCCTCCCATGGCTGGTTGAGTTCTCCCGTGAACTGGATGGTGTAGGTCTGGTTGGGCACGCCGATGAAGTCGTGGGTCACGGTCGTGAGGTTGCCATCATAGGTCGCAACGCCGGTCTTGGTCAGGATCAGCGTGAACGGCGGGGCGGCCGGCGGCGCGGCGCTCGAGACCGTGACGGTCACCTCGCGCGAGGACGTGCCGTCGGTCAGCGTGTAGGTGAAGGTTTCGGTCTCGTTGGCCGACGGGGTGAAGAGGACGAAGGCACCGCTGAGCGCGGCCGTGTTTCCCGGCCCCGAGGTGGCGGCCGTGATGCTCAAACCGGTGGAGACGCTGGCCCCGCTGTTGTCGATGCGCGTGTCGTTCGACAGGAGCGTGGCGAGCGGGATTTTGAATGGCGTGTTGTTGGTCGACTTCGTCACGCTGTCCGCCCCGGCGACGGGACCGGTGATGACGAAGGTGTTCGTGGCGCTGCCCTGGTAAACGATATCGTTGATCGTGCCGACGACGGGGTAGGCCCCCGGTTCGGTCGGGGCGGTGCCGGAACCGTTGTAGGTGAAGGCCACGGTGAGATTGGTCGGTGAGGTCGTGGCCGAGGCGGACCGCGGACTGCCGTTGTAAACTTGCAGGAGGTCGCCGAGGGTCACGCTGGCCACGGTCTTGGGCACGAGCGGATTGCCGCCGGCCTCGTGCTCCTGCTGGTTGGACGCGCCGTCGTTGTCGAAGTCCCCGCCCGGCGTGAGGATGTAGGCGTTGGTGGTCCACGCGGTGAAGGCGCTACCCGACGCGGTGTCGTAGGGGTTGACCGCGCGGACCCGCACTGAGACGCCCGTGTCGGCTCCGACCATGTGGGTGTAGCTGTTGGTCTCGACGATCGCGGTGTTCGGTCCGCTCGTCGCGGCGATTTCCACGTTGTATTTCGGCACGATACCTTCGCTGTCGACGGCGACGGCATTCCAGTTGAATGCGGCCGAGGTGCCGATGATGTATCCGTTGGTGATGTTGCTGGTGACCGAACCGGTGACGTCCGCCGGGGCTGTCGTGTCGTAGAGCTTGAGGTATTGCGCTTCGTATGGGCTGTTGGTCCACGTCGCGGGGTCGGAGCCGGGGATGCTGTTGAGGCCGACGAAGACGCCGTTGGCGAGGATGTTTGCACCGGTGAAACCGCCGCCGGCGCCGCCCCAGAGCCAGATGTCACGGCGGTTGGGCACCTGACCGAGGTGAGCGGCAATGTTCCTCACGTTGTATTTGCGGCCGGACTTGATGCCGAAGTCATTCACGCTGTTGCTGTCCGCGTCGACATTGAGGCTGAAGGTGGCGTTCTCGGCGGCGTTGCGGTTGAGGTTGACGAAACCGAAGACGACGTCGGAGGTGACGGGCGAGGCGTTGCGCGATTCGAACTTGGCGACCGAGAAGATCGATTCGTCCGCCCCGCCGCCGATCTGGTTGAGGAAAAAGCGGTTGCTCGATTTGAGCGCGGGGCTGAAGGCGCGGGCCGCGTTGACCGCACTGTAAGCGGGGCTGAGCTGGTCGAGGGCGTAATCGGTGTTGCCCCAGAGCGTCATCATCGAGTTGTAGGTCTTGAAGTGGGGCACCGGCTTGCCGAAGTTGATCTCGTAAAGGTCGTAGCCGAAGAGCTGCGAGACACCGAGTTCCTGCCCGGGGAAAATCAGTGGCGCGCCGTCGATCGTGCCGAAAACGGCGTAGCGGACGAACGCCTGCCACGGGTCCACATAGTTGTCCTCATCGTGGGAGACGGTGTTGAGCAGGACGAGCCCCTGGCCGTAGGCATTGCGGCGATCCTCAAAGATGGTGCGGTATTGCGAGGTCGTGGTGGCGGCCTTCCCGGGGAACACGATGTTCTCGTTGAGGATGTCAAAGTGACGGTTCGAGCGGTAGGTGATGTTGCCGCCGTCGAGCGACTCGGACATGAAGACGAAGCTCCACTTGTAGCTGCGGGCCGTGTTGATGATGTATTCCCACGCCTGCGGCGGAAGCCCCTGACCGAAGTCGCAGCGGAGTCCGTCGATGCCGCGAGCGTCCCACGCGTAGCGGGCAGCGGCATCGCCGTCCCCTGCCGTGCTGTTGCGGTTGGTGCCGGGGGCGCGGCCTTTCTCAAGCCAGTAAACCGCGTAGCGGGCGAAATATTGCCACACGCCGCGGGTGACACCATCGAAGTTTCCGGTCAGGCCGTCGTAGTTGAACCAGTCGGCCTCGCTGTTGCGGTTGTCGTTGTCAGCCGGGTTCTGGTTGACGAGCGAGGCGTAGCGTCCGAAAAAAATGTCCACCGCGTCGAGCCATTTGCCGAAGTCGCCGCGATCGGGGGCGGGAGCGATGTTGTTGTTGAAAAAACTGGTATAGAAACTGGCCCGCTGGGCGTAGTCGGCGGTGCGCGAGAAGACCCGCACCTCGCGGTCGTGGATGAGGTCGGCCGCGCTCCAGCCCGAGGCCCCGGCACCGGGCATGATGTAGTCCAAGCCGGGTTGGCCGAGTTCGATGTCCCAGGCCGAGTGATTGAAAGCGGCGTCGGGCATGAGATTGACCCCGGCACCATCAGCGTCGGCCATGAAATTCTGGAAAGCGGCCATGGCCGCGGCGCGGTTCGTCGCGTTGCGGGTGGCGTTGATGTCGGAGGGGTCGCCGGAGAATGCGGCCGACATGCGAGGCTCAATCTCCCAGAAATTCTTCACCGCGTAGGGGCTGCCGAGGGCGAAGGGATAATTGACGTCGTCGTAGTAGTCATTCGAGCCATTCCACACCTTGGTATTGGCCGAACCTTGACTGGGATCGCGGTCACGGATGTTCTGAGCACTGAGGTGCCGCCCTTCCCAGCCGTAGGGGTGGTAGGGCTGGAACCAGAGCCAGTTGACGCCAAGGTCTTCGAGGTAATCGAGGTCGAACTTGTTGACCCGGTCGGGATCGGTCTGGAGCCGTCCGGGACGGTCGCTGAGATCCTCGATCGTGCTGCGCGTGGCGAAAGTTTTGCCCGACGCCTCCTGATTGAAAATGTTGATCTCATACATGCGGATGTCCCGCGACTGGACCGGGCTGGCCACAACGGCATGGTCGCGGCGGTTGGCACCGGTGTTCGTATACCACCGCCAGTTGCTGTCGCCCTGGATCTTCCAGCGAACGCTCAGGCGGTAGGCTCCGGTCTTGTTGACCGGGAGGGTGAGCGAAAAGTTCGACCCGCCAGTGTCGGTCATGGTGTAGGCCTTGTAGTAGTGGTCGTCGTTGCCGACCGGAATCGTGCTGCCATCGGGCGGACGAACCCCGTCCGGCACGCCATCGCTGTTGGCATCAACGTTGGCGTAGTCGCGGCGGTTGAGGTTGGTGAAGACCTCGACCGCGGTGAGGAAGGAGGCGTTGATGGAAAAATTGACCGTGATCGAGCCTTCGTCGCCCGCGATTTCGTCGAGGAAATACTTCGACGTGGTGTAATTGCCACTGCCGCCGTTGACGTTGAACGCGATGGTCTCGACGGGCGTGGTGATCGTGTAGTTGCTGCCGCTGTTGTTGTTCCATGACAGCGCGAGGAGGTCGGGTGCTGCCGCGAGGTCGGATTGCGACGCTGTGGTCGTTAGAACATACCACTTGTAGGCCTGGCCGTTTTCAAGCGGCCCGAGGAAGCCCGTCGCGGTCGTGCCGGCGACGGAAAGCTCAATGTAGGAGGAGGTGGCGAAGTTGTCCGTCGAATAGCGGATGAAAACCCTTTCCTCGGTCGCCGGAGACTGGCTGAGGTTGACCGTCACGACGCCGGTGCTGGTGTTGCGCGAAACCGAGGTGATCGTGGTGATGGTGCCCGAGAGCTCCATGACCGAAACAGTGGTGTTGCTCAGCGGCGGATCCTTGGCCGTGAAAACATAACGTCGGCCGCTGGTCACGCCTCCGGAGAGCTTGGCGGCGCTGTCGCCGGCCGGCTGATAAAACATGGTGGCGGCGGCGTTCTTCGGGAAGGTGAGGTTGCCGCCGAAGTCCTTGTTCCAGTCATTGCCGGTGACCATCTTGAAGAAATAGTCCGTGGCGGAGGCCCCGGGAACGAACTGGTAGCGGAACCATTCCGGACTGCCGTCGGGTCCGGTGAACTTGGTGGAGTCCAGCCCGAGGTTCCACCCCTGCAGGTCGCCCGGAAAATCCACCTCCGCACCCGTCCAGGCGCGGGAAGCTGACACGCCCAAGGCCGAGCCAAGGCAAACCAAAAGGGCCAGAGAGCGAAGGGAGCGTGTCACAATGGGGGGTGATAAAACTAGCGGCAGATCAACCAAAAGCGCAAGGGAGATTCCTCGCCCCGCAACAGAAATCAGGACCGGCCCAGACCAGCCCGGGCCCTGCTGCCACCGGTTGATGGCACTTGCGCACCGTTGGGATGTCCGGTAGGGTAAACGTTTCCCCTTCCCCATCTCGGCGAAGGCGTTCAAATCCAATGCAAATACCTCTCATCAAGCGGATCCCGTGGGATCGCGTCAACTGGACGACCAGCATCTTCCTCGCCATCATCAACACCCTGGCCGTCACCGCGGTGCCGCTTTACCTCTGGTTCTTCGGCCTGGACTGGTTCCAGTTTGGGCTCTTCATGTTCTTCTACATTGCCACCGGGCTGAGCATCACGCTGGGCTACCATCGGTTGTTCTCCCACCTGTCATTCAAGGCCAAAGCGCCGGTCCGTTTCGTGACGGCAGTGTTCGGCGCCTGCGCTTTTGAGAATACGATCCTTGATTGGTGTTCCGACCACCGTAAACACCACAAGCATGTGGACCACGAGGATGACCCCTACGACATCTCGAAGGGCTTCATGTGGGCGCACATCGGTTGGCTGCTCTTCAAGCTGTCGCCCGAGCAACCGATGGACAACGTGAACGACCTCCGCCGCGACAAGATTGTCATGTGGCAGCACCGCTGGTGCATTCCGATGGCCTTCATCGTCGGCTTTGGCCTCCCCACCCTGCTGGGTTTTGCCTGGAACGGCGCCGCCGGCGCACTGGGCGGCTTCCTGCTGGCCGGCGTCTTCCGGGTTTTCGCGGTGCAGCACTCGACCTTCTTCATCAACTCAATGTGCCACACGGTGGGAAATCAGCCCTACTCCACCCGATGCAGCGCCCGGGACAGCGCGCTGATGGCGCTCTTCACCTTCGGTGAAGGCTACCACAACTACCACCACGAGTTTCAGCACGACTACCGCAACGGGGTCAAGCCGACCAATTTCGACCCGACCAAATGGACGATCTGGACGCTGGAGAAGCTGGGCTTGGTCAGTGATCTGCGTCGTGTGCCGGCGGAGAAAATTCTGCTGGCCGAGATGGGCGAGGCGCGACGGCGCGCGGAGATCGCCATGCAGAAGCCTGAGACCATTGCAGCCGCCTTTGGCCACCAGATGCACGACATGCTGACGCATTTGAGCCAGCGCCTGGCCGACAATTACGCCGCGCTCGAAAAGGCCATGGCCGACCAGGCCGAGGTTTCGCGTCAGGCCATTGACCGTTGGCGCAAGGAAACCCGCGAGTTCGCGGCCTTGCTCACCGACCTCGATCGCCGGATGCCCCAACCGGCCTAAAGCTCCACGGTCCGGCCCGGGGCAGGAACAATAACTTCTGTCTCCGGGCATACCTGCGGGATCTCCCGGGCAAACCACGCGACCGCCGGCGGGTCGCCGTGCACGAGCAAAGTCTTCCGCGGCCGGGTGCGACGGACATAGTCGAGGAGCTGATCCCGCGTGGCGTGGGCGCTCAGCGTGTAGGCATCCACGTGACACCGCCGCCGGACCGGCCGCTGGCGAGGGTCAAGCACGACCTCCTCACCGTCCGCAGCCGCCCGCAACCGACCTGCGGGCGATTGCGGGTCGGAATAGCCGACGAACATGCAGTAGGCCTGAGGATTCTCGAGAATGCGCGGGGCGAGAACGTTGGACAGCGTGTTCTCCGTCATCATTCCGCTGGAAATGGCGTAAACCGTGCGCGGCAGCACCGGCAACTTGGCCACATCGCGGCCGCCGACGACTTCCATCGGCAGACACTGGGCCAATTTGAGGTCGCCATGCCGGCGGGGGGCCTTGCCACGCAACCGGTCGGTCACGGCGGTGATCTTGGCGCTGAGCCCACCCACGTAGAGGCCGAAACCACCGGGGAGCGCGCCGCTTTTTTTTGCCTCGTAGAGCAAGGCCAGCAACTCCTGCGTTTTTCCCAGGGCAAAGACCGGCACGAGCACAGGCACCGCTTCCTCCAAGGCGGCGCGCAGACGGGTAATGAACCTTTCCTCCTCGAACCGCCGCGTGAACCCCGGGGGCACCGGGCTGTCGCCGCGGGTGGTTTCCATGATCAGAACGTCGATGTTCTCCTCGGGAAACTTGGCTCCGCGCATCAGCGTCTGATCCTCGAAGTTGACGTCGCCCGTGTAAAAAACCCGCCGCCCCTCGGCCCGGAGCAGCACGGCGGCTGCCCCGAGGATGTGGCCGGAGTCAAACAACTCGCAGGTCACCCCCTCATCATCGCGAGCCCGCTCGCCGGATAAATCAAAACGGGCATTGAGCGGCACGATCCTCCATTCGTCGGCCAGTCGCTCGACCTCGCGATGCGAGAACAACGGATAGTCCGTCATCCCCACTTCCTCGCGCTGGCGGAGCATGACGTTGACCGAGTTGTGCAGCATGACATCGGCCAGCGCGGCCGTGGCCTCCGTCATAAAAACCGGCTTTCCCGGTGCCTGCCGCATGGCCAGCGGCAGGCAACCAACGTGGTCCTGATGCGCATGCGTGAGCACCATCGCATCAAATCCCCGCCCGTCGAGTTGTGCGAAGTCGGGGGTGGCGTCGGGACCGAGGCGCCGCGGATGCATCCCCGCATCGAGCAGGACGCGTGAGCCTGCCGCTTCAAAAAGATAACAATTGGCGCCGATCTCCTCCGCCCGGGTCAGGTTGGTGAATTTCATGGTGTGTTCATTTGCCCAGCCAGCCCGCCAGGTGACCCAGACGGCCGATCAAGGCCCCTGCCCCCAGCGCGATGAGCACCGGCGCAACCGGCAGAAAAATCCGACCGCCGGCAAAGACGCCCAGGGCGGCGAGGAGAAAAAGCAAAAGACCAAAGGCCAACGCCACCAAAGCCGCGCGATTCGTGCGGCGGGCGGGGGAAAGGGCGAGCAGAGCGGCAGACAGGACCAAGACCGGATTGAACCACCATCCGGCCCGGATGAAAAGCAACCCGTCGCGGACCGCCGTCCATGATTGCGCCCACCATTCGACCGGTGTGACCGGTGGGCCGCCGTCTCGGGCCACTCGCGCCACATCCGGCGTCGCCCGGGCCAGCACCAAAAGGTGACCGTCGAACGGGGACTTGCTGCCATCCCGCTCGTGCTTCTCGGCTGCGACGAGCAATTCGTTCATGCTCACGGTGGAGGCCGCTGGCCCCGGCAGGAAGCTGGCCGCCCCGCCGCTGTCGATGACCAGAGTGGCTTGCGGAGCGCTGATGCGTCCGGGGCCCACGATCAAGTCCCGCGCCCGCCAACCTTGCCCGGCGGACCAGGCGAGAAGCAGGAACGAGGGCACGGCGCGATCGGCACTTCGGCCCACGAGGAGAACCTCGCGCGGCCCTCCCGATGGTGTGGGAGACGAAAGAAACCCCCGAGGGAAAGCTCCAGGACGGCCGACCAATCCGCTCATGTCCGGCCAACTCGCGGGAGGCTCGCCGCGCAACGCGGTCCATCCGGCACCGGGAGGAGCCTCCGGAGCATAGCCCCCGAAGACCGGCATCCCCCGCCCGGCCTCGAGCATGCGCCGCGGGTCTTCCTGCAATCCCTCAACTCCGGCCGCGATCGCCCCGAGGTTGGCGGCCGCGCGCACAAACAGAGCCGCGTCGAGCATGACCAGGCGATTCGCCCGGGCCAATTCCGAGGCCTCCTCATCGTAGAGCACGAGGGTGAGTGGCGGGAGAGCCGGGGCCGGGGCGGCATTCGCGGCCAGCCACGCGAGGAACGGCCGCTCCAGCGCGG
>JBGSSV010000113.1:0-2172 GCA_041736875.1 Chthoniobacterales bacterium | reverse complement strand
CGCCGCCTCCAACTCGCGGGCGGCCTCCGGCTGTCGCGCCCCGGCCAGCACCTCCCAACCCTGCGCGGCCATCAATCGGGCCAGGGCCAGACCGATTCCGCGGTTCGCACCGGTGATGAGAACAGTTCCTTGGGACATCGGGAGGGATGTTGGCACAAGTCCGACACGGCGACAACCGGCGGGGCGCGAACAATCCGCTGCTCCTTGACACCCAAAGCGCGGCATTTAGCGTAACTCTTCTCATGGAGCCATCAGGCGAACGGATTTCCCGCCCGCCGCGGCATGCTTGGAAGAAAAACCCGGTGTTTCAATTCCTCGCCTCGCTGCGTCTCGCCGTCATTTTGCTCGCGGTGCTCATCGTCATGAGCATCGTGGGCACGCTGGCCGAGTCGAAATTCGATGCCGACACGGCGCGGGTCTGGATTTACGAGGCACCGTGGTTTCACCTGTGGCTGGCGCTGCTCGCGGCCAATCTCACCTGCAGCGCCTTCATGCGCTGGCCCTGGCGGCAGCACCACACCGGGTTTCTCCTCACCCATCTCGGCATGATCGTCGTCATGATCGGCTCGGTCATCGGCCAGATCTGGGGGGTCGAGGGCACCATGACGCTTTTCAAGGGCGGCGAACCCGACAACGTGCTCGTCCTGCAAACCCGGCAGATGACCATCCGGGACACCGACGCGCAGCGCGCGGTGATGATTGAGTTGGGGCGCCGGCCGCTGACCGTGCGCGAGGGCCGCACCGTGCCGCTCTGGGTCTCGCCCGGAGGTTGGAACATCGAGGCTGTGGCGAGTTCGTCCCGCCTGCTCAGCACCTTCGAGCCCAACGCAGCGGCGGAGGGAACACCGGCCGTGCGGGTGCGGCTCCAGACCAAGGCGATGAACCAGACGATCGATCAATGGCTTCTCGCCGGCGACCGCGATCATGGCCGCATCGACCTCGGACTCATCACGGTCGATCTCGTCGGCCCCGGCGGACAAGCTCCCGCCCAGGGCGCGGCCAACCGCGCGATCGTGCGGGCCGGGGCGAACAACGCGCTGAGCGTGGAATTGCTCGCCGGCGAACGCCGCATGGCCGCCGTTCCGCTCATCGCCGGGCAGCCGGTGGCCACGGGTTGGAACGATTGGACGATCGAAGCCGTGCAGGTTCTGCCGTCCGCAACCGCCGGTTTCCGCTTCGCGCCGGTCCCGGCGGGCGAACCTGTCCCATCCGGTCAACCATTGCTCGAGGGCGTGTTGGTCCGCGTGACCCGCGGCGAGGCCAAAATCGAGCAGTGGGTCGCAGCCGGCTGGCGGGTCGGGTTCCCCACGGGGACGTTCCCCCTCGACGTGTCCTACGGATGGGAGATTTACCGCCTGCCCTTCGGTCTGGTCCTCGACAGTTTTGTCGTCGAACGCAACGAGGGCACCGACGACCCGGCATCATTCCGCAGCAATCTGGCCATGCTGCTGCCGGACGGCGTCCGTGCAGCCACGGGATCTTGTTCCATGAACCAGCCGGCCAATTATCCGGACGCCTGGTGGCGCTCCATGACCGGACTGACTTACAAAATTTCCCAAGCGTCGTGGAACCCGAACGACCTCAGTCAAAGTTCGGTGCAGATCCTGCGCGATCCGGGCTGGCTGGGCAAATGGACCGGCTCGCTCGTCTTCGTCTCGGGTCTGATCCTCATGTTTGTTTTCCGCCGCCCGGGCGAGCATCGTCCGCCCTCACCCAATCCGCAGTCCAAGCCTGAGTTGACCCACGCCTCATGAGAATCATCCTTGCCCTTCTTTTCGCCTTCACCTGGCCCGCGCACGCCGAGACGACAAACCTTCAGCCTTGGGAATCGCTCGTCGTGCAAGACTCCGGGCGGCGCAAGCCGGTCGGCACTTTCGGGCATGAGGTTCTGGTCAAGATCGCCGGGCGCGATCCGGTCCGCGCGGCGGACGGCACGACCTTCGACGGCAGCACCTTTGCCTTTTCCATGCTCTTTGCCACGCGCGAGTGGAAGGACGAACCGGTCATTCTCATCTCCTACCGCCCGCTGGTCGAACAACTAGGGCTCGACCCGTCGCGCAAACTTTTTTCCCGCCGGGAGCTGGCGGGCGCGACGGACCTGCCCCGCCTGGGCCAGGAAGCGGCAGCACTGCGCCAGGCCGGAGAGCCGGTGCCACGGCTGGACAGCGAGGC
>JBGSSV010000102.1:0-14739 GCA_041736875.1 Chthoniobacterales bacterium | reverse complement strand
GTTGCTGCCTCCAAGGCGGCAGAAAGAACATTGAACTGGAGCCCGAATTTCTCGAACAACTCGTCTCGCCACTGCTCAACGAGGCTGCCTGGGGCCACCACGAGAATACGACGGGAATCGGCGCGCATGATCAACTCCCTGATGTAAAGTCCCGCCATGATGGTTTTTCCTGCGCCAGGGTCATCGGCGAGAACAAACCGGAGCGGTTGCCTTGGGAGCATGGACTCGTAAACGGCAGTGATTTGGTGCGGGAGCGGGTCCACGTTGGACGTGTGAACGGCCATCATCGGATCGAAGAGAAATGCGAGGTCGATGCGCTTGGCCTCAACCGCAAGCTTGAACGTCTCGCCGTCGCCGTCGAAAGACCACGGACGTTCGGAAGTGGCGATGGAGATTTGATCCAAATCGGAAGGACCAATCAACCTGTCCCGCAGAGTTCCATCCGGTAGTTTGTAGATCAGTTGCGATGACTCGACCGAAATGGGCACCACGGCGACAACCGAAACGACTGCCGAGGGCTCGATGCCACTCAAACTCGTTCCTGGAATGATATTCTGAAGGGTTACCATGGTAGGGAGATTTTGATATACGTTTCCTGAGCATCTATAAAGGAAAGACGGAATTTTTCCTTCTGCTGATGGTGGACTCCAGCAAGGAAGATTTCCTGGCACTCTTCCCTCTCTAGGCGGCGGACAATGGGCGGACACTTTGAGACCGATCCCATCTTGTTCGATACTGCGCGAAAGAAAGCCGGTTCTGCGGACGTAGAACTGGCGTAGACATTTAGACCGTTTCCGACTTGTGCCATAATGTGCCAAACATTTACTCAAAAATTGGCAAAAGCCTTTGGAGCCTCATTTTTAGTGGTTCTCCAGTGTTTTTGAAGAGTTGCCCCCGCCGGGAATCGAACCCGGATCTAAGGTTTAGGAAACCTCCGTTCTATCCGTTGAACTACGGGGACGGCGGATCGGTGGAGACTCGTGACGATTTGGGTCTGAATATGCGGGTCAGTTAAGCCGAAGCTTAAGGCGGGGCCGCGAATCATGGCAGCCTGCCTCCCCTTGTCATGCGGTCTCACCGCATCGCCCTCTGGATGCCCTACCGGCTGCCGGCTTTCAAGCCTTGTTCTGCGGAGGATGACCAGCCTCAGGACTTGCGCCCCGGTTTCTGCGGGCCCGAAGAAGCCAGCCGAGTGCCGCGGCGCACGCCACAAGAGACAAAGTGCCCGGCTCGGGCACTGTGTTGACGTTGAACTGAAGGGTGTTGCCGTTGTAGCTGAACTCGCCGTCGAAGCCGCCCCCGTTGGAGAAGTTGAAGTCCCCGATGTTGGTGATCGTCGTTGTGTCGAAGGTGATGAGGTCGTAGGTGGTGTTGGTGGTCCAACCGGCGTCCACGAAGTCGAAGGTGTAGGGTCCGGAGGGGAGCGCGAGGCCGACGAGTTGGCTGGAGAGGATGAGGTGGTCGGACGTCGCCGGGGTGGGGCCGAGTTCGAAGCGCAGGGTTCCTGCCTCCCAGAAAAGACTCTCCGCGTTGAGCGTTCCGGGGGATGAACCCGGCGACACGATTCCGCTGCTCAGGGTGATACCTCCCACGAGCCCGCTGCCTCCGAGGGTTCCGCCGGAGTTGACGGTGACATTGCCGAGCCCGAACCCGAGGTTACCGTCGATCAGCAGCGTGCCCTCGTTGACTGTCGTGCCGCCGGTGAAGGCGTTCTGGCCCGAGAGGGTCACGGTCCCGGCCGACTCCTTTACGAGTCCTCCCCAGCCCGCGATGTTGCCGGAGAAGCTGCCGGAGTTCACGGTGAGCGACGTCGCGGTGTTGGTGCCGGTGTTGACCGTGCCGGCACCGAATAGCGCGTTGATCCCGCCCGAAGAAAGGTTGTCTTGGAACTCAAGCGTGGCCCCGGAGGCGACCGTGGTGCTCGCTGCGATGGACGTCATGAAACCGAGTTCATTGTTCCCGGCGGTCAGCGTCCCGGCGGCAACGTTGATCGCGGTATCGGCCGTCAGGGCTGCCGCCCCGGTCGGGGCAAACACGACGTTGCCTGTGTTGCCCGCGCTGCCGACCTGCATGGTCGAGCCGGCCACGAGCAGGAAGTCGAGGGGTGCGAGCGTGAGCGACTGTCCCGCGGCCGCGGAGAATGTTCCGGTCTGACCCGCGGCGACCGAGACGAGCTGGGTGCCTCCGCCGAGATTGCCCGAGATCGTGCTGTCGGTGTGGGCGCGCAGTTCGGCGGTGCGGAGGGTCACATCACCTTCCCCGAGGTTCGAATTGCCGGTCAGCTCGAGCACTCCCCCGTCGATGACCGTCTCGCCCCCATAGGTATTGGCCTCGTCGAGCCGGAGCCGTCCGGCGCCGGTCTTCGTGAGCGATCCGCTGCCCGTGAGGCTGCTGCCGATCTGCGCATTGCCGCCGCGGGTGTCCACGGTGAGCCCGCCGCTGCCGATCGTGACGTCGCCGTAGGCGAAGCCGTCGATGAGGAGGGTATCGACCACCACCACGTTGGTTGGAAGCTGGAGCAGTGCGGCGTTAAACGACGCCGTGGCGCTGCCCGAGCCAACAATGATGTTCTCCGTGGTCACGGTGGAGCCCTCGACGGTCAGAGAGGCATTCACCCCTGACGCGGCCGCCAGCTCCACGGCCCCGGCTTCGAGGTGGGCGCCGTTGGTCAGCAGGAGCGTCCCGGAGCCGAGCTGTCCGATGGTCAAGGTCTGGGCGATGGTCAGCGAGGAATCATCGAGCGTGGCCGTGCCGCTGGATCCGTTGGTCAGCCCGAGCTGGGCCCACTCGCTGGAAATCCGCGCGCCATTGCTGGCGGAAAGCGAGCCGGTGCCGTGGACGCCGAGGACGAGCGAGTTCGACATGGCCCAGCTCCCGCCGTCCATCGTGACCACGCCCGTGCCGGATGCGTTTTGTCCGAGGAATCCGCTCTCGCCGATGAGCGTGCCGCCGGTCCCGATGTTGAGCGTGCCGTGGCCGAAGACCCCGATGAACAGCCCCCGCGTGTTCGTCCAGGTGCCACTGGTGAAATTGAACACACCCACCGCATTCGTGCCGAAGCCGATGTTGGCGATGTCGGTGTTCATCGTGCCGCCGTTCGACATGGTGAAGGAGCCCGTGCCGAGCGCGCCGACGTGAAGTTCGGCTGAGAGGGTCAAGCTGCCGCCGGACAACGCCGCCACGCCCGAGGCCCCGGCGTTGCGCCCGACGAACAGCTCCTTCGCCTCGATCGTGGTGTTGGTGGCCGCGAAGGAGCCTTCGCCATTCTGTCCGACGAAAATCGTCTCGGAAGACGTCAGGCTCCCGCCGGAAAACGTGACCGCGTTGGTGGTTCCCGCG
Source organism: Chthoniobacterales bacterium (assembly GCA_041736875.1). GTDB lineage: Bacteria > Verrucomicrobiota > Verrucomicrobiia > Chthoniobacterales > JACTMZ01 > JACTMZ01. The sequence goes on along the minus strand of JBGSSV010000102.1, from coordinate 11,400 downwards.
TTCGCGGATACGATGACGTTGCCCACCTCGATCTGCGAGTTGGTGGCACGGAGTTCGCCGCGGCCCTGGGCGCCGACTGTGACATCATCGTAGTCGGAAACGAGAACTCCTTGGGTGGACCAACTGCTGTCATTCATCCCGATGACGCCGACCGACCCGGGCAGCAACCCCAACCACGCCTCGCCGGTGAACATCTGCGAGCCGGAGGTGAAACTCATGGACCCGCTGCCGTTGTAGCCCAGATAGAGCTTGTCCGTGTAGAATTGTCCGCCGGTGGACTCCAACACTCCCTCCGATCCGGCGTCATAGCCGAAGTAGGAGTTGTAGTTCTCCAACTCATCGTTGATCAGCAGGGCCTGGTCCCCGATGGTGATGGTTCCCTGCCCCGACAGCCCGACGATGAGTTCGCCGAGCAACCCGAGCTTCGTGCCCGCCCCGGCGAAAAGCTGAATCGTGCTCGAACCATCGACGGTCCCATCCTGCGCCGGATTGAATGTCGTCACCTGTGCTGTCCCGCCGTTGGCGACGAGGATGTCGTCCGCGCCATCGGGCACTTCCCCGGTGCTCCAGTTGGTCTCGTCCGAGAAGTTCCCCGTTCCACCGATCCACGTGCTGGCCGCCTGCAGGCCGCCTGCGGAAAACAGACAGGCCAGCAGTGCGGCGGAGGCGGACCGGATCAGCGCGAAACGCTGCAAGCTGGGTGGAGCGGATTTGCAAATTTCCATATCGTTAACGTGCTGGATCAACAACTCTTGGGGAAAACACGCGACACTGTTCCGTTGCAGACTCCCGCCTGTCAAGTGGCCCTCGCAAACAAGTTCGCCTTGTTGCGTTCCGTGCGTGACAGGTCTTTCTATCCCGTCACCTCGCCGACACAAATTCTGTGCGCGGCACGCTTGGCCCGCTCATGCGACTTGGCCTCCACGTCCTCGGTTCGAAACCCCGCACGCTTCAGGCTGGTCAGGAAGGCCGGCTCCGGCTCGGCTGACCAGAAGGCTACGCGCCCGCCCGGACGGAGCGAGCGGCGGATCATCGAGAGGCCTTTGGCGCTGTAGAGGCGGGAGTTTTGCGCCTGCACGAAGGAAGTGGGGCCATTGTCCACATCGAGAAGAATGGCGTCATAACGTCCCGGCCAATTTTTGATGCAGTCGAAAACATCACCGGTCACAACCTCCACCCGCGGGTCATCGAGCAGCCTGCCGTTGAGCGTCAGGAGAAATTCCCGGTTCCACGCGACCACCTCTGGGAGCAACTCTGTCACCCGCACGGAGGCGTCCGGGCCGGCGATCTCCAGCACGCGCCGGAGGCTGAAGCCAAGCCCCAACCCACCGATGAGGACGTTGGGACGTGCGACCGGCTGACGGAATTTGCAGGCCAGATCGGCCAGCAGCAGTTCGGAGGCTGTCGAATTCGAGCCCATGAGCTGCCGGCCGTTGAGCTTGAGAAAAAATTCCCCCAGGTGCTCGTGCAGCGAAAAGCGCGAACCGTCCGGCGTGCGGGTCTCCGCCAGATTACGAAAGGGAATCATGCAGGGCAGCCTAGACCGGCATCAGCCAAGGGGGAATGTCGCATCTTTGCGCAAACGCCGACGATGTCTGCGTCGGTTCGAGGGGTCCATTGGCGATGTCGATGCCCGCGCCCTGGCTGCCTCCGCTTCAAAGGCCCGGCGCTCGGGGGTCCCCGAAGAGCTGACGGTAGCCTTGGCCGAGGACAAGGTAGCCCATCGGGAGGGTGACGAGGAGTCCGACGCAGCAGGCCAGCACGCCGGCGACCATCATCAAACCGACCAGCACCAGCAGGCCAAAAACCCGGAGCCATTGCCGGTGCACCGTTGAAATGGAGGTGACGATCGCCGCCCAGAAGCCGAGCTTTCGATCAACGATCAGGGGGAGAACGAACGTCATCCCGAATGAAAGATAAACCAACGGAATGGCCAGAACCACCCCAGCACCGATCGCGGGCCAGGCGGACTTTGTCGTGACGGAAAAATAGATTCCCGGTCCGAGCAGCATGGCCGCCAAGACAACAAATCCCAACGTCCAGACGAGGATCGCCAGCAGCAGCTGGATCCAATTTTTCTCCCGAAACCCGATGAAGATGTCTCCAAGTTTGGCCTGCTGGGTCCGCAGGGCTTGGATGAAAAAATACATGAACCCGGCCGGAAGAATCGAGGAAACAACCATGGAGACCAGCCAGAGGAACAGGAACGCAAGTCCCGCGGCCACCATCACCCACAGGGGCGGCACGTGGCCTTGCTTCGCATAATGTTGAATCAAAGGCTGCGCCACCTGCATGGGGATCTGGATCACCCCCGAGATCACGAAAAAGATGATCGTCCCCAAAAGCGCCGTCCCCCAGTTTGGCCGGAAGCAGGCCCATGCTGCGCGGAAGCACTCCCCGTAGTGAATTTTTCCGGGCATTTGAAAATCGCGAGCCAAGCCGCCCAGGGCGGGCGGCGCTGCCTCGATTGCCGATAACGCTCGCGGCGGAGGAAGGTCGGCAAAGCTCGAAAGCGGCTGCCAAGAATCCATCGCCTCCTTCCATCCCAGATCGTCGGGCAGGAATGTTCCCGCACTCAAGCCGTCGGAGATGGCCTGCGCAGAAAACTGACCAAGGGTCTTGCCGCCTCGGTTGACGTGAATCAGAGCCACAGTCCGCTGCTACCAGCTTCTTCGCGGGAGGTCAAAGCTTCGCGGGCGGAGGTATCCCCGGAGTTTCACCAAACCCGGTCAATGGGGCGCCACGCAGAGCTCGTTCGAGACGTGCCTGATCTCTGGTTGTGGCTGGCCCGGAATGCAGCGGCGTTTTCCGCATCCTGCATGGTGAATCCCGCAACCGAATGACAGTTCAGAACGGAAGTTAGCCGGATCGACTACCAACCCAGTTTGGCCCGCACGAAGGCGGTGAGCTTGGCAGCGTTGGCGCGATGCTGCGCGACTCGCGGATGCTTCGTTTCGCCGGTGAAATCGAAGAAGAGTGTGTCGATCTTCTCCGCGGAATCTTCCTGCTTCAGTTGGGCCACCGCGGCAGAAATGTAGCCGGGCCACTTGGAGCCGGGACGGGTGGCGTCCATGCTGCCGAGGGCGCATATGATGTAGGTGTCCGGGTATTTCGCGCGGATGGTTTTGACGAAATCCACATAGGCCTGAATGCGCTGCGCATCGGTCGGGATCGGATTCAGCCGCTTCTGGCCGTCGATGAGCCAACTGTCGTTCTGAAACAGGTTGATGACGACCAACTCGGGCGTCCACCGAGTGAAATCCCAGCGGGTATCGTTGTTTCCAACCGCGCTCAACTGATCGTAGAACTGCGGCATCGTGAAATCGAACCAACTGACCATGATTCCGATTCCGCTTTGCGAAATGACATGCAGCTCGGCCTGCAACTCCCGCGCTGCAATGGGGCCGTAGGCGAGAAAGTTGTTCTTGTCCTTGGGATCTTTATCGCCGCCGTCCTCCGGAGCCTCATTCCCCAGGCCGCTGGAAATGGAGTCGCCGAAGATCTCCATCTTGTGCGGCGGACGGGCTGGTGGCGGGAGCAGCTGCGCGCCGTCGTCGAGCTCCAGCCCCTTGAAATGCGTTGCGCCTTCCTTGCCTTCGGTGCGCTTGGTGAGCAAGAGTCGGTGCGGACCCGGTGCGAGGTTGGTTGCCACCGGGTAGGTCTGTTCGCCTTTTTCGCAGCGTAGGATCGTTGGGTGGGCGTAGTCGTCGTCGACGAAGACGTTGAAAAAGTTCTGCCCGTGCTGATCCTCCAACCGCACGGCGAGGGTGCTCCCGGTGAAGTTGGCCGTCACGCTGGTGCCGGGCCACGACAACACGGGCGCGGCGGGGTTGGAGAAATCGATACGGCCGGTGTATTGCAGACCGGCGTTGTCGGGCGCGATGAAGGTTCCCGCCCATCCCGGCAGTGCGGTAAGCAGGCCGATGCTCAGGGCGAGCAACCTGGGGCCGAGACGCTGCAGACATAAAACGGGGTGGGAAGCGTGCGACAGAGCCGAAGTCATGACCGCCGTTTTGCACCCAAGGGAATGGCGGCGTCAACTCCGGTCGGGCTTCGCCCTCCCTCCGACGGGAAGGGACAACCAACCACAACACATGCAACCCAGCCCCGAAGACTAACGTTGCCAATGGCTCGAAAAGATGAGTCCGGTCAAGTGCGCGGTTTGCTGACACTCCTGCTGAAAGCCGGCACTGTTTGCGATTTCTGCGATGGCAATATACTCCACACCAAGGAGGTAAGAAGTGGCTCCCCATGCACAGCTCATTTCAAGATGTTTCTCTCTTTCCGATTTAGAGAAAACCTCTGACGCGGAGCCGGTTGCGTCAGTTCGAATCCTATTCGGTATGGCCTTCTTCCACAATTTGTTCCATTCCCTTTACTCAACCTAAATGACGGATTTCCAGATTTCCCCAATGCTGGTTCAAGTATTCAGCCACAAGTCGGCGATGGCAGTGGTGTGGTTTATCCTCACTGCATAGCAGGCAGCCTTCTTCCATGACCTCTTTCGGGATTCGTTCTTCAATCTTTCGCTTGGCCATGAGGTCGAGGAAACGCTTTTCATATGTATCCCAGTCACCCTTCAGCTTTTTGTATTCATCGAGCATCCCCTGGGTCGGGGCCAGGTCAATCGCATGCACGTAGTCCATGCCACACATCTCCTTGAGGAAAAACGCGAGGTCCTCCCGCTTGGCAAATCCAGCCAGTTGAGAAAGGTTGTTGAGCCGCACATCAACAACCCTTTTGGCTCCGGATTTTCGGAGCGAGTCGAAAAAGTGCTGTGCGCTTTTCCTGGTGAATCCAATGGTGAATACCTTCATGCTGAGTTTTCGCTGAAGGGCACTGGGGCCGGCACTTCGTTGACATAGGCGATCCTCAGCTCCTGACGAGAAAATGCCTCAGCGATGAGTTCATGCTTTGAGCGAAACAGGTCAACTTTCGGCACCCCGGCTACTTCGAGCAGGCGATCGATCGCGGCTTCGTGCGTTTCGAGATGTCCACCCGCATGGATATGAAGCACCTTCTGACCGCGTGCCGCAAGCGCCCTCGCCACGAGGAGGGTCCGGTGGCATTCCAGAGGCTCCTTCTCAGCGCACATCAGTGCGATGCGGTAGTGGGCTGCGCCCTTCAGCAATCGGTCCAATGCGCCCTGAAACAGCGGCGTCTGCGACAACCGGTCATATTGCACCCGCCCATCTAGATAGCAGGAACGGTCTTCGGATCGTGCGCCGAGTTCCTTCCCCAGAAACACATACCGGATACCGCCCGTCTTGAGGAACTGGTCGAGTGCTCCCCGGTTGAACTGCGGGTTGAACCGGCTGAACGGCGACGAGCGCACATCGGCTACCGCTTCCACCTGATGCTGACACAGCAAGGTGAGAAACGCTTTGGCGCTGTGCGTCGAGTGGCCGATGGTAAAAATAGGATGGCCTGTCGTGTTCATGGCGTTCCAGAGTCCTTCTCAGGATACGACCTAATGTAGCGCAGGACAGTTGGAAAAGTGTAGATTCCGTTGGCCTGCATCCAATAGCCTTCCTTGCCCTGCGGGCTCTTGTGTTTCCGGCTCAATCCGATTCGCAGGAACACCTCATCTTGGCTTGCGATTTCGCGGTTCAGCGCGGCCAGCGATCCGCTGTCCCGGTGCCGCTGGGCGTAGTCAAAAAAGCCGAGGTCGGTGATGGGGAAAAAGCGGTAGTGTCGGCCAGACGAATCGGTGAAGTGCAATCTGATGCTCCCGGGCGTGAAGCTGTTTTCAACGATTTCGACGTCCTGGGGGCGGACCTGCAGTGTGATGATGGACCGCTGAACCTGGTTGTCTGTTGGTATCACCTTCTCCCCGGTGGGCATCGAAACCTGAAATCCAGCCTCTACGCTCGCGAAGCAGCTTCCCACCAACACATTTCGGAACTCTTTCCCTGATGAGGGTCCATCGAATGTTAGCTCAGTATAGTTGCAGTCCTCCGTGTGTGGTGCGGTTCGATTCGGCACGAAGTCGAACTCTCCGTTGAGAATTCCGCCAGGCAGAATACCCAGCTCTACGCATCTGGTGAACGTGAGGTATGGCATGGGGCGGATACACTCGCCCGTTGCCCGGTCAATCCCTGCTGTGCAGACTTCCGGGTTGCCTGGTTTGAACCGTGTCAAGTCCGTGATAATGATGCTTCGCTTCATAAGGTTACGATTTCTGCCCGTTGCTGCGGCCGAGGCGGTATTGTTTACATTGGCTGGGGTGCGGCGTTGCCGGGAGGTTCGCTGGGTTCGCGTGCCAGGAGTGGCATCTCATCCCACGTTCGGCCTTCCAGCACGCGGCCGGCAGCCTTCTTGTTCGTTCCACCCCACTGCTTGAAAAAGTATGGGACTCCTTTCACCACACATTGATCGCGGATCTCGGTTGCCCATTGGGCGTCCATTGGACGAGCGTGAGGGCCAGACTCTCCGCCAACGATTACCCAGTCGACTTTGCTGAGGGGAAGCCGACGGAGGCGGCCAATCAGAGGTTCGCAGGACAAGAACTTCACCCTCGCGTGAGATCTCGCGAGTAGCCGTATGCGGTCGTAGTGTCTGCCGTTCTCAACGGAGACACCCATCCAGATGTTATGGCTCCACGGAAGGTCTCCCGAGACTTCGGCGAGGCGATCCGCTCGCTTGGTGAGCACTTGAAATGTGTGGTGCGGGCATTTCCGCATGGTGTCAAAGACGGACTGGATAAAGCTCAATGGCACGTCAATGTGGAACAGATCGCTCATCGAGTTCACGAAAATCACCCGCGGTTGTTTCCATGACAGCGGAAGATCAACAAGATCGTGGTGAAGGGTCATGCGAAACCCGTTTCGATAGCGGTCTACCCCCATCGCCTGAAGCCGCTTCGCCATTCGCTCTGCGTAGCAATTCTTGCAGCCATCGCTGATTTTGGAACACCCGGTGACCGGATTCCATGTGTGCTCGGTCCACTCGATTCGTGATTTTGTAGCCATAGGTCAGATCCCTAGCGTCAGCTGCCGTTTGGTTCTTGCGCGAGTCTCTTTCCAAAACTGCTGGCCCCGCGGGTGCCGTGAAAAGAAGCAGATATAATACAAATTCAACCCGGAGTCTTCGCCCATACGAATCTTCTCGAAATGCTCGGGGCCCTCATAAATATAATCGCATGACTGCATTTGCTTGCCGAATCTGTCGGCCACGAAGAGGCCGAAATCTCTGCATGGCGCGCTTCCTGCAGCCCATGCCGCCCGCCACTCAGTTTCGCCAAGCAGGTTGTCAATAGTGCGACATTCTGGTTTCGTGTAGTTGCACTCGTTCCGGTGAATATCCATGTGACTGGGGATCAAGACGGCGAAATCCACATATAGATTGGCGGATAGGCGACGAATTGTTCCAAACTCAAGATTACTTGCGCTGAATGGATCAACGAAGCAAAACCCGATTCCTGTATTGCCTGGCCCAAATTTTGGTAGTGCCGAAATGATCTCCTCGACAGCTCGATTGCAATTCAGATTGAGCACCGTGGCGTTCGCGTTCGGGTATGACTGCCTTATGCGTTGTTTCAGTGCGTTGAAGAGATTTGGATTTTCCTCACAAAAGACATATTTGTCGAATGAAGATTGAATACCAAGCACGTGAAGCGGGGAGCCCTTTATCTTCTGGCCCGCCCCTTTCAATTTTGCCGCCCCCGATCCAGCGAAGAGGTCGATGTAGACTCGACAATTCCACTTGTTCCGCATGCTTTCGGAGAAGATGCTCGCATAATAAGCCACTTTGCGATGCTTCTCGATCGCCCAGGATCCAACAGTGGGATATGGCAACCCGTCGTCCTCCAAAAACTGGTCGTAGGAATCAAGCTCCAACATGGCTCATCGGTAGCAGAGCAGAGCAGTGCAGCAACATCAAACGGATAAACGCTGACCAACCTTGCCCGTGTCTCGGTCGGGGGGTGTACCTCCGTCAACAACACCACATTTCGGCCGTCTCCAGCACCGCCGACGCTGGCTGCCTTGAAGGTTTACTCTCCGCTGGCCTTTGATGAAGCTCCCTCGTGCTACAAAGACATCAATAAGGTCATGGCTGCCCAAGACGACCTCGTAGAAATCCTTGCTCGCTTCGACCCGAAGGTCGTCAAGATGTGCCCGAGTGGCGAACGGCCCGAGGATTGAGCAACACGGGCCTAAGCTGGAAAGTGGGATCCTCAGGCGGCACCGCCCGGCACACTGTGACCGATGCCCTGTCGATAGATGCGTTTGACATAAGGGATGGCACAATCGGGGATGCAGCTCATCTTTGAGTTCTCCGGGTCGCCAGAGAGATATGCTGCTGAACGGCCCAAGCGCAGCGCCACCTCCGCGGAAATCGAGAGCTTTCCATGCACGATCTGATTGACGGTCATCGGCATGACTCCGAGGCCCGCAGCCAAGGCAGCTTGGCTCAGGCCTTGCGGCTTCATGAAGTCCTCCGCGAGGATTTCGCCGGGCGTGATTTGGCTGAGATGTGTCGCCTTTTTCATAGTGATTCAGTGGCAGTCAACAATTTTGACATGGGTGGCGCTGTCGTTGTTCCACTCGATTGTGGCGCTTGAGGCCGCACACGATCTTGTGTGTGTTGTAGAGGAGTTCCGAGGCTGCGGCATTGTCCCGCGCTTGGCATCATGGCGCAAGTGGCTTAAGTTTTTACCATGTCCACGATCACGATTCCGATGCCGGATGAAGACCTCGTGTTTCTCCGTGCTTATTCGAACACACTGGGAACTTCTGCCGAGGCATTCCTTGCGCGGCAGGCGCGGAATCTGCGCCGTCACCTCCAGCAGCCGATTCAGGGCGACGTGGAGGCCGCCAGCGGGATCATTCCTTCCCAGGTCGATCCAGAGGCATCATACCGCGATCACCTCGAGAAAAAGCACGGGTGACGATCACCGTGGACATCAACGTCCTCCTGGACGTCTTCCAGAAGCGCGAACCCCACTATACGGCGTCCGCACAAGTCGTGGGCTTGGTGACATCACAGCGCTTGGTCGGCGTCTGCCCTGCGCACGGGCTGACCACGCTCTACTACCTCGCGCGCAAGCACGGCTCCAAACCCGATGCCGAGGCGGCAATGGATCGGGTCTTGGCTGCATTTCGAATCGGCAACCTCGATCGCGAGGGCTGGCATGAGGCGCGGATGCTCTTAATGCCGGATTTCGAGGACGCCGCAGTTGCCATGGTAGCGAAAGCCTCATCCTCAGCTTTTATCGTGACACGGAATGTGAGTGATTTCGTCAACTCTCCCGTGTCAGCCATCGCACCCGCTGACTTTCTCAGCCAGTTTCCCACTTGATTTAGCGTGATGCACAGGGCGCAGTGTCGCGCCCGTAGGCGCGCAGCGGCGGCAATCCCGCAAGCTCCTCGGCATCGCGCACGAGGAACTCCCGGGTCAAAACAACTCACCCGGCCGGGCCAGTTTGAGCGCATCGCGCACGGCGGCCAGCAGCTCGCGGCCTGACAAATGGACGGGCGTATCTGCTCCAACGGTGATCTCAATTTCGGGGTGGATGCCGCCCCAGTAGTCCACCCGCTCGCGCTCGGAGCCGAACCCGCCCGAGATGCCGAACTCCTCGGCGATGCGTTGGCGAAGGCGTTCGTCGTCCAGCCGGGCGGCACCCGCCCACCGGGCCGCTGCACCCGAGGTCGAGTGCAGGGCGCGGACGAGCGCGGATTCGTATGGCGGCGGGAGCCTCATGCCGATTGCGGGACGATGTCGAGGAACCCCGTCCCGTTGCCCTCGGGGTCACACAACACGGCGCATTGAAGGGTGCGACCAGTCGGCAGCTGTACCATGAGGACTGGCGTGGCTTCGTCGAAGGACTCCACATCCCATGCGATGCCCGTCACGGTGCCGCCGACGATCTGCTGGTAATGCCTCTGCTCGTTTCCGGTGGGCGCGCTCATGCCGCCACCTCCTGCCGCAGGTCGGCAATCTGCTCGGGCGTCAATCCCGCGGGCTCGCCGCGTTTTTCCCAAGTGGCACGGTTGCGCCCGAAGCCGAGTTGGACCGACAGGCTCGCCTTGGGCATTTCGATGCCGTGGGCGCGCATGATTTTGTCGGCTTCCTCCCACTTGATGCCAGCGGCCCCGAGCGCTTTGGCCACCGCGCAGGCGGAGAAGCCGTGGATTTTGTTTTTACGGGCGGTGGTGGGCTTCACCCCGTTGATAACCTCGGGCGGGCGGTTGGCCTCGAGGACGGTGACTTTCGGGGCGGGCTCGGCTGCGAGCGGGGTGAACTCCTTCACCTTGGCATGCTTGCCGCGGCCCTCGAACGTGACCCTGCCGAACTCCAGCTTGCCGGTGCAGCCGGCGAGGGTGTCGATGTTGGCCAGCTTGTCGATGACGGGCTTGCGCTTCCCTTCGGTGTAGCGGAAGTGCGTGGCTCCGCGCGGGGGCTTGTTGGTTTCGAGGATGGCCTTCGCGTTCGCGTTGGCCGGGATGGTGGTTGTGGTGCTCATTGTCTGTTTTCCTTTCGGTTGTTGGTGTTTGGCGGACGGCCCGCTCGGACCAATCCATTCGAGAAGATGGCTGGGGTGCTGGCGGACGAGGCCGGCGCGGACGAGCGCGGCAATGACGCCCTGGTAAGCGTCGGCGCTCATATGGCCCATCAGGCGGGCGTAAAGATGACCGCTCGGCACGGTGCCGAGTTCCCTGATGCATTCGGCTACCGCAAGCACTGCGCCCGTGGCGGCTTGGGCTTGGGTGGAGGCGTTCATGGCGTCACTTGCAAAGGGCATCGACCAGGAACTGAACGCCCAGTCGCTCGATGATCCGGGTGACGGCCGTGTTGAAGTCCCCAAACTGCTTGGTCCAGAGGACGGCGAACGCCGCGTCAGTGATGCAGGGCACGCCGCCCTCGTAGTTCCCGGCGTCCGCCTTGCCGTCGCCGGCGATATGCACGTAGACCCCGCGGGTCTCCAGGAGCTCGAGGAACACGCCCGTGCGACTTGACTGCTGCGCGGTTTCGATCAGGTCGGCGTGGTGGTAACACTTCACCCCGATCCAGCAGGCGAAGACCGTTGATGGGGCTGCGCCGTTCATCTTCCTCCAGGGCGCAGTGATTCCGTTCTCGGGCAAACGCTACCTCAACATTGCCCGATCTCGTCTCCTGGCGCCCGCGGAGGGTCCGCAATCGTGGGGCGAGAAGTTTCCCTACATCGCGCAGCTCCTCGATGGCTACTTCGACCCGCCCGAACAGCTACCCTTTTTCCTCTCCTGGCTCGCCTACGCCTACTGCCACGCGCTTGCCGGTCGCCCACGCAACGGACAGGTGCCGTTCCTGGCCGGCGACGTCAACCTCGGCAAAACGCTCGTCTCCAACGTGCTCGTCGGTGATCTCTTCGGCGGGCACATGGATGCCAGCGATTACCTGCTCGGGGAATCGCGCTTCAAC
>JBGSSV010000109.1:0-9165 GCA_041736875.1 Chthoniobacterales bacterium | reverse complement strand
TCGGCCCTGGGGCTCGCCCTCGGCCCGCTGACGATGGAGGGCTGGCTCGCGCTGCTCGCAGCCGAGTCGGTCTTCGTGGGCGGAGACATGCCTTGGAACCCGGAGGCGGAGCAAAGGCAGCTCGCCCATGCCGTGAGCCTGCTCAGCGGGGTGGATTTCGAGTCGGTCCAGGTGCGCCTGATGTCCTGCGATGAGACGGAGGTCGTTCTTTCTGGCCACGCCGTGAACGCCCGAATCGCCGAGGCTTGGGCGACGACTGTGTCGCTGAAGCCGCCCCCACGCCCGGCGAATACCCCGCCGCCACCGGTGCGGCCGTCGCGGGATGGTGGGCTGGGGCTGTGGACGCTGCTCTATGTCGCGCTCTTGCAGGACCTCGGCATGAGCCGTGCTGAGGCGCGGGCCTGCCCGGTGAGCGAGGCCCATCTGCTCACGACCGCCTCCCGGTTCCGCGAAGGATGGGACGTGAAGGGCTACAATTTCCGCGAGCAGGAGATTCTGGCGAGCGAGGAGCAGGGAGCCGAGAGCGGCGAGGAGGAATCGGCATGAACGAGATCCTGATCAAGCTCAAGTCGATGCTCACCGGTTCGGGACTTAAGGATACCGAAGATCAGTTGAAGCGGGTGAAGGTCGCCGCGGATGATGCGAGGCGGTCGGCGGAAAAGGTGGGCAGCACTCCAGCGGCGAGACCAGCACCTGCCCCTGCGCAGAGCGGCCCGACGCCCGGCGGGAGCGGTGGCGGGGGATTTCTGGGTAACGTCGTTCGTTATGGTGGAATGGTTACGGGGGCGATCGCCGTCGGGAAGCTGGCGAGCGCACAGGTCGAGAAGTTGAGCGACGGGGTGCAGGCGACGACGGAGCATTTGGGAAGATTCAGCCGCGCGTTCAGCGAAGCGGCCAATGCGATGACGGTGGATGCGGCCATCTCGGGGTTTGAGCAGTTGAAGGGCCAGGCGGACGCGGTAAGCGAGAAGCTGAAAAACTTGAGACAGGACTGGGGAGCCTGGACATTCAATTTGCTCACGGGCGGAGAGACGTTCAGACAGATGGCGGCGGCTGCTGAAAGTATGAGGACCGGTGCCGACAGCGCGCTCGTTGGTGCCATTGCTCGGCAGGCCGACACGGCGGCGAAGATCGCCGAGGATCCGACCAATAAGGACCGAACCAAAGACCTCGAAAAAGAGGCAAAGCGGTCCGCGGAGATGGAAGGCCTCATCGATCTTCGCAATAGAGCGAAGAGTCCCGGCGAGCGTTTGATGCGCCAGAATGCCATTGATCTCCTAGAGGAGCGCAACGCTTCAGAAGACGCTGCGCAAAAGACGATGAGGGACGCTCGCGATGGTGTTGTGAGCCCGACCTCGGCGGCCTCGTGGGACACCAGCGAGCAGGATCGCGCCCGCGCCGCCTACCAGACGGTTTTGGATAAGCGCAAGGCTCTAGACTTGGAGTTGCAGATCGCCGAGGCGACGCGTGCAGGCAACACCGAGGAAGCAAACCGGCTCCGCTGGATTCAGAAATACAAAGAAGTCCTAGAATCGACCCAGGGTGATGAAGGTTTGGCCCGGCGGGCGGCGGATGCGGCGATGCCCGATTTGCCGGTCTACGGCCCGGAGGCGCCGAGTTACGCGGACAAGGCGGCGCAAATGGACGCCGACAGGGCGGCGGCGGTCGCGGCATCCCGGCGGTCGCAGCAGGCTGCGGACATGGAGTTGGAGGGGAAGCTGGCCGCGTCAAAGCCGGGAGCCGGGCGTAGGCAGCTCCAGTGGCTCAAGGATTACAAGACTGCGCTGGCCCAGCTCTCGGAGGGACTCACGCCCGGCTCGTCGGAATGGGATGCGGCGGTGACGAAGTCCGCTCAAATCGCGGACAACCTCGCCCGGGCAGCCAGCAACCAGCAGAAGCTCAATGACTCGGCCGCGCCCGATAGCCCGGACTACACGCGCGGGGATGCAGGCCGGATTTCGGCGGACAAGGCGGAGTCAGAGCGTCGGGCGCAGACCTACGAGGCCTTCGGCAATTTCGGTTCGGCAGAGCGCGAGCGGAAAAAAGGGGAAAAGAAAGCGGAGAAGGATGCCGCCGCCGCCGACGCGCGAATGAAAAAGCGCGAGGCGGGCGAGGCGGATAAGTCGGACCCCGCCTCAGATTGGGAGAAGCTGAACAGAAAACCAATGCCGGAGTGGCTTAAGCGGCAAAAGGGTCTGACGGATCAGAAGGCCCCTCCCGGTGTGGATCGGCCGGCTGCTGCAGATGTGAGGAGTGCCGACGCGCTGGCAGCCTCGGGGCTCACGGCATCGGCGGGAGCACTTAATACGGCGGCTGGGGCGCTCAGCGCGGCAGCGGCCGCGTTGCAGAACGTCGGGAGGTATCAATGAGCAAAATCTTAGGCACCTTCCCGATCGTGTCGCGCCCGGAGGCGTCGGAGGATGAGCGTGGGCTGATCACGACGAAACGGCGGACGCTCAAGACCACGCCGGACCTGCTGGCACAGAACAACCAGCCGGATGTGCTGCGTCGGCGATCGGAGCGCAATGAGCGTGGTCTCATCGTCGAGGAGGCGGAGCTGCTGCGCGTCGGCGCGGATGTGTTGGGACGCGTCACCTGGTCGGTCGAGACGACGGAGGCGGATCGTCCGCTCTTGGAGCACCCGGAGGTGATCTCGCTCCTCGCGGACTATGGGGGGTATTTCGAGAGCAGCGAGCTGCAGTTCCCCGAGTTTCTGCCGGCGGGCAAACGTCGCAGGGTGAAGTCGTCGCGGGTCGCGGCAGATTCCTCGATCTCGCCGCTGGCGGGACGGAAGGACTACGGGGATGTCGGAAAGACCGTGCGCAAGGAGGTCGTGCTGGCGGGGAAGGATGCTTATGCCGAGGACAGGGTGGCGGGTTTGATTTTCAAGGCGCTTCCGGCCGGCGCGCCCAATGTGGCGCTCCCGCGCGGCCAGGTGTGGCGGGCGTTCGTGAGCACGCGCGAACTGGCGCGGGCCGAAGGGCCGAATGATTCGATCGTCGAGGTGACGGTGGAATACCGCTCGGGGACCTACCCCGAGGAAATCTATTTCCCCTGGTATGGCTGAGAACCTTCTAGTCGAACCCCGCGAGCGTCTCCTTGCCTGGAAGGAGAATGCCAAGGTGCGCCTGATCCGGCGCTACCAGCCGCGTGCGGGCTATGGCCTGCGGGCGAAGGAACGGCCGAACGGGACGACGCTCTCGGTGAAGTCGGGGTTGTTGCCGCCTACGCCATTCAAGGTGACGCTGGGCGATGGGATTTTCTGGCTGCGGCCGGGCCTCTGCAGGGGCGTGGAAGTGACGTTGCCGGGCGGGCAGGTCGTCGCCCTGACGGGCGGCCCGGTGGAGGTGGCGTTCCAACGGAAGCGGCTGGTGGGGCTGCGGGTGAAGTTCGTCGCGGGCCAGGTGGAGGCCATCGAGGTCGGGCAGATCGCGAGCCTCGATGAGCTGCTCCCGCATGAAGCCTGGCGGACGCTGGCCATCATCAAGGGGACGCCGAGCGCGCCGAACGATTTTGCGCGGGTGATTCAGGTCGTGCATCACAACCAGGAGTTTGTGGCCACGGGCGACCTGAAGGCCTGGAAGAATGTGCGGTTTTTCTGGTGGGCATCATGACGGACCAACTCACAGTCAAACGCGGCGAGCGGCCGACCTACGCGCGGCAGATGCGACGGGACCGCCGCCTGCTGGCGAACCGCCCGCGGGCGGGGCGCGGTCTGCTCGCACGTGAGACGCGGTCGGGCACGGTGCTGGTGCTCGATGGGCGGATGCTTTCTCCGCACCCATGGCGGGCCGAGGCGGTGTGGAAGGGCTCGCTCGGGCAGAATGATGAGGTGACGCTCACGGCGCTGGTGAGGCTCTCGCCTGGCACGGTTGACGAGGAGGAGCCGATCCTGCCGGCGAATGCGGACGGTCCCGCGGAGGTGCGGCGGCCGGCCGATGTGGCGCTGAGCGATGCGACGTCGGCCTGGATGCTGTCGGTCGAGGGCTCGGCGATGCCGCGGGCGCGGGACATCCGCAAAGGGTTGCCGGAGGTGATCTTCAACATGGCGAACGTCGGGGAGACGACGCGGACGGTGCGCTGCGCGTCGCTCGCGATCAAGGCGGACCCGATGCGGAAGCGTGGGGAGCGATTCACGGTGGTGCTGGTTCCGCAGTTGCCGACCTTTGAACTGACCGCGCTCGATGCTGGGGTAAGGGATTTTTTCGGGTTGGACGAGATCCCGCCGGTGCTCTCGACGGTGGTCGAGCTGGCGACGCTCTGGGCCCTGGCTCCCGAAGCTGAGCCGACGCAGGATGTCGTCGGCGCGGGGTGGACGCTGGTGGTGCAACAGCGCGTCTATTGGAACTTGGAATTTCACCTGCAGCCGCAGGTCGACACGCCCGTGCAGGACCCGCTGCTGGATCCGGCCCTGGGGTGGTTCGTTGGCCGTTATACCGGGGTGCTGCAAGCCAATGCCTTTGCGGATGCCGCGCTGCTGCAGCTCGCGAGCAGTTTCGCCCAAGCCAAACCGCCGCAGGCGGCTTTCTGGACATGATCACGAAGCGCCAAGAGAACCCTTTTTCGCCCGTGCCGCCACGGCTGAATGCGCGCTGGCCTTTCCCGCGGATCGCCCCGGACTTCGGGGTGATGTCGCGCGGTGGGGCGGCAGATTTTACGCCGGTGCCGCTGTCGAGGGACTTGCAGCGGCGCGCGGTGCAAACCACGGACACGACGACTTATGATCAATCTTAAACTCGACCTGGACACGCGCACTCTGCGCGAGACGACAATCCCGCCGCTCACCGTGGGGAGCAAGGAGCGGCTGAGGCTGCGCTTCTACCGTCGCCTCGGCGACGACACCAAGCCGAGCGAGGTGGCCCAGGAGGGCCTGCAGACGCTGAGGGCTTCGCTGGGCCTTGTAGACACGCCGCCGGTGGGCGGGCGGCTCAAACTCACGCTTGGCGCGGCGGAGACGGCCTGGCTGGACGCGAAGGCCACGGCCGATGCGATGAAGGGCGCGCTGAATACGGCGACGTCGGGCTCGGTGCAGGAGGTGCTCAAGCCGAGCGATGGGATTTATCTGGTGCGCTTCACGGCCACGGGCGCGCAGGAGTTCGAGGTCTCGGAGAACGAGCTGAGCCCGCGCTCGTTCGGCAAGGTCCGGGCCTACGAGCAGGATGGGCGGTGGTGGCACGAGCTGCGCTTGGTCCAGGCGCCAGTCGCGTGGGAGCAGTCCTTCGACCGGCAATTGGTGCCGATGCCGGAGGTGACGCGCATCCAGGGCGGCTCGGAGGGCTCGCTGAATCCGCTGGGCGGTTGGGGCATCAATGAGCTGCAGCGGCTGGCCCTTGACCTGGAGTTTGTGGGCTCGTTTCGCCTGGTCTTCAGCGGCCGGAAAACCACTCCGCTGGGGTCGTCGGCCACGGTGGACGAGGTGGCCGATGGGCTGAATGCACTCTTCGCAGATGGCCAGATCCGGTTCGCCACGAAAGTGGTGGACCCGACCGGGGAGGTGGACATCGAATTTATCGGGCCGCTGAAGGCGTCGCCTCAGGACCTGATTACGGTCGAGGTGGTGAGCTTCGAGCCGGGCAAGGTCGAGGTGGAGCTCGATCTGGACCGGGCGGAGATTCGACCCCTGACGCACGGCCGCAAGGACACGGAGGCCGTGCTGGAGCTGCAGGGGCATATCTACTCGGACGAAGAGGAGCCGGTCCTGCTGGAGAAGATTCCTCTCTTGCGGCAGACGGTGACGCTGCGGCGCGAAAACATTTCCGACGATCTGGCCACGGCCTTGGAGCTGGACTGGCTGCGGCCGCCGGCGCCGAAGATTTACGTGCCGCCGAACCCAGATCAAATTCAGACCGGGACGAGGCACTATGTAGCGACGATCGGCGACGGCGAGGCGGCCGAAATCGTCGTGCAGCACGCGCTAGATACCGAGGACCTTCACGTGACGCTGCGGACCATCGCGACGGGGCAGCTTTTCACGAACTACACGGCGGTGGTGGATGATCAGGAGATCACGCTGACTTTCCCCGGCGGCGCGCCGGCGGAGGACTCGCTGCGGTTGATGATTCTTGGCGCGGTGCCGGCCTCGCAGTGGAGCGGGCACACGCACCCGGTTAGCGAGATCGATGGCCTGGAGGCGCGGCTGTCGAATCTGGAGGCGGACGTGGACGATCTGCTCGACAAGCTGATCATTCCGGGGATCGGGACGAGCGAGAGCGGCGCGGGGTGGAAAGGATTCATCAGCCTGGCACCGCTGGCCGATGTCTTCCCGGCAACGGTCAAACGCGGCGACAAGTCTTTGCTCCCGCCCTTGCCCCGGGCGATCAGTGCGGATCCCGTGCCCGTCTTCGAGCCCGATGCCGAGATCATTCTCGATCCCGCCGCCGATGCGCCGGGCTTTGTGACCGGTATGTCCAGTGGCTCCCGTGTCTACGCTCCCGGCGACCGCTTGCGCCGGGGTCGCACGCTGACTTCCGCGGATGGCCCCTTTGTCATCGGCGACGGTTACTACTACTACCCGGCCGAGCAGGCCCAGGGGACCGACGCCTACTATCCGCTCGAAATGAATCGAGTGCTGTGGGAGCTGGCGGTGACGCCCGAGATGCTCGCCCCTGGGCGGGCGTTGACGGTGGATTGGTCGTTTCTCTTGGCACTCATCGCGGAGCGACCGGAGCTGCGCGGCAGCTACATGATGCGCGTGCGTAAGGGTGTGCCTCTCCCGGAAAGCGCTTTCGGGTCGGCCCCGAACATTGAGCGCATCGCCTGGGATGAGGTCGAAGGTGCGGAGCAGTTGCTCTTCGAGCAGAAGATCAGTCTCACGCGGGCGGGGATGGTGCATTCGTTCGGCGTGATCGTGGACCGTGCGGCCAATGGCGACCTCGCCGCTTACCGCTCGATCTACGGCAACGCCACCTCGGCCCCGGCTCCGTCGTCGACGAGCTTCATCCTGCGCGCCGAGGTCTCGCGCTTCGATCTGGAGAACTGGAGCGATCCGATGGGCCAGCCGCTCGGCCAGGTCTATCTGCAGATGGGCGCGGCGCCCGCGACCGCGGACGCGGCAAAGGCCATCAACGACCGCTTCAAATCCGAACCGCTCACTCTCAAAGCCCTGATCTCTTAACCAAAGCAACACTATGCCACTCACCGCACCCACAGGCCTCGCCGTCACCCGCATGTTCCGGGTGATGGGTCCGAACCAAGTCGCCGCCGACGGCCGCCCATGGGGTCCCCGCACTTTTCAAGTGTTCGGCCGCATCACTTGGGACAACACCGAAGCGACCACGCATGCCGTCGAGCTGACCGTCGGCGGAGCGGTCACCTGGCTGCCCCGTGGCGCCACCCTCGCGATGGACGTCCTTCTGGGCACATGGACCACGCCCGACGTCGCGAATAAGACCGTCGCCCTCTCGGTCAAGGTCAAGAGTGCCACCGAGGAAAGCAGCGCTGCCACCCTCAGCCTCACCGTGCCGGGTGCCGTGGCCGCCGTTCTGTCTGGGCCTCTCATTGTCGACGGTGATCAGTTCGAGTTGCCCGCCTGGGGAACCGGCGTGATGAACCGCACGGCAACACTTCCCGACGGGCGAATCTTTATCCGCTTCGCGGAGTCCGTTCCCGTTCCCGTCGTCTTCAGCCACAGCGATCTTGTGGCTTTGGTACCGTCAACCTTGCGCCCGGAAGAAACTCACCGCGCCCAGCTAGACCTCAAAACCGGCACCATCGTCGCCTCGACCTACAACTACTTCATCTTCTTGCCGGGGCAGGCCGGCAGTCTTGATCGGCGTCTGCCTACCAGCCTCAAAGGCTACGCCTTCGCCGAAGGCGCTCCCGTCACTCTGTCCCCGACCATCATCTTCGACACCCCGGCCACGAGCGGCACCTTTACCGCGAGCAACCAAGCTTTGCGGTTGCTGGTCGGCGAGACGGCGCGGATCCCGCTCCTGGCGTCCCACCCGGCGACTTGGGCCATCGATTCCGGTGCTCCTGCGGGCTTCGCCGTCGTGGCCGTTGAGGATGCTGGGGCGGGGATTGAATTCCCGCCCGGAGTGGATTATGTCCTCGTCGGCACGCCCACGACCGCCGGCACCGCCAGCGTGGCGCTCACCGCGACCCGGACGGCCGATTCCGACACCGCCGCCGTGGTCATTGATCTGACCATCACCAACTCGGCTGGCACGGGGGACAAGACGGTCATCGTGAGCAATCCAGGCTGGCTCAATAACGGCCTAACCTACGATGTCGGCGAACAGCTCGCTCTGGCTCTGATCTCGCAACCCGCCCCTGCGACGTGGTCCGCCACGGGTTTGCCCCCGGGCATCACCCTGGATGCCTCCTCGGGGCTCCTGAGTGGAGCACCGACCATCGAAGGCCGGTTCATTGCCAGCATTGCCGCGACGGCTCCCGGCAAGTCTGCCAGCCTCCCGGCTCTCATCACCTTCACCATCCGCCCCGGTAAGCCTGGGACCACGCCGCCCGCCGTCACCCCGCAGAACCGCATCCCGTGGATCATGGCCCGGTGGGACATGATTGATCTGCAGGTGCTGGCCCGCACGCGGGTAGTCGAGTCGACGCTCATGGGGACAAACGGCATCCGCATCAAGCTGGGTGACGCCCTGGCATTCCCTGTGTTCTTCGTAGGCGCGGACAACGTGCCCTTCGACCTGGCACCGACCAAAATCCGCTTCATCATCCGCCCGGTCAACAACGCCGATGAGGCACTGGTCTTCCAGACCAATGCAGCTCCCGCGGTGGTCACTACCGAGGCCGATCCCTATTATCTCATCACCGCCGCGACTGGCGCGCAGCAGCGCGAGATCGTCGAGGCTTGGCTCGATGACCAAGAGAAAAACGAGGGCTTGCCCTGCGTGGGCGAGATCGAGTGGACCAAAGACAGCAAAGTCTACTCCTCCGCATCTTTCCCGATCATGGCCGAACTCGACGTGGTGCGGCCGTGATCCAGACTTTGGCGCCCGGCGGCGTAAGTCCTCTATGGCAGCAGACAGGGCGGCCTCGCGTTCAATCGCGGGGCGCCCTCGCCGGGGCGTCATTCCTCTACCTGCAAGCCTGAGGCACAGAGCCTGCAGCCGCTATGCCGGCGGCGTGCAGAGCGGGGTGCCGGACGAGGAGTTTCTCAACTCGTTGTCAATTATTCCCAAATCGGCTGGCAGGATACAG
>JBGSSV010000097.1:0-21204 GCA_041736875.1 Chthoniobacterales bacterium | reverse complement strand
GGACGGCACCGGGCCGGGCGATGAAGCTTCTCGCCGCGCTGGCGGCTCTGGCCGTGGTGGCCAACGCATCGGTCGGACAGCGCATGGATCCGGCGGCGATCGAGCGGGCGGCGGCCTATTCCGCCACGCGCGGTGAGACGGCGCTCCTCGTCTGGCAGGACGGGAAGGTGGTTTACGAACGCGGCTCGGCCTCGGCTCCCCGGGTCTTCAGCATCACCAAAAGCCTCGTCGCCATCGGGGTCTTTCGGAACGCGCAGAGCGGCGGACTTTCCCTTGCCTCACCGGTCGAATTCCCCCCCGCGCGCGGAGTCGCCCTGGCCGAGTTGCTCAACCAGACCTCCGGGCTGGCTCCGGCCCAGCAGGAGTTTTACTCGACCGGCCTGCGGGACAAGGAGGCGGTCTTGCGTCGACTCGCTGCCGCCGGGGTGCCGCGGTTGTTTGTTTACGGGGCCTCGCATTGGGAGGTTCTGGCGGAGGAAATCCGCCGGCTCCGGGCCTCCTCCCTCGATGCTTGGCTCCGGCGCTTTGTTCCCGGTGCGGACTCCACGGTTCTGGCCCGCTGGCGTCGCGATGGCCGCGGGGTCCCGTTTTTTTCCACCGGGGCGAGGATGATGCCGCGTGAGTTGCTGCCGGCCGCGCGCGAGGTGCTACGGGGTTTGGGTCGGGGCAAATGGCCGGAGCAGGTCCGCGCCCTTCTTGCCTCCGGCACGCCCGCCAATCGCATGTATGCCCTCGGCTTCTGGCTCAATCGCGGAGCCGCCTCCCCGGGTCCCCAGGAAATAAGCGTTGAGAACGTCATCGGCCGGGCCCACCAGCCGTCATTCTGGCAACAGGGTTGCCTGAGCCGACGGGCCCCTTCCGATCTGGTCGCCATGATCGGCACCCGTGGTCAGCGCGTCTACGTCGTGCCCTCCCGCGATCTGGCCGTCATCCGCTTCGGCCACGCCCCGGGCTACAGCGACGCCGCTTTTCTCGCGGCGCTCTTCGGGGGCTGAAAATTTTCAGGGCGCAACCCCGGCCGGTGCCGGCAGGGCCCGGGGAGCTTCGCCGGGCGGGAGGGCCAGCAGCAGCGTCGACGCACCCTTCTGCCAGCGGTAGCCGAAGCCGAAGGGCAGGGCAAATCCGCCGCCCGACCCATAGATCCCGCGCAACTCGGGCTGGTCGTATTTGGTGAAGATGTCCAGCGGCGTGGTGTATTGGCCGAAAAACATGACCTGCCATCCGCGGGACCGGAAGACTGACAATGGAATGCCCGAGTCGTCCTGCACGATGGCGCGGCAGTGGCCGAGGAGGAAATCCCGCACCCGGGTGAAACCTCCTTCATGCGGCAGATACGACGCCGCCTTGAGGTAGCCGGTGGACGGTCCGCGCGCCGCGAGCCAGTCGAGCAACGCACCGTTGGTTTTCAAAGCGCTGTCCGCCACGTTGGCTGAGAAATAGTAGGCCTCCGACGGAGGTTGGCCGGGCGAGGCGCGAAAGACGATACGCAGCGCCGCTTGCCCGTCCGCCGTCTCGCCCGGCGCCAGCGTGCCATCGCGCCGCAAGGTCAGGCGCTCGGCGGAGTCGATGCCCGCATCCGTGAAGGAAAGAAAAACCAGCATGATCGGAAACACCCCCTGGAAATGCGACGCGGCCAACTCGGCCTTCATGTCCTTGGTGATGAAATGGCTGAAGTTCATGATCACCTCGGTCGACTTCCGCAGCATGGCCAGACTCGCGTGCAGCTCCTCCGGCGGAAGGGTCAGCGGGTTGGTCAATCGTCCGACTGGCTCCAGTCCGCCGAGGGCATAGAGGCGCGCGGCGGGAAAAAGTCCGAGCGCGCTGATCAGGTCCGGGCCGCCGAACAGATACGTGACCTGCGCGGACTCGCCGATGCGCGGGACCAACTCGGCCGCCGACCACGCCCGCATCGGATCGAAATACATCTCCCGATAGCGGAACCATTGGGCCGCATACTGCCGCGCATGATCCTGGTATTCCGCCGACTGCTGCAACGCAGCCAGCGGGCTCGTCGGGGGTAGGGTGCGTCCGGCGAGAAAGGCAGCCAACTCGGTCGGCGCGATGCCCTGCGCACCTGCGACCGGGACCAGGGCGAACAGCGCGACGAGGAGAAGGAGTCCGTTTTTCATGCCTCGCCAGCATTGTTGCGCGGGGCCACGAGACGGTAAACCCCCAATGCACCCAACAGCGTCAACGCCCCGAGGAGTGCTTCGACCGGGCGCACCGTCGCCGTGTAGGCCATGGCGAATCCGCTGATCCCGAGGAACAGCAACGGGGTGAGGGGATAGAGCGGAGTGCGGA
Source organism: Chthoniobacterales bacterium (assembly GCA_041736875.1). GTDB lineage: Bacteria > Verrucomicrobiota > Verrucomicrobiia > Chthoniobacterales > JACTMZ01 > JACTMZ01. The sequence continues at coordinate 18,903 of JBGSSV010000097.1, read as the reverse complement.
ACGGCCTGGCCAACGCCGGTTGCGTGCGCCGGAGAACCATCAGGCCGAGCACGGTCAAAAAGCTGCAGGCCAGGAGCGCGAACTGGGTGTAAACCAGCACCTGCTCGAAGGTTGAGGTCAGCAGCAGCCCGAGGCTCAGCGCGCCTTGGGCCAGCACCGCGACCACGGGAATGCCCGCGGCCGTGCGGCGGCGCAGCAGGCCGAAGACCGCCGGATAGTCCTCGCCGATGACCATGGCCACCCGCGGGCCGGCCCAGACCATCGCACTGAGGGCCGAGATGAGGCCGAGAGCGATCACGCCGGCGACCAGCTTTCCGCCGGCCGCACCCAACACGCTCTCCGCCGCGACTTGGGCGACGTTCAGTTGCCCAGCCAACGCCGAGACCGGCGCGGCATGCAGAAAGGCGGAATTTAGGGCGAGATAGAGCACCATGACCAACAGCGTGCCGATGAACAGGGCCCGCGGAATGACTGTCCCCGGGGCGCGGACCTCCCCGAGGATGTAGGTCGCCGCGTTCCATCCCGAGTAGGCGTAGAGGGTGAACATGAGCGAAACGGCGAACGGCGGACTGAAAATTAAGTGAGCCCAAGGCCCGACCGCGGTTGCATCCGTTTCGGGGGCGCGCCAGAGCGCAAAGGACAGAAAGACAACGAGGCTGATCTTCAGCAGCGTGAAGGTGACCTGAAAAATGCTGCTGACCCGGAGGCTGCGCAGGTGGACAAGCGTGACGAGCGCGACGATGGCCACCGCGGAAGCGCCGGCTGGAGCCGCGGGAAACAAACCCTGCAAGTAGGATCCGAAAGCCATGGCGCTCAGCGCCACCGGCGCGGCGAAACCGACGATGATCGAAACCAGACCGGCCATGAACCCGACCGCCGGGTGGTAGATCCGCCCGAGAAAATGGTATTCGCCGCCGGAGCGGGGCAGGGCCGCCGCGAGCTCGGCGTAGCACAACGCCCCGCAGAGGGCGAGCACACCCCCGAGCAGCCAGAGCAGCAGAATGGCCGGGCGCGCCGTGATTTCCACCAACTGGAACCCCAGGCTGGTGAAGACGCCGGTGCCGACCATGTTAGCCACAACCAGCGCGACGCAGACCGCCATGCCGACCGAGCGGGGCGCGGTCATGCCCATTCTCTTTCAGCTTGGGCTTGCCAGCGCATGGCCAAGACTCCTAGCATCCCCTGACGCATGAGCGCCATCCTGTTCCGCCGTTTTCTGGCCCGTCCAAAACAGGTCGCTTACGTGCTTCCCAGCTCCAAAGCCCTGATCAACCGGGTGCTCCGGCCCATGGATTTTGCCAAGGCCCGAACCTTCGTCGAGTTCGGCGGCGGCGAGGGCTGCATCACCCGCGAGCTGCTCTCCCGCATGGCGCCGGACGCCCGCCTGCTCGTTTTCGAACTCGACGCCCATCTGGCCGAGCATCTGCGCAACCAGTTCGGGCAGGATCCGCGGGTTGTCATTTGCGAGTCCGACGCGGCGGGGTTCCAGGAGGAACTGCACAAGCTTGGCCTGACCCACACCGACTACGTCGTCTCCGGCATCCCCTTCAGCTACATCCCGCCGCCGAAGAAAAAAGAAATTCTCCACGCTGTCCACAACGGCCTCACGGCCGACGGGCTCTTCATCGTTTACCAGGTGACCATGGAACTCCGCGGCCACGGGCGCATGTTCGCCGCCTGCGAGGTGGAATATTTCCTTGGCAACATTCCTCCCATGTTTGTCCTCGCCTTCCACAAGTCCGAGCTGACCACGCGCAAGAGCAAAAAGCTGAGCCGCAAGCCGAAGAAAGCCAAACCCGCCCCCGCGGCCTGATCCATGCTGGGGAGGCCGGCCGTCCCCGGCCGCCGTCGCAAGTGGGCCCCCGCACGGCAAGCCAACTGCGGCTCGCGAGGCCGCTCGCCCTCCAGGCACCCAGCCGCTGCGCCTACTTCGGCAGCAACTCGGACACCATCACCCGCTCTTCCTTGAGTTCGTTGACCGAGCGGTCGATCAGCTTGCGCGCGAAATCGTTGATCGGCACGCCTTGGACGATCGAGGCCTTCCCGCCTTGGCTGTTGACCGGGAACCCGCAGATCAGCCCGGGCTCGATGCCGTAGGAGCCGTCGGAACAAAGCGCCACGCTGTGCCAGTCACCCGCCGGGGTGTTCGCATTGAGACTCTGCACCGTTTCGATCGCCGCGTGGGCGGCGGAGAAGGCGGACGACATGCCGCGGGCCTTGATGATGGCTGCGCCGCGCTCCTGCACCGTCTTGATGAACTCGCCCTCCAGCCAGGCGTGGTCGGTGATGACCTCGGGGGCGAGCTTGCCGCCGATGCGGGCGTTGAAAAAGTCGGGGAACTGCGTGTTCGAATGGTTGCCCCAGATCGTCATGTTCGTCACGTCCCGCCAGGGCACGCCGGCCTTCTGCGCGAGCTGCGACTTGGCCCGGTTCTCGTCCAGCCGGGTCATGGCGAACCACCGGTCCGCCGGGATGGCTCGCGCATTGTTCATCGCAATGAGACAGTTGGTGTTGCAGGGGTTGCCGACCACGAGAATGCGGACGTCGGCCGCCGCGTTTTTTTCGATCGCCCGGCCCTGGCCGATGAAGATTTTGCCGTTGATCCCGAGCAGATCCTTGCGCTCCATCCCGGCCTTGCGCGGCACGCTGCCGATGAGCAGCGCCCAACTGACGCCGTCGAACCCGCGGTCGAGGTCGCTCGTGGTTTCAATACCCTCGAGGAGCGGAAAAGCGCCGTCCTGCAATTCCATGGCCACCCCGCCCAGCGCGGGGAGGGCCGGTTCGATCTCGATCAGCTGGAGAATGATCGGCTGGTCGGCGCCAAGAACCTGGCCGCTGGCGAGGCGGGGAAGAATGGAGTAACCGATCTGACCGGCGGCGCCGGTCACTGCAACACGTAGGGGCTTTTTCATCGGGGAAGATTCTGCCCGCTTCCCGCCGTTCCCACGACCAAAAAATAAGGAAACCCGTTCCGCCTACAGGCAAAACGGGTTTCCTCTTGGTGGGGGGAAATTGACTAGAGCTTGCTCTTGAGATCTTTGCCCGCGCCGAATTTCACGGCTTTCGACGCCTTGATCTTGATCCGCTCGCCCGTCTTCGGGTTCACGCCCATGCGGGCTTTGCGGTTGACCACCTTGAAGGTGCCGAAACCGACGAGTTGCATGATCTTGCTCTTCTTCAGGTGCGACTTGATGCCGTCAACCACGGCGTTGACCGCGCGCTCGGCGTCGGCCTTCGTGCTGTTGAGTTCTTTTTGGACGGATTCGATGAGTTTGACTTTGTTCATGAGTTGGGATGCAGGTTTTGGTGAGTTGTGTCGTTGCGACAAACGCGCTTTTCATCCATCGCGGACCCAGTGTCAATGCGGATTCGCGGGCCGTGGTGGATTTTTTCGATGGTTTTTGGTTTGACAGCACGAAGCCCCGGAGCGCGTTTGGTGGCATGAACCACCAGACGTTCGGGGCGCCGGGAAAGTTCATCGCCACCATCACGCGCAACATCCGCACGGCCCCGCGGATCGCGGCGGATGCTTACGTCGCGGACGATGCCACCGTCGTGGCCAACGTGGAAGTCGGCCCCGAGGCCAGCATCTGGCACCAGGCCGTGCTGCGCGGCGACGTCGCGCCGATCATCATCGGACCGCAGTCGAATGTGCAGGACGGTGCCGTCGTCCACGTGGCCGATGACCTGCCTGCCACCCTCGGCCGCCTCGTCACCGTGGGCCACAAGGCCATCGTTCACGCTTGCGAGATCGGCGACGAAGTCCTCGTCGGCATGGGAGCGATCGTGCTCGATGGCGCCAAAGTCGGCACGCGCTCGATCATCGGGGCCAACGCCACGGTCAAGCAGGGTATGGAGATCCCGCCGGGCTCCCTCGTTCTCGGCACCCCGGCGAAAATCGTCCGCACCCTCTCCGCCGCCGAGCAGGACGAAATCAAGAACTGGGCCCTGCGCTACGTCCGCCTCTCCCGCGAATACCTCGCCGCCCGCGCCGAACGGTCTCTCTCCCACCGGTAGGGCCCGCTGGCTCAGCGGGCCGCTGCCTCACCGCCGCTTTCATGGTCGCCCTCGCACTCCAGATGCGTGATGACCTGCGCGGCCGGCTTGATTTCGCGCTCCAGCGCATCCTCGATCTCTGTCGCCACCCTGTGCGCGTCGCGCAATAGGGTGTTGTCCGGAAAGGTCAGGTGAAACTCGACCAGATGCGCGTCGCCGATGTTGCGATGCCGCAGATTGTGATGCGCCACGCCGCGGCGTCCTGTCTCCCTCGCCACCATTTCGCCGATCAGGCGGTTGACCTCGGGATCGGTTGCGTCCATCAGGCCGCTGATGCTCCGGTGGATCAAGCGCGCCCCCGCGACGAGAATGTTGAGGGCCGCTGCGATGGCGAAAATCGGATCCCAGTAGAGCCAGCCCGTAAGCATGACCAACGCAAGGGCCACCAGCACCCCGAGGCTGGTCCAGCAGTCGGTCAGCACATGGTGGCCGTTGGCCTCGAGAATGATGGATCCGCGTTTCCGCCCGGTGCGGAGCAAATACCACCCCAGCGTGCCATTCACGACGACCCCGGTGGTCGTGAGGGCCAGACCGACCGGCAGGTGTGCCAGGGTCGGCCCGCGCATCGCCGCCCCGACCGCCTCGTAGAGAATGTAGCAAGCGGCCACCATGATCATCGCGCCCTCGAACCCGGCGGAAAAAAAACTGATCTTGGCGTGCCCGTAGAGGTGGTTGGCGTCGGCCGGGCGCAGCGAAAGCCAGAGGCTGTAGGCCGCAAAACACACCGCCACGATGTGGGCTACGCTTTCGCCGAGATCGCTCAGGATGGCCGTCGACCCGGTCCACCACCAGGCCACCGCCTTGAGCAGGAGGAGCAGGAGCCCGACCGCCACGGACAGACCCATGGCGAACTTCTTCTCCGCCGCCGCGGCCGGGACCGGCAGTTCTTCTCCCATGTTCCCGAGTCTGTCCTCCCCTCGTTGTTTCGCAAGCGCGATGCGGCGGCCGCTCGCCCCGCGCTCCGGGAGATGTCGGGTAGGATCAAGGCGGCCAGAAGAAAACTCTTGCCCGCCGGGCGCGAGACGGGGAGCTTTTGCCTCATGCCAAGCCACACCAAGCTCATCCTCGGGGCCAGCAGCCTCGCCCTCCTGTCCCTCGCGTCTCTCCAAGCCCAGAACACCGTGGGCGGCACCAGCACTGGCTCGGGCATCGGCTCCGGTGCCCGCAACCTGATCTGGAACTCGCTCTACGCCCGCATCGGAGGCGGGTTCACCAACGTGATTGTCAACGACGCCAACTTCAGCACCATCGGCGGTGGCCACAGCAATGCGGTGAGCACGGGGGCGATCTTCGCCACCATCGGCGGCGGCCAGCTTAACCAGGCCACCGCCGGCTATGCTGTTGTTGGCGGCGGCTTCGACAACACAGCCAGTGGAGGTTCCACAACGGTCGGTGGAGGGGCGCAGAACGCGGCGAGCGGATTGGTCACCACGATCAGCGGCGGCCAGGAGAACACGGCGAACGGAACGACCACCACGATCGGGGGGGGCTTTTTCAACAATGTCAGCAATCTCTATTCAGTGGTCAGTGGAGGTGCCTACAACACTGCCAGCGGCAGCTCGGCCACCGTCAGTGGTGGTTTTGGCAACACCGCGAGCGGCATCTCCGCCACGGTGGGTGGTGGCCAAAACAACACCGCCAGCAGCAGCTACTCCTACGCCTCCGGCTATGAGGCGCTGGCCTCGAACTCCCACGCCTTTGTCTGGAGTGGGTCCACTGCGGGTGCGATTTCGACCAACGCCAACTCCTTCACCGCCCGGGCCCCGGGAGGGGTGAGATTCATTTCGTCGGCGACCAACGTGGCGGGTGTCATCCTCGCAGCCAACGCCACCGCCTGGGCCGTGCTCAGCGACAGCAACGCCAAGACCGGGGTGCACGCAATCAACCCGCGTCAAATCCTCGCCAAGGTCGCCGCCCTGCCGGTGACCTCATGGCAATACAAACACGATCCAGCGCGCACCTACATCGGCCCGATGGCGCAGGATTTCCATGCGGCGTTCGGGCTCGGAGCGGACGACAAGACCATCACCACGCTGGACACCGACGGCGTGACGCTGGCGGCGATTCAGGGCTTGGTGGAGGAAATGAAGGACCGCAATGCCGAGATCACGGCGCTTCGGGCCGAGAACGCAGCACTCAAGGCCCGCGACGCGGAGTTCTCGGCGAAGCTGCAGGATTTGACGGAAAAAGTCAGCCACCTGCCGCCGGCCCCGTAGGTCGTCGGTCCGCGACCGTTCTATCCTCCCTTGCGGGGGCGACGGTCCCAGCGAGCCGTGGGCCGTGGGCGCTTGGATTTGCACGGGCCAGCAGTGGCCGGGGACCCGCCTTCGCGATTACTCGCGCGATCGACTACGGCGAGAAAAGCGACCGCCCTCCTCGAAGGAAGTTTTTCCGGCGGGCGAATTGCCTTGCCGCCGGGTAGCCTCAGGTCGAAATTCCGCCCTATGTCGAAACCGACCAAACTCATTCTCGTCGGAGTGTGCAGTTTTGCGCTCCTCTCCCTCGCGAGCCTCCAAGCCCAGAACACCGTGGGCGGTGCCAGCACCGGTTCCGGTGTGGGTTCCGGAGCCCGGAATCTGATCTGGAGCTCCCTCTACGCGAGGATCGGGGGCGGGTTCACCAATGTGATCGCCAACGGAGCCAATTTTTCGACCATCGGTGGCGGCTACAGCAACGCGATCACCACCTCGAACGCCACCTTTGCCACCATCAGCGGCGGGGCCCTCAACAGGGCCAGCGGTCTTTACGCCACGGTGGGCGGGGGCTTCTCCAACACGGCCGTCGGCAACGCCACGGTAGGCGGGGGCTTCTCCAACACGGCCAGCGTCGGGGCCGCCACGGTCGGCGGCGGCTACGGGAACACGGCCAGCGGATTCCATGCCACGGTGGGCGGGGGTATCAACAACTCAGCCAGCGATAACGAGACCACGGTGGGCGGGGGCGAGCGCAACGCGGCCAGCGGACAGCGTGCCACGGTGGGCGGGGGCGTCAGGAACACGGCCAGCGGAATTTGTGCCACGGTAGGCGGGGGCTTCACCAACACGGCCAACGGCACGGGCGCCACGGTGGGCGGGGGCTTCACCAACACGGCCAGCGGCACGAACGCCACGGTGGGCGGGGGCTTTGAAAACACGGCCAGCTCATTTTACGCGGTGGTGGGCGGGGGTTGGCTCAACACGGCCAGCGGTCAGAGCGCCACGGTAGGCGGGGGCTATGACAACGCGGCCAGTGCCACGAGCGCCACGGTGGGCGGGGGCTCTGACAACACGGCCAGCGCCACGAACGCCACGGTGGCTGGGGGCTCGGCCAACACGGTCAACGGCGAACTTGGCACCGTGGGAGGCGGTCAACTTAACACGGCCGGCAGTTATGGAACCGTTCCGGGAGGTTACGAGAATCTGGCTACTGCCCCTGACAGCTTTGCGGCCGGCGCGCGCGCGCAAGCGAGCAATACCGGATCCTTCGTGTGGAACGGAAACTTCAACGTGGTGACCACCTCGACCAATGACTACTCCTTCACGGCGCGCGCGCAGGGCGGGGTCCGCTTCATCACCACCACGAACCTTGTCGGTGTGTCTCTCGGCGCCGGGGCCACCGCCTGGGCCGCCCTCAGCGACAGCAACGCCAAGACCGATATCGAACCGGTCAACGCCCGCGAGGTGCTCAAAAGGGTCGCCGCCCTGCCCGTGACCTCATGGCATTACAAACACGACCTCAAGCGCCGCTACATCGGACCCATGGCGCAGGACTTCCACGCGGCCTTCGGGCTGGGCGGCGATGATGACAAGACGATCACCACGCTGGACACCGACGGCGTCACGCTCGCGGCGATCAAGGGATTGGTCGAGGAACTCAAGGAGCGCGACGCCGAGATCGCCGGACTCAAGGCTAAACTGGAGGCGCGGGACCAAGCCATCGAGGCCCGTCTGCGGGAATTGAGCGACAAGATCAGTCACCTGCCACCGACTCCCTAGGTTTTGCCGAGAAACAGGGCGCCGCGGTTCGACACACCATCGCAACCGCGGGCTCGCCAAGCCGTAGCATCGCGAAGGCTGGAGGGCGGCCGTCCCCGGCCGCCGTGGGCCTTGGGCGTGAGGAGGTAACTCCGCCCGCGCCGGGAGTTTTTCCTCTCCGCGCGGCCGCGCATGGCCCAAGGCTCGCGAGGCCGCTCGCCCTCCCGATGAAATGACCGAAACCACCGACGAAACCGCGCGCGCAGGGCGCCTTGGACTGCGGTGATTCATCACCGCTTTTCCGAGCTAAATATTGTCACTTGACGTGTCTTGACATCGGTGGATCGCGCGGACATCACTGCGTGGTCATGAACCCAACGGTCATCCTCAGCTTTGGAGCGTGCTGTCTGGCGGTCTGTTTTGCCCCGCAAGCCCGAGCCCAGAACACCGTGAGCGGCACGAGCACCAGCTCGGGCATCGCCTCGGGCAACCGCAACCTGATTTTCAACGCCAGCTACTCGTTTATTGGTGGCGGCTTCACTAACGTGCTGGTCAGTGGAGCCAACTTCAGCACGATCGGCGGGGGCTTTAGCAACGCGATCATCGGCGGCAGCATTTTTGCTACTGTGGCGGGTGGAAGTTTCAATCTGATCAACACCAACGCTACCAATGCCACCTTGGCGGAGGATTCAGCAACCGGGTCTCAAGCCAAGGAGCTTTCAGCTTCATCGGTGGTGGCTTCGGGCACTTGGTCGAGTCGAACGCCCAGTTCGCCACCATAGGGGGTGGGCAGGCCAACCGCGTCAGCCAGGCCCGCTCGGTGGTGGCGGGGGGAGCGTCCAACGAGGCTTCGGGCTCGGCGATCTTCATCGGAGGAGGATTGGAGCACAGAACCCTTTTCGGCACTTTTGCATCTACCATTGGAGGTGGTCAGAGCAACAGCGCTGATGGCACCCTTTCGGTCATCGGCGGTGGCATCAACAACGAGACCTCCTTCGCCGCCATGTCGGTCATCGGTGGCGGATCCAACAATAGCGCCAACAACAGCTTCGGGACCGTCGGGGGAGGGGTCAACAACCGCGCGGGTGCTTTCACGAATCTGGGCGTCAGCAAGTTTGCCACGGTCGGTGGCGGGTCCAACAACGCAGCCATTGGGTTTGCCGCCACTATTCCCGGCGGCAGCAGCAACGTTGCCGGCGGATCGAACAGCTTCGCTGCAGGGAACCGGGCCATCGCCACCAACGGATTTTCCTTCGTGTGGGGAGGTGCGGTGGATGTGGATACCTCCTCGACCAACAGCTTCTCCTTCACCGCCCGGGCTCCGGGCGGGGTGCGTTTCATCACTTCAACGAACCTGATCGGAGCCGTTCTGGCTTCCAACGCGACTGCTTGGGCGGCGCTGAGCGACAGCAATGCGAAGACCGATATCGAGCCGGTCAACGCCCGCGAGGTGCTCAAGAAAGTCGCGGCGTTGCCGGTGACCTCGTGGCACTACAGGCACGACCTGAACCGCCGCTACATCGGCCCGATGGCCCAGGATTTCAACGCAGCCTTCGGGCTTGGTGGTAGTGATGACAAAACGATCACGACGCTGGACACCGACGGTGTGACGCTGGCGGCGATCCAAGGCTTGGTGGAAGAACTCAAGGAACGCGACGCGCGCATCGCTGGCCTCGAGGCCCGCCTGGAGGCGTTGACTCAGAAAGTCAATCATCAGCCGCCATCCCCATAGCTTCGCCAACCCGCGTTGCTACACAGTTGCTCGGAGGGTGAGACTCCCGGCGAGCCGTTGGCCTTCGGGCTGCGGATAACCCACGGGCACGCGGCAGCCGGGGATTTCCGCCCTCCAACATGACTGCGGCCGGCTGACCGCAGGTCAGCGAAAAATTTGTGCTTGCTCGCTGAGGCGGAGCTAAGGAGATTTCGCCGCATGTCTCAACTCCTCAAACCAGTTGGCGGAGCCTGCGCTGCCGTGCTCCTCTCCCTCGCATCCCTCCAAGCTCAAAACACCGTGAGCGGGACCAGCACTAGCTCCGGGATTGGTGCGGGCAATCGCAATCTGATCTACAACTCCCTCTACGCTTGGATCGGCGGGGGCTTCACCAACGTCATTGTCAACGGAGCCAACTTCAGCACCATCGGCGGGGGGTATAGCAACGCGGTGACGACGGGCGCCACGTTTGCCACGATCGGCGGCGGTTCGCAGAATTTGGCCGGCGCAAGCTTCGCGACCGTGGGCGGTGGTGAGCAAAATCAGGTCATGAGCCTCAAGTCCACAATAGGCGGTGGTTTCGCCAACACCAACACCACAAACGCGAACTTTTCTACGATTGGCGGGGGTGGGTTGAATTTGGCCAGTCAGGATCTCACCACGGTGGCCGGCGGCTACCTCAACATCGCCAGTGGCTATGCCTCTGCCATCGGAGGTGGATACGGGAACCGGGCCCAAGCTGGCCAAGCCACAGTCGCCGGCGGCCTCTACAACACTGCGGGTGCCGAGTTCGCCACGGTCAGCGGCGGGGCCACCAACACGGCCAGCGGCACTTCGGCCACAGTGAGCGGTGGCTACAGCAACACCGCCAGCGGCAGCTACTCCCACGCCTCCGGTTATGGAGCGCTGGCCTCGAACTCCCTCGCGTTTGTGTGGAGCGGCTCCACCGCGGGTGCGATTTCGACCAACGCCAACTCCTTTACGGTGCGCGCCCCGGGCGGTGCGAGGTTCCTCTCGGCGGCCAGTGGCGTCAGCAATGGGGTGGTCCTAACCGCCAACGGCGCGGCTTGGGCCTCCTTGAGCGATAGCAACGCCAAGACCGACATCGAACCGGTCAATGCACGCGACGTGCTGAGGAAGGTGGCGGCTTTGCCCGTGACCTCATGGCATTACAAACACGACCTGAGCCGCCGTTACATCGGCCCCATGGCCCAGGATTTCCATGCGGCGTTCGGGCTGGGTGCGGACGACAAGACCATCACGACGCTGGACACTGACGGCGTGACGCTGGCTGCGATCAAGGGGTTGGTGGTGAGGTGCGTGCTGAAAATGCCGAACTCAAGGCGCGCGATGCCGAGTTCTCGGCCAAGCTGAAGGAATTGAGCGACAAGGTCAGTCACCTGCCACCGGCCCCATAGGTTTTGACGAGGAACAGGGCTCCGCGGTCTGACACGCCATCGCAACTGCGGGCGCAGCCCGCCTTGGAGTGCGGTGATGCTTCACCGCTTTGGCGGGCGAGATGTTGTCACCCTACGTGCCTTGACATCGCAGCGCCGAGGGAACACAACTCCGCGGCATATGAAACAAGTCCTCATCCTTAGCTGTGGAGCGTTCAGTCTGGCGCTCTGTTTTGCCCCGCAAGCCCAAGCCCAGAACACCGTGGGCGGTGCCAGCACCGGTTCGGGCGTCGGCTCTGGCCAACGCAACCTGATCTGGAACTCCCTCTACGCCCGCATCGGCGGTGGCTTCACCAATGTGATTGCCACCGGAGCCAACTTTTCGACTATCGGCGGTGGCTACAGCAACGCGATCACTACCTCGAACGCCACCTTTGCCACCATCGGCGGCGGCCAGGAGAACACGGCCAACGAAGATGCAGCCACGATTGCCGGGGGGTTCCGTAACTTTGCCACTGGTGCGTATGCAACGGTTGGTGGTGGAGGACAGAACGAAGCCACCAACCGTCATGCTACCGTCAGCGGGGGCTTCGCCAACAGGGCCTACGGCATCGCTGCCACGGTGGGTGGCGGCTTCGGTAACACGGCTAGCGCGACAAACGCGACAGTGGTCGGAGGCGACGGCAATACGGCTAGCGGGGCAGGCGCGACGGTCGGCGGTGGTGAGGGGAACACAGCCAGCGGGAATCTCTCCCACGCATCTGGTTTCGGGGCGGTCGCCTCAAACACTCTTGCCTTCGTTTGGAGCGGTTCCTCGGTGGGGGCGGCCTCGACCAATTCCAGTTCCTTCACCGTGCGTGCCGTGGGCGGCGCGAGGTTCATCACCGCGACCAATTTGGTTGGTGCGATTCTCGGGCCAAATGCCACCGCTTGGGCCGTGCTGAGCGACAGCAACGCGAAGACTGACATCGGGCCGGTCAACGCCCGCGAGGTGCTCAAGAAGGTCGCGGCATTGCCCGTGACCTCGTGGCATTACAAGCACGACCTCAAGCGCCGCTACATCGGCCCGATGGCTCAGGACTTCCATGCGGCCTTCGGGCTGGGCGGCGACGACGACAAGACGATCACCACGCTCGACACCGACGGGGTGACGCTCGCGGCCATCCAGGGCTTGGTCGAGGAGATGAACGACCGCAGCGCAGAAATCGCCGGGCTTCGTGCGGAGAACGCAGGCTTGCGGGCGAGGCTTGAGGAGCGGGACCAAGCTATCGAGGCCCGTCTGCAGGAGTTGAGCGAGAAGCTTGATCACCTGCCCCCAGCCCCTTAGCCGCCGGAACCATTCGGAGGGGGACAGTGGTTCCTGCTTTTGCGCCCGAGGCAGTGCATGCTTGGCCCGGGAAGGCGGCCGCCCCCGACCGCCGCGGCTGTCGGGCCTGGCGCGGGAGGTTGTCTCGGCCTGGCGCCACGAATTGCCTTGCGCGGTGGAAGCCCTCGGGAGGATAAGGGCCAGGTGAAAGCTACCTTCAGCCTTTTGGTTGGAGCCTGCAGTTTCGTGCTCCTTCTCCCCTCATCCCTCCAAGCAGGGAACACTGTCAGCGGCACGAGCACCGGCTCGGGCGTCGGCTCAGGCGACCGCAACCTCATCTATAACTCGCTCTACGCCCGGATCGGCGGCGGCTTCACCAATGTCATCGTCACCGGGGCCAATTTCAGCACGATAGGCGGCGGTTACAGCAATGGCGTAAGCAGTGCCACCTTCGCCACGATCGGCGGAGGCGCGAACAATCTGGTCTCCTCAAACTCGACCAACGCCACGATCGGCGGCGGAGTCAGTAACCGGGTTTATGGCGCTTACACCTTTATCGGCGGCGGCTTTTTCAACGAGGCCAGCGGCTTTGGCGCCTCCGTCGGCGGCGGCCTTGGCAATGCGGCCACTGGACGGTCCTCAACGATTGGCGGGGGATTCGGCAGCGTCGCCTCGGGGACCAACTCCGCCATCGGCGGCGGCTCCGCGAACTCGGCCTCGGCGCCTTACGCCACAGTCGGTGGCGGTCAGTTCAACACGGCCGGTTCCGATTGGGCCGTGGTTGGTGGAGGAAATAGCAATTCAGCCACCGGCCAGAATGCCACCGTGCCGGGCGGGATCGGCAACACGGCCAGCGGGGGCACGTCCTTCGCCGCCGGCAACAGCGCGACCGCCTCCCATAGCCTGGCCTTCGTCTGGGGCGGGGCTCTTGGTGCCACCACGTCCACCAACGCCGGTTCCTTCACGGCGCGCGCGCCCGGCGGGGTGCGTTTCATCTCGACCGCGTCGGGCGAGACTGGCGTGATCCTCGCGGCCAGTGCCACCGCTTGGGCCGTGCTCAGCGACAGCAACGCCAAGACCGGGGTGCATCCCATCAACCCGCGGCAAATCCTCGCCAAAGTCGCCGCGTTGCCGGTGACCGCCTGGGACTACAAGCACGATCCCGGCCGGACCTACATCGGCCCGATGGCCCAAGACTTCCACGCCGCCTTCGGGCTGGGTGCGGATGACAAAACGATCAACTCCATGGACGCGGATGGCGTGACCCTCGCGGCGATCCAAGGGCTGGTCGAAGAACTCAAGGAGCGCGACGCCGAGATCGCGGAGATGCGGGCGGAATTGCGCGAAGTCCGCCAGAGGCTCAACTCTCTGCCACCCGCGCCCTAGTCTTTTCCGCCGCAACCGCGGGCTCTCGCCAAGCCGTGGCATCGCGAAGGCTGGCTCGCCACGCTGTAGCACCGCGAAGGATGGAGGGCTGCCGTCCCGGCCGCCGAGGGGTTTGGGCATGGGGAGGCAAGTTGGTTTGTGCCGGGAGCTTTTTCTTTGCGCGCCAGACTCTGACTCGAAACTCGCGAGAGTCCGCCGTCGTCAACCGCGACAGCGAGATAGACAGCGCGTCATCCGGCCAAAATTTTCTTGCCCGCCGCAGTGGGGTTGACGAGATTCCGCCGCATGTCTCACGCACTCAAGCCCGCCGTCGGAGCCTGCGCCGCAGCGCTCCTGTCCCTTGCATCCCTCCAAGCCCAGAACACCGTGGTGGGCACCAGTTCCGGTGTGGGGTCGGGTAATCGCAACCTGATCTACAATTCCAGCTATGCTTGGATTGGCGGCGGCTTCACCAACGTGATCGTCAACGGAGCCAACTTCAGCACAATCGGTGGCGGCTACAGCAACGCCGTGAGCACGGCGGCCACCTTCGCCACGATAGGCGGCGGGGCGCAGAATTTGGCCAGCGCGGCCTTCGCGACCGTGGCCGGGGGCGTGGGCAACAGAGCGACCAACACGAACGCTTCTGTTGGCGGTGGCAGCGCGAATCTCGCGAGTGGAATCTTCAGCGCGGTCGCTGGCGGAGAGCTTAATACTGCGAGTGCCGACCGCGCCACGGTGGGCGGCGGCTATTTGAACACGGCCAGCGGCAACTTCGCCACCGTGGCCGGCGGCATCTTCAACACGGCCGGCGGCGCTGCATCCTTTGCTGCCGGATATAATGCGGTCGCCACGAACGCTTTCGCTTTTGTTTGGAGTGGGACCAGCGCCGGCGAGACAACCTCTACCAACACCAACTCCTTCACGGTTCGTGCACCCGGCGGGGCGCGATTCCTCTCGGCGTCCACCGGCACCAGCAACGGTGTGATCCTCGCCTCTAACGGCGCAGCCTGGGCCTCCCTCAGCGACAGCAACGCCAAAACCGACATCGAACCGGTCAACGCCCGCGAGGTTTTGCACAAGGTCGCGGCCCTGCCTGTGACCTCATGGCACTACAAGCACGACCTCAAGCGCCGCTACATCGGCCCGATGGCCCAGGATTTCCACGAGGCCTTCGGGCTGGGCTCGGATGACAAGACAATCACCACCATGGACACCGACGGGGTGACGCTCGCGGCGATCCAGGGTTTGGTCGAGGAGTTGAATGACGTTCGTGCGGAGAATGCCGTCATCAAGGCGCAGAACGCCGCGATGCAGCAGCGCCTTCAAGCCATTGACGAACGTCTGAGCAAGTTGCCGCCGTCGGAGTAGCCCGTGCCGGGGGGCAGTTGATTTGGAATCATCCCGAAACCGTAGTTGAAAGTTGGGGATGAGAACAGGAGTCCGCCAAGCACGAGAGATTTACCTCATCGGCTTGCTTCACGCTTGGGGTGAGTTCACCTGCATCGACAAGTCATTTGCTCTCAGCCTCTCCTCCCTCAACCATAGTATCCTGTAACACTATGTTATTCGTATTGCCAATGATCGCGTTTGGGGTTTTGCTCCGGCATGGCCAATCGATACAAAGTCACCCTCACGGAGGCGGAGCGCACCCAACTCACCGGACTCACCCGCAGCGGCAAGTCCCCCACGGCAAAGTTCATTTACGCCCGCGCCCTGCTCTTGTGCGATGCGGGTGAGTTTGGCGCTCCTTGGAAGGTGGCCGACGTCGCGGCGGCGCTGGGGGTGACCTCGCGCACGGTGGAGCACCTCAAGCAGCGCTTTGTCGAGGAAGGGTTAGAGGCGGCCCTGGCCCGCAAGGCCTCGCGCAAACCACGAGAAGTCACCTTTGATGGAGCCTTCGATGCGCGTCTCACCGCTCTGGCCTGCTCGCCCGCGCCGGAGGGTTACCAGCGATGGACCGTGCGACTGCTGGCCGACAAGCTCGTCGAGCTCAACATCGTCAATTCCATTTCCACCATGACGGTTCAGCGCTCGCTAAAAAAAACGAGTTGCAGCCTCACCTGAGCAAATACTGGAAGATTCCACCCGATGGAAATGCCGCCTTCGTCGCGGCGATGGAAGACGTGCTGGGCGTTTATCACCTGCCCTACGATCCACTTTTCCCCGTCGTCTGCATGGACGAGTCGAGCAAGCAACTCATCGGTGAGGTTCATGCCCCGATCCCTGCGGCCCGGGGACATGGAGAGATCGTTGATCACGAATACGTGCGACATGGCGTGGCCATGCTTTTTGTCGAGATTGAGCCGCTGGCTGGTCGCCGCCATGTGGAAGTCACCGAACGCCGCACACGGCAGGACTGGGCTCGCTTCATCAAGGCCATGCTCGATGAGCGCTACCCCGAGGCGATCAAGGTGCGCCTGGTCATGGACAACCTCAACACGCATGACACGGCCTCACTCTATGAAACCTTCCCGCCCGAGGAGGCTCGCCGACTGGCCCAGCGCCTGGAAATCCATTACACGCCAAAACACGGAAGCTGGCTCAACATCGCGGAAATCGAACTCAGCGCCCTCAATGGCCAGTGCCTGCGACGCCGCATCCCGGACATCGAATCCATGCGCCGCCAAACCATCGCCTGGCAGCTGCATCGCAATACGCGTGGTGCCCCGATTAACTGGCGCTTTACCACCGAGGACGCCCGAATCAAACTGACCAGACTTTACCCGAAACTTTAGCTGTTACTGGATAATAGGCTCTCAACGCTTTTTCTAGGATCATTGGTTGCCGCCCGATGCCACCTCACGACGGTAGCCTGCCGATGGAATGAGCGCCGGAAATTCATCGCCTTGGTAGCATTCCAGCGCCAGCCGATTTATCTTGCCGCGGGGTGGCGTCGGGCAGAAGTTTCGCGGCATGACAAACCCAACCAAAGTCATCGTCGCAGCAAGCAGCCTCGCGCTCCTCTCCCTCGCATCGCTCCAAGCCCAGAACACCGTGGTGGGCACCAGTTCCGGTGTGGGGTCGGGCAATCGCAACCTGATCTACAATTCCAGCTACGCTTGGATCGGCGGCGGGTTCACCAACGTGATCGTCAATGGCGCGAACTTCAGCACAATCGGTGGCGGCTATAGCAATGCGGTGCGCTCCGCGGCCGTCTTTGCCACAGTCGGAGGCGGCTCTTACAACGTCATCGGCACGAATGCCACGAATGCGGCCATCGCTGCAGGATTAAGCAATGTTGCCAATGGCCGATCGGCCTTCGTAGGAAGTGGCATGCGCAATGTGGCGAACGGTTTTTCCTCAGCGGTGGTGAGTGGGATCAACAACCAAGCCGGAGGTTTGGACATCGAAAACAGCGAGAGCTTCGGCTTCGTGGGCGCGGGGCGGGGGAATGTCGCCAGTGGGCTAGCCGCCGTTGTCCCAGGCGGTTCCGACAACGTGGCCAGCGAGACCGACTCATTTGCTGCCGGGAGCGAGGCCAAAGCAACAAATTCGAGATCCTTCGTTTGGGGCAGTGATGCTGGCTTTCCCACTACCTCGACCAACGCCAATTCCTTTACCGCACGTGCTGCGGGCGGCGTGAGATTCATTACCACCGCAACGAATCTGGTCGGTGCCATCCTCGCCTCAGGCGCGACATCATGGGCCGTGCTCAGCGACAGCAATGCAAAAACCGACGTCGAGCCGATCAACGCTCGGGAGGTGCTCAAGAAAGTGGCGGCGCTGCCCGTGACCTCCTGGCATTACAAGCACGACCTGAACCGGCGCTACATTGGGCCGATGGCCCAGGATTTCCACGCGGCCTTCGGGCTCGGGGGCGACGATGACAAGACGATCACCACGCTCGACACCGATGGCGTGACGCTCGCGGCGATCCAGGGGCTGGTCGAGGAGTTGAAAGAACGCGATGCACGCAGTGCGCACGAACTGAAGCTGCGTGATGCAGAGATTGCAGACCTCAAGGCCCAGATGCAGGCGATCAACGATCGCCTCAGCCAGTTGCCGCCGTCGCCCTAGGACTGGTCGCGCCGTCTGTTCAGGCCCAAAGGACGGTGCAAGGCCGCCCGGCCATGCCGGCCATGGCTGTCTTGCCAAGATGCCCCACGAATTGGCCGCAGGCGAGGAGTGCTTCGCGCGGGGTCCGACCGCGGACGCAGACCGCTTTGGGCCCTATTGAGGATATTCAACGCGTCAGCGGGAACATTTTGCCAACCCGAACGGCTTGACAGTGGCTCCCAGCACGGACATCACTGCGTGCTTATGAAACAAATTGTCATTTTCGGCTGCGGAGTGATCGGTCTGGTGCTCTGTGTTTCTGCGCAAGCCCAGAACACCGTGGGAGGCACCAGCACCGGCTCCGGGGTCGGTTCCGGCCAGCGCAACCTGATCTACAACTCACTTTACGCGCGCATCGGCGGGGGCTTCACCAATGTGATTGTCAGTGGAGCCAATTTCAGCACGATCGGTGGGGGCTACAGCAATGCGGTGAGCGCGGGGGCCACCTTCGCCACAGTTGGCGGGGGCTCGTTGAACCTGGTCAGCGCGACCTCCGCAACGGTTGCCGGCGGCCAGTTCAACAAGGCGATCAGTGATGTCGCTTCCGTTGGCGGCGGCTTTGCCAACACGGCCGGTGGCATCGCTGCCGCGGTCGGCGGCGGAGATGTCAACACCGCCGTCGGCATGGCTGCCACAGTCGGTGGGGGACAATTCAACATCGCCAGCGGGGAACGCTCCACCGTTGGCGGAGGTCAGAACAATGATGCCACGGGCCTTTACGCCACTGTGCCGGGGGGCTTTGACAACGAAGCCACCGCGTCCGATACCTTCGCCGCCGGGGCGAGTTCGAGAGCGACCAATACTGGATCCTTCGTCTGGAGTGGTGACTTCAGCGTGGCCACTGCGTCCACGAACGACTATTCCTTCACCGTGCGAGCCACCGGCGGGGCGAGGTTCCTCACCACCACCAATCTCGTCGGGGTGACGCTGCCCTCGGGCGGAACCGCGTGGGCTGTGCTCAGCGACAGCAACGCCAAGACCGGCGTCCACGCGATCAATCCGCGCCAAATCCTCGCCAAAGTCGCCGCCCTGCCGGTCACCTCGTGGCAATACAAA
>JBGSSV010000088.1:0-7490 GCA_041736875.1 Chthoniobacterales bacterium | reverse complement strand
GCGGGGGTGGGGATTCCAGTGGTCGGCAACGGCGATCTGACCAGCGCCGCGGATGCCCTGCGGCGTTGGACCCAGGCGCCGGTCTCCGGCCTGATGGTCGGCCGCGCCGCCATGACCAGCCCGTGGATCTTTGCGGAAATCCGCGCCGCCTTCGCCGGGGAGAACGCGCCTCCGGCCCCCGTGCTGGCCGACCGCTGGGACTTGATCGAAGATCATTGCCGGCAAGAGTTGCCCGGATGGCGTGACGCGCAGAAGGGCATGCATGCGATGCGGGCGAGGCTCATGGCCTATTCGCGCGGCATGCCGGCGAGCCGAGAGCTGCGGCGGCGCTTCGGGGCGGTCGAATCGCTGGAGCAACTTGCAGAGATCCGCGCCTGGCACGAACATACCCCCCATGCAGGCACACCCCCGCGCGAGGAAGCAGCCGAGGAGGCGGATGCCGCGCTCGGCTAGCGCACTGATGATGCTCTCCGGCGTGCTTCTGCCCGTCGGCTGCGGCGAAGCTGAGACCATCCCCGACCTGCAAACTCGACGCAACCTTATGGTCGAAGAACAAATCGAAGCCCGCGGCGTCCGTGACCCGGCCACCCTCTCGGCCATGCGTGCTGTCCCCCGCCATGAGTTTGTGCCGCTCCGCCTGCGCGATGAGGCCTACGCCGATTACCCGCTACCGATCGGCCACGGCCAGACCATTTCGCAACCCTACATCGTGGCCTTCATGACCGAAGTCCTGCGGCCGCAACCGGGCGAGAAGATCCTCGAAGTCGGGGCCGGGTCGGGCTACCAGGCCGCCGTCCTCGCGCAGATGGGTGCCGAAGTTTACACGGTGGAAATTGTCGAACCACTGGCCGAGCTGGCCGGGCAGACCCTCGAACGGCTCGGCTACGAGAGCGCCCGCGTGCGTCATGGCGATGGCTACCGCGGATGGCCGGAACATGCGCCTTTCGACGCCATCATCGTGACCTGCTCGCCGGAAAAAATCCCGCCCGACCTCGTGGCCCAATTGCGCGATGGCGGACGCATGATCATTCCCGTCGGCGGCGGACTCAGCCAGGAACTCATCCTCCTGCGCAAACATGGCGACCAGATCGAAAAGCAATCCGTCCTCCCCGTCCGGTTCGTCCCCATGACCGGCGAAGCAGAGCAGGCGCGGTGACGTGAAACCAAACCCGGGAAAAATTTTTCCGCAGTCCCGAGGCGCTGCGCGCCGGTTGAGTTGGATCTGTGAGCCAGCTGGGTTCCCGGCGGTCGCGCAGTCTGTCTTGGTCGTCCGAAAATACCGTGCCCTTACGGCCACGGCACCGGCCTGGACACATTCGGACTCGTGGCCCACCGGAATCTCTGCCCGAGCGTGATGGCCCCCGCAATCTGCCGCCCCCCCTTCGACACCAACAGCGTGATCCGCCCGCAACACGCCGTGACCCGCTCAGCCGCTGCCGTCACGGCCTGAGCCGCGGGAGGCACAGCCGTTCGTTGGTTTCGCGAATACCGGCGGAGGGACTCGAACCCTCACTCCGCTTTCGCGAAAACGGATTTTAAGTCCGTTGCGTCTGCCATTTCGCCACACCGGCTGGGTCGTTTATATCATTGACTGCCAATTGTTTGCGCATATTCAATGAGAAAGTCTTTGCAATTGGTCATTGGCATGGTTATTATCCTACCCGATGAAACCTCATGGCACAACTCCCCGCAAACGCCGCTTTGTCAAAGTCCTCAACCGGCGCAAACAACCGATCCGCAACCTCTGGAAGCGGGGCGACAGCTACTATGCCCAACTCCAGGTGGACGGCACACAACGCAAGGTGCGGCTGGCCGCAAACACCACGGCCGAGGCGGAGGACGAACTCGGCAAGCTCAAGGCCAAGCGCTCCGAGGGCGTTTTGCAGGTGGTTCGCCATGCCCCGAAACTGGCAGATGCCATAAAGAGTTACAAGGCGTCCCCCGAGTATCTCGCCAAGCGCCCATCCACACAGGCAAGCGAGACGGGGCATCTCAAGTTTTGGATCGAACGCCTCGGGGATACCCGCGTGGACAAGATCACCAAGGCGATGATCCTCTTGGAGAGGGACAAACTTGGCACCGAGGGACGCAAACCGCCGGGGCGTCCCTTGGCGAAGGCAACCAAGCGGCAGGAGGCAATCATCGCCAAGCCCCGCAACCCGCGCACGGTCAACCTCTACGTGGGGTCATTGATGCAGGTCTTGAACTTCTGCGAGGAGCGCGGACAAGTCTCCCGTCTGCCCAAGGTCAAGTGGATCAAGCCGCCTGAACCGCCCAAGCGAAAAGCCCTTTCGGATGAGCAGGTCCGCGCCTTACTCGACGCCCTCACGCCCGAGACCAGCAAGAACGCGGACCTTCTGCGGAACTTCCTCCGCTTCCTCGCCCTCACCGGCGCACGGGAACGGGAGGCGGCAAGGGTGCGCTGGCAGGACGTGAACATCGAAGGGCGCAAGGTCACGATTGGCGCGGACGGGTTGAGCAAGAACCACGAGGCGCGGCACGTGGACGCCACGGACGAGTTGGTTGAATTGCTCCGAGAGATGGAAGCCGTTCGCCCCCCTGACTCGGCTTTCGTGTTTCCCTCACCCCAGCGGGGCAAGAAGGACGGCCCCGCCCTCAACCTCCGCGAAACCCTCCGCCGCGCCAAGGTGAAGGCGGGGCTTCCGCACATTGGCTTCCACGACTTCCGCCACACGTTCATCAGCAAGTGCGTTATGGCGGGCGTCCCCCATATGACCATTGCCGAATGGGTAGGACACATTGACGGGGGCGTTCTTATCGGCAAGGTCTATGGACACTTGAGCCAAGACCACAAGGCGGACATGGCAAGGAAGCTCTCCCTCTACAAGACGCCCGAGAACGTGGTTGCCCTCTCTGCCACGGCATGAGGATTGTCTCGCGCACACGTTGGCACACGCCCGCACGCGGAGAGCGAGTTAACGGCTGGCTGGCGGCTGCCCGCAAGCCTTTGGCTGGACGGCGACCGGGACGGGCGATTCGGAGCGCATGACGCGCAAGGCTGGCGGTTTGATGATGACCGTTTTGCCTTCCAAGTGCGGCGGCCCGCGTTAGCCAAGAATCTGAGGCGGCGGAAGGGGGCGAGGCTTTTTGCAGACGCTCTAGTTGGAGCGTGGTTGCAGATTTGGCTTATCCCCTGCCGGGATGATGCCGAGATGCGCCAGATCGTCTTGGCGCTACTGGCGGGAGGGAAAGCGGAGTGTGACCCCGAAATAAGCGCACATCAGCAACAGTGTAGCCCAATATCCTCTGCGGATTTTTACAGAGAGGGCAAATCTGGATTGTCAGCCCCGCCGCAAGATGACCCCCAAACGGCCTACAAGCCCCCTTCGGACGAGTGGTTCGATAAACTGGGATGCGTTGGAACGGTTCGGTGCTGCGCCTTCACGCGAGGCGGCTGCTATGTCTTCCAAGTATCAAACCCCCGGCTCTGGCGGTTCTTCACCGACCGCAAGGCGGAGATCGTCGGGCGAAGCGTTGGAGGGATCGGGCAACTCCGGCAATACGCTCTCCCCATCCGGGACAAGGCGACAGCGATTGCGACAGTGAAGGCGGCCCTGGCGAAATCGGGAAGCGGAACGGGGGTGGCGTGATGTCATGGCCAGCCGTGAAACACGCGAGGGAGGCACGCGAGCGCATCCGCAACCCGGTTGAACTTGCGGTTCTGGATTGCTTGGCGTGGAGGTGCAACCCACACAAACATCGCTTCCAGAGCCAATGCACCCAGCAGGACTTTGAGCGAGAAACGGGCTACTCATGGAACGCCGTCAAGCGAGCGTGGAGGCGGCTGGTCGCCAGCGGAGAAATTGCCATCGCGGAAAAGGGAGGCAAGCGCGGCGGCAGGTGTTACTCCTACATCTTTCTTCTCAAGCGGCATGAGCAGGAAACTTTGGCAGCGGAGAGCGCGAAGGTGTCCACAGCGGGCAAAGAAGGTGTCCAGAGCGAGCGCGGAAGGTGTGCGGAGGAGACACCCTGTATTAACTCTAAACAGTTAGCAGTAAGTGGAAGCTGCCAACAGCAGGGTGAAGAAAAAATCCCCTCGCTACCTTCTTCTTCTGAACCAAGGAGATTCGCCGCCGGGAAAAAATCTCCATCGGAAAAGGACCTTCGCATCCGCATGATCGCCGCCCTTCACCCCGAGGATGATGATGCGTGGTATCTCTCCCTCCGAGCGCAACCCGAGTTTGCTGACCTGCCCCAAGACCAGATAGACAGGTCGCGCCGCAGGTTTGAGGAAACAAGTGGAGGGCTTACGAGAGAGGGCTTTTTGCGCTGGCTCTGGCGCGAGCATCGACCAGTCAAACTCTCAACCAAAGTCAAATCCCCTCCGCCGAAAGGGTCACATGGGTTTGAAGAGGATATGCAGATGGGGAGGAGTTTACACACACAGCCCTGACGGTCGTGCCGCTGGCACAATCTGCACGAATGATGGAAAGCAAAGGGGCGCAAACAACTTGGCCTATACGGTCATTTGTCTGAGTATTTCTGCTCAAGCGCAGGGTCGCCCTTCACATTGCGGACGAGTTGCGCGGCGAGATTGACCTCAAAGCGGACTCCCTCGCGTTTCCCGTCGCGAACAACCGTATATGTTACGAGAAACGTCTGGTCATCGACCTGCTTAGCTCCCCAGCCATCGAAGCGAATTTCACCTTTTTGTTGCTTGAGCCATTCTGAGAGGAAGTAGCTGTTGATCTTGACGCTGTCCAAAGTGATCGCGCTTTGAGCCAGAGCAATGGCCGTGCTTTCCGGAGTTTGCGGCGTTGGTTCTGGCGTTGGTGTCGGCTGGACGAACACATACTGCTGAACCTCTAACTCCTTGCCTTCATACAAAACTGTCGTCTTTCCGGTCTGCTGGTCAGTCTTGTAAATGGTGCCGCCGCCAGCGTTCGTGATGACGTAGCGGTTGCTCTTGAGGTAAGCCGAATATGCCCAAGCAACCGCGAGACAGGCAGCCACGAGGGCGGCGACGACGAATCTGTTCATTGGCAACGGAGCCGCCTCGCCCACCAAAGCACCCCCGCGCCAGCCATCAGCAACAGGGCATAGGTCGAGGGTTCGGGGACCGTGGCCACACGAAAACCAACGTTGACGTTCTCGTTGCCCGGCACATCAAAACCGCTGCGATCCGATGACCGCATGGCGCTCTCGTTGATACCCCAACTACTGCCCCGCCGACCACGCGACGCTCCGCCTATATCCGCGTCATTCCACTCCGAGAGATTTCCACCCTGATCGTAGGTGCCATACGCGCTTGCGCTGTTGCTGAAGGCCCCCGCATCGGTGAGGTAGTTTTGGCTGACAGAATATGACAGGGACTGCGTGACGGCAAAGTCGCCCGCGAAGTAGTTGGCCTGATTAGTGCCGCCGCCAATCGTGTTGCCCGGAGCCGTGTCGCTCTGCGTGGGATAAACCCAATAACCCGCATTGGTCCCGCCGCCTTTGTAATATGCCGCTTTATACCACTGGTCCTCGCTGGGCAGATACCACGTGGCTCCGGGATTGACCATGTAGATCCCGCTCGTCGCTCCACCCAACGTGTAGGCTCCCGTCTCCGTGCTTGCCCCGTTGGTCGCCCCGTTGTTCACCCAGTTAGCGAAGCGCGCCGCATCAAACCAACTCACATAGGCAATCGGACGATTTCCACTTCCGATCACCGAGTAGCTGTAGGGATCGCCCAGCGTCCCCGCCCCGCTGCGGCTGATCCCGGCGATGTTGAGATTGCTTGCCATGTTCGCGCTCCAAAGATCAACGAGATAAGCGTCGGCGGTGATTGAAGCGGCCGAGTTCAGGAACGTCGTGTATTGGCCGATCGTCACCTCGTATTTGCCGATGGCGAACAAATCAGCCACCGCACCGTAGGTAGTGGTGTCGGCTGCGTTGCCCGGATCGCCCACCGTCACAGTCTCAATCGTTACAAGTGGCTGGGCGTTCAAGCTGGAAGCCGTGGCCACAGCAACCAACGCTGCCGCAACCAAGGAGGACGCTAAGCGTTGTTGACGCATGAGGCCTCGTGCGAGAGGGCGCTGGATTTGGGCGGGAGATTTCATAGTCAAATGGGAGTTGAGAACTCCGTGTGACAGAAAGCAAGGCTCGTGTTTGTCATACAGCCAAACTGAGCGGCGGCGAGACGAGGAGGACCGCCTCACGTTTTCAACTGCTGACCGTAAACCTCGGCAGCTTGGGGCAACCCGCCCTGTCCTTGCAGCTACCGAAGGTAAACCCTCGGCTGGCCGGGATGGGTATTGCCGCGAGGGCGGAGGCGCAAAAAGAACGTGGTCATTCTTTGGTTATTGTTGTGAACTCCCAACCTCGGCCCGCATGAATAGACGCATGACGGCCTACAATCCTCATAAACACTCAATCCGCGAGGGTTTGCCGCTACTCGTTAGCACCCCGTAAAACCGCCTTCGGGAGAATTTTAAGTCCGTTGCGTCTGCCATTTCGCCACGCCGGCGGGATCAGCCAAGACGTTGCGCCCGGCTGGGGGCGATGACAAGAACTGCGGCGAGGGTGCTAGGGCAAACGGCTCAGCGCCGCGATGGCCTGCTCGTTGCCCTGATCGGCCGCCTTCTTGTAGAACTCGGCGGCCTTCGTTTTGTCCGCCGCGACGCCGGTTCCGTTTTCATAAATCCGGCCCAAGTTATAGAGGGCAACGGCGTGACCCTGGGCGGCGGCCTTGCGGCGCCAGACGAGGGCCTCGGCCTCATTTTTCGGCACGCCGCGACCCTCCTCGTAGAGGAAGGCCAGGGCCTCTTGCGCCGGGGCGAAGCCTTGTTCGGCTGCCTTGAGATACCAGACGGCGGCTTGCGCCTCATCGGCCGGCACACCCTGACCGCGCTGGAAGGCCACCCCGAGATTGTATTCGGCCTGGGCGTAGCCGGTCTCGGCGGCTTTGCGCTTCCAAGTGTAGGCGCGGGACTCATCGGCGTTGACCTCGCGGCCGCCTTCGTAGATCGAGGCCAGGCTCTCCTGCGCGATGGCGTAGCCCTGATCGGCGGCTTTGTGCAGCCAGTTCAAAGCCTCGGATGAGTCCTTGGTCACACCCCATCCGCCTTCGAGGTAGAGCGAACCGAGATTGTTTTGCGCGGGCGCGTAGCCCTGGTCGGCGGCCTGCCGATACCATTTGGCGGCAGCAGCGTAGTCTCTGGATCCACCACGTCCGGCGGCCGCCGCGTTGCCGAGCATGTTCTGCGCGACGACGTTGCCCTCCCGGGCGAGTTTCTCCAGTTCGGGCGCTTTGGTTTCTTCCGCCGGCTTGAAAACATCGGGATACTTGGCCTCGACATAAGCCAGATGGTAGGCCTCGCTGCTGCTGCGTGCGCCGCCGGTGCGGGCGCCGGGGGATAGGCCGGGCAGTTCAATCCACGGGAGAATCAGGTAACACGCGGCACCGAGAACGAGCAAGGACGCGGCCAGCACGGCCAGCCCCCACCAGCGGCGGGGTCGTCCGGCTGCGGCCTGCGCCGCCGGCC
>JBGSSV010000084.1:0-39548 GCA_041736875.1 Chthoniobacterales bacterium | reverse complement strand
CCAACCGCACCGCCTCGTCCGGCACAATCCTCGTGCCGGCCGGCAGGGCGGTGCCGGCCAGCCGCGCTGCCTCCCATTCGTTGGCGAAGAGGTAGTCGAGGTGCGGCAGGCAAGGGACGACCTGCGCGGCGAGGTCGGGATTCGGCGCACTCACGAGGTCGGCGCAGGTGAGGAAACCGGCGAAGGAGAAACGCTCGAGCAGCCGCGACGAACCGTTGCGGCCGTCGCCGTCCAAGAGGTCGAGTGCCGCAAGCAGCCCGAGGTAGCCGAGATAGAAAATCTTTCCCGCCTGCGGGGCCGCGGGAAAATCTCCCTCGGCCAGCAGGGCATTGGCTCCGGGCAGATGGAAGAACGTGCGCCGTCCGCTCCCCCGCTCGGTCATGACGTCGGTGAACGACGTGGCCACGCCGGCCCGCTCGTGGAGGCAAGCCGTCCCGATCCCGAGCTGGCGGCAGTGCTCGAGAAGCCACAGTCCGGGGCCGTCGTCACCGACGAGCCCGATGCCGCTCAAGGGCACGCCGGGCAGCAGACGCGCGAGGTTGCAGGCGACGTTGAAGGCGGCGCCGCCGTTGGAGGTCCGCACGTCGAGAACCTCGGCCAGGGTCTCGGTCTCGGGCCAGTGGCTGACCTCCTTGTGCAAATCGACGATCCAGTGGCCGCCGAGCCACACGCCACGGCGGGGCGCACTCACTCGCTGATCAGACGAACCACGGGCGGCTCATCCTCCTCGATCGCGGGGAAACGGCCGATGGCCGGGTCCACGAAGAAATTGTCGTTGGCGTCGTCATTCGCGGTCGAGACCTCGCCGATGACGCACCCTTCCTCCACGGCCGACCAGAAAGTGTGGTAAACACCGGGCACGAGGGTGATGCGCTCGCCGGCCGCGAGGAAAAACTGCTCCCCGCTGCGCGCGGTGAAGTCCTCCCCGTTGCGCCGCAGCACGAGGGGGGTGCCTTTTGTCGTGCTGTCCGGATGCCCGGCCCAGAGTTCCACCACCAGGCAGCCGCGACGGCAGATGATGTCCTCCTTTTTCACCCGGTGGGTGTGCAAGGGCGTGATCTGGCAGGGCTGCGAGAACATCAGTTTCTCGCAATACTCGGGCTCTTCGGCGAGGTTGACCAACACCAGTCCCACGTCGCGGAAGCGGCCGAGCCCGCAGTCGGTCACGTCCCAGCGCGGACGGGGCGGCAGCGCCCAACCCGCCGCGGCGAAGGCTGCCTGCGCGGCGCGGATGGCGGCGTTGATTTCACTGCGCTTCATGATGGGTTCAGGATCCGAGTTCTTCGCGCAGAATGGTGCGGCGTTCGCGGACGGAACGCACGACCATTTCGCACAGGGCCATGGTTTCGAGGTTGCGGCGCCCGCTGATGCCGGGCTCGTGTCCGCGGGCGACGTAGTCGTGGAAATCGGCGAGCACCGCCTCCTCGGAACACACCGCGGGGATCGGGATCGGGGACGCCGGCGTCTCACCGAAGTTGACGTCCGGACGAACCGAGAACTCCGCGTGTCCATCGCGTAAAACGAGCGCGCCGTTGCGGGCGTGGATCTCGAGGCGCAGCGACCCACGGGCCGCATCGTGGGTGTGCACGTAGTTGACATGGACCCCGGAGGCGAAGCGCAGGAAAGCCGAGGTGTTGGCCGGGTGTGCGTAGGGCGACCAGGGCGCGCGCGGGGCGTGCGCTGTGACCTCCGCCACCGGACCGAGCCAGTCGAGGAGGTTGTCAAAATGGTGGCAACTCATGTCCCACACGCTGGCGAATGGGTAGGTCAGCATCCCCGGCACGGGACGGACGCGATGCTGGACATAGTCGACGAGGAACGCGTCCTCCAGCCGCGGGATCCCGTCCACTCCGCCGCGCAGGGCGTCGCGCACCACGGACGAAACCCCGTCGTAGCGGTAGTTCTGCGCCACGGCGAAGATGCCGCGGTGTTCGCCGACAAAGCGCACAAGATCCACCGCTTCCTCCCAGTTGCTGGCCATGCCTTTTTCCGTAAGGACGGCCACGCCGCGGGCCACGGCCGCCTTGGTGAAAGGCGCATGGGTCACCGTCGGCGAGCAGAGAATGGCGGCATCGGGCCGCACGGCCTCAAGGGCTTCCTCGATGCGGCCGAAACACACGGTCGCGGGCAGGCTGGTGGCCTCGCGCGCGGCCGCGAGATGGTGCCCGTCCTGATCAACCAGCCCGACAATTTCCCAGCCCGACTCGCGACGGCATTGCTCGAGCGGCCAGCGCCCGCGGTTGCCCACGCCGACCAGCAATACCCGCAGGGGTCGGGGTGATGTCTTTTGCATAAAGCTCATGTAAGCTGGCCACAGACCGTTCTCACGGCGAAACCTACCCGTGAATCGCTTTTTCCAACATGGCCACCCTCCGCATCTTCCCCTCCGATCCCGTCACCGAGATTGACCCACGCCTTTACGGTTCGTTTGTCGAGCACCTCGGGCGCTGTGTTTACACCGGCATCTACGAACCGGAGCACTCCACAGCGGACGCGGGTGGCTGGCGGGGCGATGTGCTCGATCTCACCCGCGAACTCGACATTCCGGTCGTGCGCTATCCCGGCGGCAACTTTGTCTCGGCCTACAATTGGGAGGACGGCATCGGTCCGCGCGAGAAACGTCCACGCCGCCTCGATTTTGCGTGGCACACGACCGAGACCAACAACGTCGGCACGGATGATTTCATGGATTGGTGCGCCAAGGCTGGCACGGCACCGATGATGGCGGTGAACCTCGGCACGCGCGGGGTGGATGAGGCCAGGCGGTTGCTCGAGTATTGCAACCACCCGGGCGGATCGGAGCTGTCCGATCTGCGCCGGGCCAACGGCCATGCCGCACCGCACAACATCCGCACCTGGTGCCTGGGCAACGAGATGGACGGCCCATGGCAGACCGGCCACAAGACCGCGGCGGAATACGGCCGACTCGCGGCCGAGACCGCGCGGGCCATGCGGCAATACGACGACAAGCTCGAGTTGGTCGCCGCCGGTTCAAGCTCGCCCGGCCTGCCGACCTTTCTCCACTGGGAGCAGGAAGTGCTCGGGCATTGCTACGCCGAGGTGGATGCCATCTCGCTGCACCTATACCTCGGTCTCGGCAACCTCGCACCGGCTGATTACCTCGCCAGCACCGTGCGCATGGAACGCCAAATCCGCGACGTCATCGCCGCGTGCGACTTCATCCGCGCCCGGGACGGCCACAAGAAGACCATGCTGCTCTCCTTCGACGAGTGGAACGTCTGGGACATGGGCCGCTCGCCCGGCGAGCCGCCGGGCTTCGTCCGGTGGGTTTCCGCGCCGGCGCAAGTGGAGCAGATCTACACCGCGCTCGATGCCCTGGTCTTCGGCGGCATGATGATCACGCTCCTGCGTCACGCGCAGCGCGTTCGCATGGCGTGCGTGGCGCAGCTCGTCAACGTCATCGGCCTCATTATGACTGAACCCGGTGGGCCTGCGTGGCGGCAGTCCATCTACTGGCCGTTCCGCGACGCCTCGAGGCACGGACGAGGCCACGTCCTCGAAAGCTTCCTGCGTGGTGTGCCGGTCCACGAAAGCGCGGACTATGGCAGCGTGCCCGAGATCGATGCAGTGGCGACGCGCGACGGCGACAACCTGACCGTCTTTGCGCTCAACCGCGGGGCGATCGCGGCCACGCTCGACGTGACCCTTGATGGGAACGAGTCATGGCGGGGAATCGCCCACAGCGTGCTCGTGGCGACCGACCCGGCGGCGGTCAATACAGCGCGCCAACCCGGAACTGTGGCCCCGTGCGAGTTGCCCGTGCCGCTCGTTGATAACGGGCGCCTCTCGCTTGAGCTGCCCGCCCTCTCGTGGCACTGCGTGCGGCTGGCCACGCGCTGACCCGGGCGGCCCAACGGAAAAACGACAAAACGTTCGGACCTCCTTGCGGCGGGCGGACCGGTGGCGGTAAATGGCAGGGTGTCCTCCCCCCTGCGCTTCCGCGACCCGGCCCTTCCGCTCGACGAGCGAGTGCTCGACCTGATTGGCCGTTTAACGCTCGACGAAAAGGTCTCGCAGATGGTGCACACCGCACGGGGCGTGCCGCGGCTGGGAATTCCGGCCTACAACTATTGGAACGAGGCACTGCACGGGGTGGCGCGCAACGGACGGGCCACGGTATTTCCACAAATCATCGGGCTGGCGGCCTCATGGGACGCCAAGCTCGTGCGGCGCGTGGCCTCGGCCATCGCGGACGAGGCGCGGGCCAAGCACCATGAGGCGCTGCGGCGCACAGGCGAGAGCGCGCAATATCAGGGTCTGACCTTCTGGTCTCCGAACATCAACATCTTCCGCGACCCGCGCTGGGGACGAGGCCAGGAAACCTGGGGCGAGGACCCGGTGCTGACCGGGGAGCTGGGCGCGGAATTCGTGCGCGGCCTGCAGGGCGACGACCCCCGACACCTCAAGACAGCGGCCTGCGCGAAGCATTTCGCGGTGCATTCCGGGCCGGAGGCCGAGCGCCATGCGTTCGACGCGGCGGTGACCACGCACGACCTGTGGGACACGTATCTTCCGGCCTTCGAAAAGCTGGTGCGCGAGGCCGGGGTGGAGTCGGTCATGGGCGCCTACAACCGCGTGCGCGGTGAGCCGTGTTGCGCGAGCAAGTTTCTGCTCGGCAACATTCTGCGCGGGCGGTGGGAGTTCACGGGCCATGTGGTCTCCGACTGCTGGGCGCTGACCGACATCCACAAGCACCACCGCGTGACGGCTGATCCGGTCGAGACGGCGGCGCTGGCCCTGCGGCGCGGATGCGATCTTTCGTGCGGCTGCACCTTCGACCAGCTCGGCGAGGCCGTGCAGCGCGGGCTGGTCACGGAAGATGAGATCGACAAAGCCCTGACGCGCCATTTGCGGACGCGGTTCAAACTCGGGATGTTTGATCCTCCGGAGACGGTGCGCTGGGCGCGCCTCAAGCCCTCGGTCGTCGCGGGTCCCAAGCACGCCCGTCTGGCTTATGAGGCGGCGGTCAAGTCCTGCGTCCTGCTCAAGAACCGCCACGGCATCCTGCCGCTGAAGCCCGGGCTGCGGAGTCTTTACGTCACGGGTCCGCTGGCTGCGTCGGTTGATGCGTTGCTCGGCAACTACCACGGCGTGCCGCCGCGCGCGGTGACGTTCCTCGAGGGCTTGGCCGCGGCGCTGCCCGAAGGCGTGCGCATGGACTACCGTCCGGGCTGCCTGCTCTCGACGCCGAAGAAGAACGACCAGGAATGGGCGGAATTCGAGGCGGCGGCGTGCGAGGTGACCGTCGCCTGTCTCGGCTTCACCGAGTTACTCGAAGGCGAGGAAGGCGATGCCATCGCCTCGGCCACGCGGGGGGACCGCGAGGACCTGCTGCTGCCGGAGCCGCAGCGTGAATTTCTCCGCCGCCTGGTCGACCGCGGATGCAAAGTCGTCGTCGTGCTGGCCAGCGGCGGGGCCGTTTCGCTCGGCGACCTCGAGGACCGGGTCGAGGCCGTGCTGTGGTGCGGCTATCCCGGGCAGGAAGGCGGGTGCGCCGTGGCCGATCTGCTGCTGGGGCGCGCATCGCCGGCGGGGAAGCTCCCAGTGACCTTCTATCGCGACGCGGGAGAGCTTCCGCCGTTCGCCGACTACGCGATGGAAGGGCGGACGCACCGCTGGTTCCGCGGGGAACCGGCGTATCCGTTCGGGTTCGGGTTGAGCTACACGAAATTCACCTTCTCCGAACTCGAGGTCAGCCCACCGGGGAAAAGCGGAACGCTGCGCGGACGCGTGCGCGTGGCCAACACCGGTCCACGGCACGGACGCGAGGTCTTGCAGGTTTACGTGACCGGGATTGAGGCAGACGGAAGCCCGGTGCCGCGGGAAAATCTCGCGGCGTTCCTTCCGGTGGACCTCGCCCCGGGCGCCAGCCGGATCGTGACCTTCAAGGTGAGAAGGGCAAGTTGGATGCTGGTCGACGAGCGGGGAGCCCGCAAACGCCGCCCGGGGGCCTTCGAGGTGTTCGCGGGCGGTTGTTCACCGCATCTGCGCGCCGCAGAGCTTGGCGCGCCCGCCGGTTGCCGCCAACGCATTGTTCTCCCCGCATGAACACGACCAGCGAAGAAATCCTGCGCCGTGTTGCGCCTTTCCGTCCCTCGCAGGGAGGGTCGGCTGCCGGACTGCTGGCGGAGCGGCTGGGGGTGACGCATGTGGCGGGACGCTACGCGCTGACCGACGAACCCTATCTCATCGAGGGCGCGCGGGCGGTCCACGAGCAACTCGGCTACCGCCACCTCAAATTGTGGTTTGCGCACCCGGAGAATGTTTATCCGTTCCACTCGAAGTGGGACCTGCCGCCGGACTACACGCTGGCCGACCTCGCCGCGCATCCCTACTACCGCGCGGCCTTCGATTTCCCGTTCCAATCGTTCACCCTCGAGGTGCTCTTCACGCAGCAGGGATTGCGGCATCCGCGACCGAAGGGCTGGATGATTCCGCCCGACCTCGATTTCGGATACGAGGAGAAGGAAATCTGCGACTTGGGCGTCCACCTGCTCCAGACCTACCGCGAGCGCGAAGTGACATTCGTGCTGCAGAACTGGGAGGGTGACTGGATGCTGCGGGAGTTCCCCGGCGCGGAATGGACGGATCCATCGGCGCGTCCGGACGACTGGCCGCAGCGGGTGGAGACCTTCATCCGTTGGGCCCGGGCACGTCAGGCCGGGGTGGATTGCGCGCGCGCGCGGGTGCCCGACTCGCGCTGCCGCCTGCTGCACGCGGTCGAGGTCAACCGGGTCTTCGACACGCTGGATGGCGCACCCACCGTGACAGCCAACGTTCTCCCGGAGGTCAAGTTGGACCTCGTGTCGTGGTCCGCCTACGATGGGATGAACCGCGTCCCCCTCGGCACGGGAGACGAGGCGGCGCTCGGCATGTGGCGCGGGCTGGAGCTCATCAAGTCCCACGCCCGCACGCGCGAGCGTTCAGCAGATGGGCGTCCGCAGGTGATGATCGGCGAATTCGGACTTTCGGAAATGACGCTGCCGCCGGAGCGGGATCTGGATTCTGTGCTGGAGGGCACGGTGGCCGCAGCCTTAGCCCAGGATTGTCCCCTGCTGCACTACTGGGAACTCTATTGCAACGAACCGGAGGATCGGTCGCTCAAGGACCGGCCGCTGGAACGCAGTCTGCGGGCTGACGAACTGCACGGGCTCTGGCTCATCCGGCCTGACGGGACGCCGAGCCGGGCTGCCCGCTGCCTGGCCGGGCTGCTCGGGCGCTGAGGTCGACATGCGCGCGCTGACCTTCCTGCTGTTCCTCGTTGCCTGCGTCCACGCCGACGATCTCGCGACCGTGCGCGGACGGCTTGAAAACGAATGGCTCGCCAATTCCAACCCCGGCGCCGCGCAAGAATTGCTGCTCACGCAGCGTCCGGACGGGAGTTGGCCGGACATCAATTATGACGATCCGGCAGAGACGAAATGGCCGTCTCTTCAGCATGTCGAGCGAGCGACCCTCCTCGCCACGGCGTGGGCCAAGCCCGGGACAGACCTGCACCACAACCCCGCCGTGCGCGAAGCGACCGGGCGGGCGTGGGAGTTCTGGTTTGCCCGGGATCCGATCAACACCAACTGGTGGCACAACGAAATCGGCGTGCCCCGCGCTTTGGCCCCGGGTCTGCTGCTCCTGCACGACGAACTTACGCCGCGCGAGAAAGAACAGGGCCAGCGCATTCTGGCCCGCGCGGAGATCAAGGGTGAGTCGCAGAACCTTGTCTGGCTGTCCGAGATCAACGCCCTGCGCGGACTGCTCGCTGGCGACACCGATTTGGTGGCCCGCGCCTATGCGCGCATCGCGCAGGAAATCCGCACCGTGCCATCCGAAGGCCTGCAGGCAGACATGAGCCTGCTCCAGCACCGGGGCTGCCTCTACAACCACGGCTACGGGGCATCGTTCGCGGTCGACGGCACCCGGCTGGCGCGCTTGCTTGACGGCACGCGTTTCGCCCTTCCGCGGGAAAAGGTGGACCTCCTCGCCGCCTACCTGCTCGACGGCAGCCAGTGGATGATGTGTGGACGCGATGCGGACTTCTCGGCCCGAGGTCGCGAGATAGCCCGCCCCGGGGGCGGGGCTACTCCGAAACGGAACTACCTCGCGGTCGCCGCCGACAACTTGCTTGCCCTGCAGCAACCGCCACGGGCGGGTGAATTGAGCGACCTGCGGCGCCGCGCGGAGGGCGAGCCCGGAGCCCCGCCGCTCGCGGGCGCACGCCATTTCTGGAAGTCCGATTTCACCGTGTTCCAGCAGCCGGGTTTCTATGCCTCGGCCCGGATGTTTTCCGACCGCATCGCCAACACCGACTTCAACGGACCCGAAAACCTTCTGGGCCATCACCTGGCCGACGGCGTGACAACCTTGATGACGCACGGCGAGGAATACCGCGGCATCTTCCCGCTGTGGGACTGGCAGAAATTGCCGGGGATCACGGCCCGACAGTCGCCGCCGCTCAAGGCCGGTGCGCCGCGAAGGGACAAGGGCTCGCGGGGTTTCGCCGGCGGCGTGAGTGACGGGCAGGCGGCGCTCACCGCATTCGATTTCGAGCGCGACGGTCTTGTGGCAAAGAAGATCTGGTTCTTCAGCGACGCGGGAATGCTCGCGCTCGGCGCGGGGATTTCCGACGACGCGGACGCGGAGGTTGTCACGACGGTCAACCAGGCTTGGCACCGCGGCGAAGTCGAGCAGAACGGCGAGATTCTCCGCCACGACGGCCTCGCCTACACTCCCCTGGCGGGGACAAAATTTGTCCACGCGGTCGAGGCGCGCGAAGGAAATTGGAGGACGATTCACGCGCAGGAATCCGGCGCCCCCGTGGGCGGCGACATCTTCAGCCTCTGGATCGAGCACGGGAAGAATCTCCTCGACGCCACCTATGCCTACCTCGTGCAGCCAACGGGCGATGCGCCGTCCCCGGCGGTGACGATCCTCGCCAACACGCCGCAGCTTCAAGCAGCCGAGACCGAGGACCTGGCGGCCATCGCCTTCCACGCTCCCGGCGAAATCAAGACCCGGGCTTTCGGCCTCGTCGCCGCCGCGCAGCCTTGCCTCGTGCTCCTGCGCCACCCCAGCCTGCGCGAGGCGGATGTCAGCGCGTCCGATCCGACAACCAATCTGGAGCGCCTCGAGCTCAGCGTTGGCACGCACCGACTCGACCTCGCGTTGCCGCGCGGGGATCGCGCGGGTGCGACGGTCACGCGGAAGATCGCCGCACCGGACCTTGCCAGGTAGGGACGACCGGCCCGGTCGTCCGGTTCCCCTAGGCGGACTATCCGGCGGATCGTCCCTGTTTTTGGCACACGGCCGCTTGTCCCTACGGCGCGACGTAGTTCTTCGGTCCGCCGAGTTTCATGAACTGGCGGTGCACATGCCAGGCCGACCAGAGGGCGATGAGGGCGAGCACGCAGGCCGAGGCGAACGTGTAGCGGTAGTCGTCTCCGGTGAAATCCACGATACTCCCGACCACCGGGGCCAGGGCGATGCCGGCCGGCGCGGCGATGAGGCCCGCGGCGGAGGCGAACTGCGCGAATTTCTCGTGCGGGAAGAGCCGCTGTCCGAGCGAGGCCGCGCTCGTGAAATACGTTCCGGACAGCACACCGTGCGCGACGAGGGCAACGAGGAATGCCGTCTGGCTTGTGCCCGCATAAAGAAAACCCCATGCGGTCACGGCGACGTATCCGGCCATCGCCGCGATGGAAACGCGCAACGGGTGGAATTTGTCCGCCATCCAGCCGAGCGGATAGGCAAGAACGAGCGAGATGGCGTAGGTCAGGGCGATGATTTCCCCGAGCCGCGCCGTGCTGACCCCGAGTTTCTCCGCGTAGGGGATCGTGAAGACGTTGATCGGCAGGAAGCAGACGCCGGCCGCCATCATCATGACGAAGACCCAGAGGTAGTAGGCGTGGGTGAAGCTCTCGCGGAAATAGGTGCCGACCGAAACCTTCATCCCCGCGAGAACGCCCGGGGCCCTCGGCGGCAGCGGGGCCGGCGGCGGATACTCGCCCTCCCTGACCTTGAAGCACACCCACATGAAGGCGCCGCCGTAGAAGATGGCGATGACGGCCATGATGAGCGTGTAATGTTGTGGCACGAGCCCGAAGATCCAGAAGTTGAAGATCATGCCGCCGATAAGACTGACCGCACGGAAGAGCCCGTAGAACCGCCCGAGCAACTGCTGCGGGACGACGTCGTTGATCAGGCCGCCGAGCACGGACGCACCCGCGATGGTGGCGAACTCGAAGGCCGCCCAGAAAATGCCGAAGCACACGAGGGCCAGCATCACTTCGTTTCCGAGCAGTCCGGTCTGACCCGAATCGTGCAGCCAACCGGCCATGACCGGCGTGAAGGCCAGCCCGAGCATGCCGGCCGCAGCAATTGGCGTGGTCAGCATCAGGTAGGGAATGCGCCGCCCCCATTTTCCGCGGTGGCGGTCGGATTTCACGCTGATGACCGGGCCGAGAATCAGGCCGACCACGGCGGGGAAAGAACTCATGAGCAGCCCGAAAAGCAGGTTCGAGACACCGATGTGCTTGAGATACCAGCTCGCCATCGGACCGACCGAGCGCTCGCGCATCGACCAGGCAAAATCGCCCCAGAGCAGCCAGCAGAAGAGCACAACCACGCCTCCGCTGGTGTAGGTCAGAGTGCCGACAGTCCAGAGTTTTGGCTTATCCTGGGCGGGAGGGGAATCCGACATCGGATGATTTGAAGCCACAACCCGGGGTTCATGGCGAGGCATCATCGCGGGAAACCCGCTTTACGCTACAGTATTCAAATCCGTGCAAAGGATCGCACGCCAAACATCCTTGAATCATCTCGTGTTCCGCCTCCCTCTCCTCCTTCTGGGTCTCGCAACCGCCACGGCAAGTGCGGCGAATGCCTTGACCTCATATTGGGAGGATGCCGCACAGCGGGAGATCTTCGTGGTTTCCGGTCGCGACTACGAATTACGCGTGGCCACGCACCCGGCGAGGGTCCTGAGCCTGAAAGTATTCGAACGCAGCGTGCTCGGTCCCGGCGGCGCCATGCCTCGGGTCAAGGATGGCAGCACCTGGATGGAGCCGGCCGGGCGGGAGGTTGTGCCGCTTTGGGAGGTTCACACCGGGCAGAAGATGAAGCCGGCGACCTCGTCGGCCGCTCGGATGAACGTCTGGCGCGCCTCGCCGGAGTATTGGGAAATCCACCTGCGTGACATTCCTTTCGTGGCGCTGGAGGCATCGGAGCAGGCCCGGCCGCTCCGCGGACATCTCGTCATCCACGCCCATCCGGATCGTGTCCACTTCGAACTTCGCTTGGAGCCTTCCGCAGAACAAATACCGGAACTGACTGGCTGGCTGGTCGATGCGAACGGGACGAAAGAGGATGCGGTCGGTGGTCGTCCAGCTCTGAGCTTGGGTGGGAACGTGGGAGTGCTGGCGCCACCGGGCGGCAGCTTTTCGCCGGATGGCAAAGAATGGGTCGCGCCGGCCGGGGCGGCGTTCTGGGTTCTGCGGCCTGCAGCGCCCGGCGCCGCGGCGGACAAGCTGTTCGCCGAAGAAATTTCATCGCTGGATGCCGATAGTTTTTCGGCCGTGGATGGCCAATGGCTGGGCTACGATCAGCCCAGCGGGCTTTACGTGTTGGAGATGCTCGCGAACCGAAAGGCCTTCACTTTTGAAAATGCGTGGAAGGTGGCCTCGAGGCGGATGGAGACACCGGTCGTCGTGCCCGCCTCCGCCACGCCGCGAAGTGTGACCGTGCTGACCCGTTCGGGCACGGGCAATCTCGAGGCCGGCGTGGTGACAGATCCGCAGGGATTTCCGCGGGCCATCCCGGCCTTCGTGGTGAAGAATTTTGCCGGGGAGAACGAGGAACCGGACGACCGGGCGTTCGGGGACATCATTTTTCCGCTCCAACTCGGCCCCGATCAGCCGCGCGAGCATCGCGTCATGGGCCTCTACCAGACGTGGGGCCGCAACATGCTCAAGCAGGTTTCGTGCATCCGCTTCTTCAACATCTACTGGCACCTTTCCACCGGGCTGTCCGAGACGACCTGCTTCACCCACGCGTGGATGAACATCCGTAACACGCTGGTCAGCATCCCGGATTTCCGCCCCTACTCCGGACCCTTCCTCATGGGGCAGCCGCAGCATGACTGCTTTTCCTGGCCGGGGTTCCTCAACTACCGCACGAAAGACGGTGAGATCTTCCCGATGTATCGCCGCACGGAGTTTCACTCCATCGCCCCGTGTCTCGCGCATTTCACCATGCATTTCCGGACGGGCGATGACGCGGCGGACCTGGCGGTTGAGGCCTGGGAGATTCCGCAGAACGACGAGGCACGGACCTTCCTGCGCATCCGCTACGCGTGGGACAAGCCGGCGAAGATCGAGGGCGATGCGCGGAAAAATTTCCGCTGGCTGCAGATGTTCGAGAAGTATCCGGTGCGTGAAATCGTGTGGCTCGACGCGGACGGCAAGGCCCGAAGCACGAAAGCCAACGGCGGGGAGAACTTTCCGCTCGGCACGCCGCTCGCGAAGAACTGGCCGTATGCTGGCGCACATGAGGGGCGCGACCACTTCGGCACGATCATGCTGGTCCAGCGGCTCGAGGGGCGGCTGGGCGGACGTCCGGTGGAGCGGGCGCACCTGACGGCGAAGTTCGGCGAAGAGAACGGCCACTACGCCTTCACGACCGACCAGGCCTCGCTGTCGTTGCAAGCGGGCGACTTCCTCGAGGCGGACATCCTTCTCATGCCCCACGGGGAAGTGACCACGCCTTTCCACAAGCCGGACCGCGAACGCCTTCATTGGGCCGAGCGTCCACCGCGGGTCAGCGCGGTGGCGCGCGGCACGAAGCTCCGCGATTTCCCGGCCACGCTGCGCGCGACGGACGACGCGGCAGCCTTCCGCGTCACGGGCGGCTTGAACATGATTCCGCTCATCGTCGGCGGCTTCAGCGCCCGCGCGACACCCATGCTGTGGAAGGACGGGCTCTGGCAGGACCAGCAGCAGCATGGAGGTGACGGCTACCAAGTGGACGCGGAGGACGGTGGCACCTTTCGTTTCACCTTCAACTACCCGATCCGCGGCACCGAGGAGCATGACCTGGTCGTGTCGCTCCTGCGCACTGGGGCGCCACTGGCGCGCTTGGCCGACCGCAACGGCCTGCCCGTGGCGACGGCCGCAGCCGCCACCGAGTTTGCCATCACCTCGCCCGCGCTCTTTGCCCCGGGGCGCAACGTCGCCACCGGACCGGGGCTTTTCGCCTTCACCGGCCGGGCGGAGGAAATTTCCGCGCTTCCCGTA
Source organism: Chthoniobacterales bacterium (assembly GCA_041736875.1). Taxonomy (GTDB): domain Bacteria; phylum Verrucomicrobiota; class Verrucomicrobiia; order Chthoniobacterales; family JACTMZ01; genus JACTMZ01. The sequence continues at coordinate 26,247 of JBGSSV010000084.1, read as the reverse complement.
AGTTTCACTCCGGCGGAGATCGGCGCTGCCGTCACCTGCGAAACATGGAACACGGACGACGTGAACTTGCACCTCACGGGCGGTGGCGAACTTGTCGTTGGGCATCGCGTGCCCGGCGCCGAATACCTTGTGACCCTCGGCCGCGAGGCGAAGTCCCTCCGGGCCGGCGACGACACCCTCTCCCTGACCGTCCCGGCAGGCGGAACCCACGTGAGAATCCAACCCAAACCATGAAAACCCGACTCTTTCCCCTCCTGCTTCTCGCCGCGACCTTGCGCGCGGAACTTCCCCCGTCGACACCGCTGCTGCCGGACGGCGCCGCGGCCCTGCAACCATCGGGCGAAAACGTCGAACTCGGCGTCTTCCGGGTCGTGCCGGTGCAGGGTCAGCCGTTCACCGATGCGGTGCAGGTCGAGACAACCAAGACCGCGCCGTTTCCTTGGAACGTGCGCGCACAGGCCGTGACGACCGGCCCGGTGCGCAAGGGCGACACGCTGTTGGCGGAGTTCACCGCGCGCCGCATGAAAAGCCGGCAGGAAACGGGCGAGGCGCTCGTGTGGGTCGTGGTCGAGCGCACCGAGCGGCCGTTTGAAAAGGCGCTGGAGCGAGAGCTTTCGGTCGGACCGGAGTGGACGCGCATCCGCATCCCGTTCACGGCCGACCGCGATGCGGCGGCGGGCCAACTCCAACTCGGGCTGCGCGTGGGCTACCCGGCACAGACCATCGAAATCGGCGGGGCACAGTTGTCGAACTTCGGACCGGACGTCACTCCCGAGCAATTGCCCGCGACGAATCTCTGGTATGAGGGCCACGAGCCCGACGCGGCGTGGCGTAAAGAGGCGGCGGAGCGGATTGAAAAAATCCGCAAGGGCGATTTGCACGTCGTGGTGACAGGGCCGGGCGGAAAACCCGTGGTTGGCGCCAAGGTCGCGGTGCGCATGAGGCGGCACGCGTTCGGGTTTGGCACGGCGATCAACTCCGAATGGTTGGTCGGCGGCGACGGTCCGGATAACGAGCGCTACCGCGAGACATTGCTGAAATATTTCAACAAGGCCGTCTTCGAAGACGACATCAAATGGCCCAAGTGGATCGAGACCACCCCGGAGGGCAAACAACGGCGCAAGCTCGTGCTCAAGGCGCTTGATTGGATGGAGGAGCACAAGATCACCCCGCGCGGCCACGTCATGGTCTGGCCTTCCTGGCGCTACATGCCGGAATCCATCCGGAAACTCGAAACGGATCCGCCTCAGTTGCGTCAAGCCATCCTCGACCACATCGCCGATCAAACCTCGGTCCTCGGCCGGCGTCTGGCCGAGTGGGACGTGATCAACGAAAGCTACGCGCACCATCAGGTCATGGACATCCTCGGACGGGACGTCATGGTCGACTGGTTCAAGGCGGCGCACCGGGGGGCGCCGGAAGTCAAGCTGTTCTATAATGATTACGTTATGTTTTCGGGTGACGGGCCGGGGTCACCCAGCCAGTATTTTTACGACACAATCAAATTCTTCCAAGAACAGGGTGCCCCCATTGGCGGGATTGGCGAGCAGGGGCATTTCGGGGGCAGTCCGCCCCCGCCGACCCGCGTGCTCACGGTGCTCGACCGGTTCGCCACGCTCGGACTGCCCATCCAGATCACCGAGTTCGACATCGACACGTCCGACGTCGAGGTGCAAACGGCCTACACCCAGGACTTCCTCACCGCCGTGTTCAGCCACCCCGCGGTCAGCGGCGTGATGTGCTGGGGATTCTGGGAGGGGCGCCACTGGAAGCCGAGGGCGGCATTCTGGACGAAGGATTGGCAACTCCGGCCCAACGGCGAGGTTTGGGTCAATCTCACGACCAAGGACTGGTGGACCAATGCGGATCTGGTCTCGGGCGAAGCGGGAGAGTCCGTCGTCCGCGGGTTCCTCGGCGACTACGAAGTCATTGCAACCGCACCGGATGGAAGCAAGGTGTCGTGGACGGGAAGCTTGGTGTCCGGGGGAACGACAGCCGAATTGCGATTGAGCGGAAAGCGCTGATCCCCGGGCACGGCGCGGCTTTACACTAAAGCGCGAACCCGCATTCGCGTGATTGGTTTGGCCCGGGTGAGGGCTTAGATTGACCTCCACGAAAAAGCCCACCCCCAGCACCGTGATGATCCTTCGCCTTCTGGCCATGGCGGTGTTCGCGGCCTTCCTCTGGCCAACCGGCTGCAAACCGCCACCTCCTCCTCCCCCGCCGGCCACGCCGACCCCGACCCCGGCACCGACTCCGGAACCCACCCCCGAGCCGCCCCCTCCCCCCACTCCCACTCCGACGCCAGTTCCCACGCCAACCGAGCAGGAATCGGCGCTGGGGTGGCTGCGGCAGAACCGCGAGTTTTGGCCGAAGGAAATCGCCCTGCTCGAACCGCGCGAGTTTCCCATCATCATCGACGGCAAGGCCCGGGGCCGCACCACGATCCCGGCTGGAGGCCGCGGAAAGCTCGAGGACATCGACGGAGAAAGCATCACCGCCATCTTCGCGGCGTCGCCGCAGGCGGTTCCCCTCAGGGCGACCGATCTCGCCTCGCGCGCCGTGGCCATCTTTCGCCAGGAAGGCAACCGGCCACCACTACCGCCCGTGACCGAAACACCCGTCGCCGTGGAAACACCGTTGCCGATGGAGACGGAAGAAGTCCTGGTGAAACAACTGGAAATCCCCGCCGGGGTCGGGCCGAAAATTTCCGACCGGGCGGCGTGGCGCAAGGCGAAGCTTGATCGTGAATCCATCCTCAAGTCCGCCGAAGCGGAACTCGAACAGCCCATTCCGCAATACGAGCCCGGGGCTTTCGAAGCCTACGGAAAAACAGGCAGCCGCGATCCGCACGGCAAGCCGTTCGCCCAGCGGCTCAAGCGCGTCGGACTTTTCGCCCTCGCGGCGGCGATCACCGAGGAGAATAAGTTCATCGACGCCGCGCAACGCGAGGCCGAGGCCATTCTCGACGAGCCCACGTGGGTCGTTCCCGCGCACGACAAGGGCCTCGCCAACTACAAGGGCGGGAAGACGGATGTAGATCTGGGTGTGGCCATGCGCGGCGCGACGCTCGCCACCATGGGCTGGTGGCTGGACGAGAAACTACCGCCGGAGTTCACCAAACGGCTGAAGAAGGAACTCCGCCGCCGCGTGATCGAGCCTTACCTCCAGCGCATGGCCGGGGACAAGTCACTCTGCGGTTGGATTAGCTACAACAACAACTGGGTGTCCGTCTGCCATGCGGGCATCATCTCGGCCTCGCTCTACGCGTCGCCCAACAAGGGCGAGGTGCAGCGCATTGTCCGCAGCGCGCAGGAACTTCTGCCCAACGCCTTCAAAAGCTACAGCGTCGATGGCTACTGCACCGAGGGCATCATGTATCACAACTACGGGTTCGGTCACTACGTGGACCTGGCCGAGGCGCTTTACCGCGCGTCCGGCGGCGAGATCAACTTTTTCGACGAGAAGGTGGTGGCCACCGCCGCGCCATTTCCGACCAAATTCGAGATCATCAACCAGCGCTACCCGGCCTTCGGCGATGCCCCCTACAACTCGGGCGCAGTCAAAGGCCTGCAAGTCATCCTGGCCCACCGACTCAAAGACCCGACGCTGCTCACGCCGGCGCTGCGGGAGAAAAACAAGGACGGCTACGGCTTCGGCGACGGCTCCCTCATTTACGACATGATTCTGCCGGCGACGCTTCCCGACCCGGCCCCGCTTACGACCAAGGAGTGGCGGGTGCGCGATGAATTTGCCGAGGGCGGCATTTTGGTCTGCCGGCCGGCCGACCCGGATGACTTCACCCTCGGCGCGGTTTTCAAGGCCGGACATAACGACGAGGCGCACAACCACAACGACGAGGGCACGTTTGTCATCGCCACCGGGAGCACCATGCCGATCACCGACATCGGTTCGGAAAATTACACCGCCTCGACGTTCGGCCCCGACCGCTACAAGAGCCCGGTCAACAATTCCTACGGGCACAATGTGCCGGTGGTGGACGGCCAGTTGCAGAAAACCGGGCGCGAGGCGGCGGCGAAAATCATCGCTCGGCAGTTCTCGGAGAAGGAGGACCGCTGGACGGTGGACCTGCGCGACCTTTACGACGTCAGCGGGCTCAAGACCCTCGAACGCGAGTTCGTCTATGTGCGCGGCAGCCAGCCGCGGGTGGAGATCACGGATCGGGTGGAGTTCGCCGCGCCCAGAAACTATGGCACCGCGCTCATGACGCTGGGCGAATGGAGCGAGCCGGGCGCAGGCAAGCTGCGGTTCAAGGACGGTGAGGCCGTGCTCGATGTCGAGGTCACCGCATCGGCCCCGCTGGCCATCAAAGGCGAGACCGTCGAGGCAAACCTGCGCGGACCGAAGACACCTCCGCAGCGGATCGGCCTGGATTTCGCCGAACCCGTGCGCAAAGCCGAAATCAAGATGGTCATCACACCCGGCCGCTGAGAACTTTCCCCGTGTGACAGCCTCCCCCTTCAGGCTGATGCTCGCCGCCGCCCTCGTGGTCGGCACTGCCATGGCATCTGCGCCCGACCCCGCGGGTCGCACAGTCGTCGAATATTGGGAGAAATGGACCGGGGCGGAGGGCGAGGCCATGCAAGCTCTGGTCGACGACTTCAACCGTTCGCAGGACCGCATCCACGTCCGCATGCTCACGGTCAGCCGCATCGACCAGAAAATGATGCTAGCCACGGCCGGCGGCGTGCCGCCCGACATCGCCGGGCTCTGGGCGATGTATCTGACCTCCTACGTGGAGAACAACGCCCTCACCCCGCTCGACACTCTCGCGCGCGAAGCCGGAATCCGCGAGGAGAGCTACCTCCCCGTGTTCTGGGCGATGTGCCGGCAAAAAGGGTTTCTCTGGGCGCTGCCGAGCACGCCGACCACCATTGCGCTCCACTGGAACAAGAAACTCTTCCGCGAAGCCGGTCTCGACCCGGAACGTCCACCGGCCACGCTCGAGGAACTCGAGGAGTTCAACGAGCGACTGACCAAGCGACACCCCGACGGCAGCCTCGCGCAGATCGGGCACCTACCGCAGGAACCCGGGTGGTGGACGCGCGACTTCAGCAACTGGTTCGGCGGGTCCGTCTGGGACGGCGGCAGCCGCCTCCTCCTCGACCGGCCGCCGGCGCGCGATCAGTTCGCCTGGGCCGCCTCGTATCCGCGGCGCTTCGGCGGCGAAGACATGAACCGCCTGCGGGGCTCCTTCGGCAATTGGGCCTCGCCGCAGAACCCGTTCTTCAGCGGCGCGGTCGCCATGACCATCCAGGGCGTGTGGATGAATAATTTCATCCGCATGTATGCGCCGCCGGATTTCGAATACGGCGTCGCCCCGTTCCCCGCACCGGCCGCGCGCCCGGGTCCGCCGGTGACAATCGCGGATTGCGACATCCTGGTTATTCCCAAGGGCGCGAGGCATCCGCGCGAGGCCATGGAGTTCATCGCCTACGTGCAGTCGCAGCGGGTCATGGAGAACCTCTGCCTCGCGCAGAAAAAATTCACCCCACTCCGCGAGGTCAGCCCGGATTTTCTCTCCGCCCATCCCCACCCCTATCTGCGCACCTTCATCGATCTGGCCAAGAGCCCCAACGTCAAACCCATCCTCGCCCTGCCCACCCTCGCCCATTTTTCCAACGACCTGACGACCTACATGAACCTCCTCCTGCTCGGACGCATGGGTCCGGATGAAGCCCGCGAGGCTCTTCAGGAGCGCCAGCAGAAGGCGCTCGACAAGGCCGCCGCCCGCTGGAGCCGCGTGAAGGACAAACGCCTGGCCGAGTGGAGGGCGCAGCTATGACTTCGCGCGAACACGAACGTCTCCGCACCGGACTGGTCTTCATCAGCCCGTGGATCCTCGGCTTTCTCGCTTTCACCGCTTATCCACTACTGGCTTCGCTGTGGTTCTCGCTCTGCGATTACAGCGTGCTGGCGGAACCGGTCTTCATCGGGGCGGACAACTACCGCGAGTTGTGGGCCGACGAGGTTTTCTGGCTGGCCTTGCGCAACACGGTCCTCTTCTCCGTTGTGGCCATCCCGCTCGGCACGGGTTTGGCCATCGGTCTGGCCGTGCTGCTCAACCAGCCCGTGCGCGGCAAGGGCATCTTCCGCACCATCTTCTTCCTGCCCTCGCTCGTCCCGGCGATCTCTCTGGCCATTCTCTGGCAGTGGATGCTCAACGGCTCGATGGGTCTGGTCAACGAGGTGCTACGCCCGCCGCTCGACCTCGTCAATCTTGTCCTCGGCACGGCGCTGGCTCCGCCCGATTGGCTCAATGATCCGTCATGGGCGCTTTGGGGACTGGTCCTCACCGGACTGTGGGGCGCAGGCAACGCCATGATCATCTACCTTGCCGGTCTGCAGGAAATCCCGTCCGAGCTCTACGAGGCGGCCGACATGGACGGTGCCAACGCTTGGCAGCAGTTCTGCCACGTCACGCTCCCGCTGCTCACGCCGGTGATCTTCTTCAATGTCATCATGGGCCTCATCGGTTCGCTGCAGACCTTCGCCGTGCCCTACATCCTGACCGGCGGCACGGACGGCCCGGGGCGCAGCCTTCTCTTCCTCGCGACTTACATCTACCAGAGTGCGTTCGACTACTGGAACATGGGTTACGCCTCGGCCCTCGCGCTCGTTCTTTTTGTCCTCATCCTCGCGCTCACGTTCGTGGTCGTGCGCTTCGGGGAGAAACGCGTGCATTATGCCGGACGCTGACCAACGCCGCCGCCTGCTCAGCATGACGCTGCTCGTCGTGCTCGGGGTTGTCTTCCTCCTGCCTTTCGCGTGGATGGTCTCGACCTCGCTCAAGCCGCTCAACGAGACGATGACGCTGCCGCCGCGGTGGCTGCCGTCCGAGCCGCAGTGGCAGAACTACCCCGAGGCCATGCGGGCCATGGGACCGTTCTGGCTCTATGTGCGCAACAGCCTGATGCTCGCGCTGCTCAACGTGGTCGGCACGGTTGCCTCCAGCGCCTTCGTGGCCTACGGATTCTCGCGTATCGAATGGCGAGGACGTGACAGCCTTTTCCTGCTCCTGCTCGCCACCATGATGATCCCCTTCCCCGTCGTGATGGTGCCGGTTTACACGCTGTTCCGCGAACTCGGCTGGATCGGGTCGTTCAAACCACTCTGGGTCCCTTCGTTCCTCGCCGGCGCCTTCAACGTATTCCTCCTGCGCCAGTTCTTCCTCAGCATCCCGAAGGATCTCAGCGAGGCCGCGCGGATGGACGGCTGCAGCGAGTTCCGCATCTTCTGGCAAATCATCCTTCCCCTGGCCAAACCGGCCCTGTTGACCGTCGCGCTGTTCCAATTCATGGCTACCTGGAACGATTTCCTCGGTCCGCTCATCTTCCTCGTGCGGCAGGACCAGTTCACGCTCGCGCTCGGACTGCAAAATTTCCAGAGCATGCAGGGCGGCACCGCCTGGCACTACCTCATGGCCGCCTCCACGCTCGTCGTCCTGCCCGTCATGATCCTGTTCTTCTTCACCCAGCGGACCTTCATCCGCGGCATCTCCACCACCGGATTGAAATAGCCCCCATGATTGAACCTTCGCATTCATTCACGGTAGGAACGATCTGCCGGATCGCCCGGTTTGTCCTGGGCGGACGACCGGGCCGATCGTCGCTACCCTCCAGAATACAGATCTGATCCCATGGCTGAAATCATCATCGAAAACCTGCGCAAGGTTTACCCCGGGGCCAAAGGCCAGCCCGGCAAGGTCGCCGTCGAGGACTCGAGTTTCACCATCCACGACCGCGAATTTCTTGTCATGGTCGGTCCGTCCGGCTGCGGTAAAACAACCACCCTGCGCATGATCGCCGGTCTCGAGGAAGCGACGTCCGGAACCATCCGCCTCGACGGACGCATCATCAACGAAGTCGCCCCCAAGGACCGCGACCTCGCCATGGTTTTCCAGAACTATGCGCTCTATCCGCACATGAGCGTTTACCGCAACATGGCCTACGCGCTCGAACTGCGGCGCCGGCCGAAGGACGAGATCCAGCGCCGCGTGGAGAAGGCCGCGCGACTGCTCGGGCTGCTCGAGCCGGACGACCTCCTTGAGCGCAAGCCGAAGGCGTTGTCCGGCGGACAGCGCCAGCGCGTCGCCCTCGGCCGGGCCATCGTGCGCGAGCCCAAGGCGTTCCTTTTTGACGAACCGCTCTCCAACCTCGACGCCAAGATGCGGGTGGAGACCCGCGCCGAGCTCTCGCGGCTGCACCGCACCCTGCAGGCCACCATGGTCTACGTGACCCACGACCAGGTCGAGGCCATGACGCTGGCCGATCGCATCGTCGTGATGAACGGCGGACGCATCCAGCAAATCGCGCCGCCGCTGGAGGTTTACCACCGCCCGGCCAATCTCTTTATCGCGGGCTTCATCGGCAGTCCGCGCATGAACACCCTGCGCGGCACGCTCTCCGGTCAGGGCGACGCGCTGGTCTTCACCGAGGATGTAACTACCGGAAGTCCGATCACGTTCGCCATCCGCGACGACGCCGCCCGAAGCCTCGCCCCGCACATGGGGCGACCGGTGATCCTCGGCCTGCGCCCCGAGCATCTGGCCGACACCCGCGACCTGGCAGACCCCGACCCTGCGGCAACGTTCGAGGCCTGCATTGATGTGGTTGAACCTGTCGGGGCCGAGACGTGGATTTATCTTCGCTCCGCCGGCCACCAACTCATTGCCCGCGTGGCCCATGCCGAACCGCGCACCGACATCGGTCACACCCTCCGCTTCACGGCCGACCTTGCCCGCGCCCGGTTCTTCGACCCGGCCAGCGGCGAAGCGCTGCCATGAAACTTCCAGCCACCCTCCTCGCCGCCCTCTTGATGACTTTGCCATCTTCTCCTGCCGTTGCCGCGTCGCAAGTGGTGGCTTTTCTCCAGAGCATCGCGGGAACATCGGTTGTTGCCGGACACCACAACGACCGCAAGATCGTGGAGGATCCGTTCAAGTGGACGGCGGCCATTCGCGAGACAACAGGCCGGGAGGTCGGGCTCTGGAGCAGTGATTTCTCCTTCGACTACCGCATCGAGGGGCGGGAGCAAATGATCCGCGAAGCAGCCGCCCAGTGGAAGCGCGGCGCCATCGTGAACATCATGTGGCACGCCTGCCCGCCCACCATGCCCGAACCCTGCAGCTGGGACGAGGGCATCATGAGCCAACTGACCGACGATCAATGGCGCGAACTCATCACCCCCGGCACCCCGCTCAATCTGGTATGGCTGGAGCGGGTGGATTCCCTCGTGCCCCACCTGCGGCAACTCGAGGCGGAGGGGGTGGAGGTGCTCTTTCGACCGCTCCATGAAATGAACCAGAGGGCATTCTGGTGGGGCGGACGCCCCGGACCGGATGGCACCCGCCGCCTCTACCAGATCACCCATGACCGGCTGACCAAGCACCATGGATTGAAGCACCTCGTCTGGGTCTGGAACGTCCAAGACCTCAGCCGCGACTTCGCGGCTTACAATCCAGGCCCGGATTACTGGGACATCCTGAGCTTCGATGTTTACGCCGACAGCGGCTTCACGCGCGAAAAATACGAGGACATGGCCGCCCTGGCGGGAGACAAACCCTTCGGCATCGGTGAGTGCAGCGTTCTGCCCACACCGGCCGAGCTCGCCGCACAACCGCGCTGGAGCTTTTTCATGGGCTGGGCCGGGTTGGTCCATGAGAAGAAAACCGCTGAGGAGATCCGCGCCACCTACGCCGACCCGCGGGTTGTCACGCTTGAGAAGATGCCCGGTTGGGCCCCGCGCTGACGAAACTCACCATCCGCGCAAGATGTTCGACGACTCGTCAGTGGCCGACTGGGCGCGACAGGCGACGGCGCCTCCTGGTTTCAGCGATAGCCCGGAAGGAAATCTTTTTCCGCGGCGAAGAGCTCGAGAGTCATTTTCTTGATTTCGCCGGGTGAACATACGGCGGCGGTAAGCGGATCGAGCAGGAGCGAGTGGACGGCGGCTTCGATGCTGCGTTCGACGGCGGCCGTGGCGCCCAAGCCGAAGGATGGCATGTTCGAGGCGGAAATGGCCGCCATCTGCGGCGGAAGAGCACCGAAACGGACGGGGTGAAGGCCGGCGCGGTCCACCATGCAGGCGACCTCGACGCAGCCGTCGGCGGGAAGGTTGGCGATGAGCGGCCCCGCGTCGCCGGCACGGTTCATCACGTTGCCGTGGATGCGCACCGGACTGTCCTTTTCCCGGGCTTCGATGATCCAACTCGCGTATTCCCAGCTGCGCGGAAAGTCGATCGATTCCCGGCCGGCCAGCATCCGCCGCCGCGCCACATCCGCATCTGCCCGCCAGCGCGGCCAGTTGTTGGCGTAGAATGCCGACTCGCCGTTGTATCCCGGACGGCAGAATTTTCCCAACAGGTCGGGTCGCTTGCGGTAGTAGGGAAGGTATTCGGAAAGATGCCCGCTCGACTCCGTGATGAAGGCCCCGAAGTGGATCATCATGTCCTTGCGCACAAGGTCGGCCGCGTCGTCCGGATCCGAGGGCCGGCCGGCGAGATCCGCTTTGGCCTTGCGCCTGAGCAACGGGTAGAGGTCAGCGCCGCGATGCCGGAGCCGGGTGAACCATGCGAGGTGGTTGATACCGGCGCACTCCCATTCCATCTCGCCGTAGGGCACACCAGCCCGCTTGGCCAGGAGGTGGCCGGTGCCTTGGACCGAGTGGCACAGCCCCACGACCTGCATTGACGAGGTGCGGCCCGCGGCCAGACACATCATGTTCATGGGGTTGGTGTAGTTGAGCACCAGGGCGTCCGGGCACAGCCGCTCTGCATCGCGCAGGACCTCCAGCCAGACCGGAATGGTGCGGAGGGCTTTGAACAGGCCGCCGGGCCCGATGGTGTCGCCGATGCACTGGTCGACGCCGTAGCGGGCCGGGATATCGTAGTCATGCCGCACACAGGCAAGGCCGCTGACCTCGATGCAGTTGACCACATAATCGCTCCCGGGAAGGGCGCGGCGCCGGTCGCGGAAGGCTTCCACTTTCCAGCGACCGGCCTGCCCCAACTTCCCGGCAATCTTGCGGACCAGACGTTCCATGGTCCGGAGACGCTCCGGATCGATATCCACCAGCGCAAGGGTTCCACCAACGTTCCGGGGAATCCGCATGATGTCGCTCATCAACCGTGGCGTGAACCCGCTGCCCGCCCCAAGCATGGTGACTTTCACGGGCCGGGAAAAGCTGCCGGGCAGCCCGGCGGCGGAGGCATCTTGTGTGTGGGCTTGGTGACCGGCAGGTTTACGGCGGGAGGGCATGATTGCCGATAGTGTGCCGGACAGGCACCCCGCGCAAGCCGGCTGATATCATTGCGGTCCAATGGTTGATGGGATGGAATCCGGCATGCGCACCCCCCGGGCCGCGCGGGGTAAAGTCAAGGGGCACCCGCGGCATCCCGTGCGACCTTCTCCCGCCGGCCCATGGGCATCGCATCGATGAGGCGGGTGAGTTCGGACACTGCGACGGGCCGATCCCAGCGGGCCTTGACTCCCCCGTCGCGCCCGACCAGGAGGATCACCCACGGCCGGTCCGCCAGGCCGGGCTCAAGCACACGCAGCGCGGGAAGGATGGAGAGTGCATGGCGCTCAGGCCAACTGACGACGGTGTCCTCCCCGAGCCATTCCACGACAGCCGCGTCGCGGGCGACGAGGTCTGCACGATGGTCCTGCCACGTGCGCCGCTGTTCCGCGAGACGGGGATCCTCCGGGGATGCGGCCCGCACGACAACCACGCGCCGCTCGCCGCGAAAAGCATTCCATGGGTCCTTCTCGGTCGCGCAGGCAACACTCATGGCAGTCAGGGCGACGAAAAGCAAAGTAACCCAGCGGAGCGCTCCGCCAATCTGCGAGAGGAACGGCGACGTGAGCCCACTCATTTTCCTCCATACCAGAAGCCGCGCTGCCAAACGTGCTTTTGAAGATCCTTTTCAAGGTCGTCCGCCATGGGCGGCTGTCCGCTCACTGCGCAGTTGCGCCGCGCCTGGTCGGGATTGCGCATGCCGGCGATCACGGTCGAGACCGCCGGAGACTTGAGCGCGAATTTGAGCGCGGTGGTGGCGAGGTCTGGCTCGCGGCCGTCCACCGTCGCCCGGATTTTCTCGACCCGCTGCACCGTGCGCTCGAGGCGATCACCGGCGAAGTAGATTCGGCGGAAGTCGTCCTCGGCGAAGGTGGTGTCCTTGTTGAATTTTCCGGTCAGGGCTCCCTCGTCGAAAACCACGCGGACGACCACACCGACGCCGTGCTCTTGGGCCAACGGGAGCAACTCGGCGGCGGGTTCTTGTTCGAAGATGTTGTAGATAATCTGCACCGCATCGAGCCAGCCGCCGCGCATGAGGTCATTGAAGGCGTTTTGGTCATACTCCGGTGTGCTCAGGCCGATGCCCGCGATCTTACCCTCACTTTGCAGTTCGCGGAGCGTTGCGAGGGCGGACGGATTGCGGTTCCACGCGCGGGTCCAGGTGTGAAGTTGGAGGAGGTCGAGGCGCTCGACCCGCAGATTGCGCAGGCATTCCTCGACTTTCGCACGCAGGTAGGGCGCCGGGTAACGGTCCTCGATGAGGTCGTGCGGACTCGGCGGCCAGTGGCCCGGGGCTGGCGGAATTTTCGTGGCCACGTAGACCCGCTGGCCGGGGCGGTCTTTCAACGCTTGGGCAATGACCCGTTCGCTGCGCCCGTCACCGTAAGCCAGCGCGGTATCAATGAAGTTGCATCCGAGATCCAGTGCGGCGTGCAGCGCGGCCAGCGAATCCTTGTCATCCTGCAGCCCCCAACCCCCGCCCAGGGCCCAGGCTCCGAAACCGATTTCCGAGACCTCCCAGCCGAGCCGTCCAAAAGTGCGGTGGTGCATATGGAGACCCTATCCGAGGCGAGCTTGCTCATCAACAGGCCGCAGACATTCCTCCAACTGCACGCGAACCCCGCCCGCAGGCCAGAGCGGTCCGCAGTCGCATTGCTGCAGCCGGCAGGGAAGCCGGAGCCTGACCCGGACAACTATTGCGTAAACAGCCAGCAGCATGGACACCTCCCCGAGTCCGGTGCTTCTCTCGTTTTTCTCCCCGACTCCGTGAATATCCCAACTTTCCTCCATGCGAGCTTGCTCTTCTTCCTGGCACTTGGTCTGGCTGCGTTCGCGGCGACTCCACGCGAGCAGGCTGATCTGCTCGAGAAAAGATGGACGGAGCAATACCTCAAGACCGGCGATCCGGCGGAGATTGCGCGACTTGATGCTGCGGTTGGGAAATATGACACCCTGATCGGGGGGGACGGAAGGTTCACCGACCTGAAGTATGGCCCGATGATCACCGGGCGCGACGGCGGGCCGGGCTGGGGCGAGCATCTGCAGCGTGTGGTTGATCTTTTCACCGCGTGGCGCACCCCAGGCACCAAGGTGCAAGGTGACGCCGACTTTGCCCGCCGGATTACCAAACCATTCGATGTCTATCTCGCGGCACCTTTTGACCGGAACAATCCCTGGGGCTTCGGCCATCCCTACGCCGACCTGCTCGAGAACAACCGCATCGGCCGCATCTGCCTTTTCATGCGCTCGGCTCCGGACGTGTTCCCGCAGGCTGACATCGAGCGCCGGGCCAATCACATCACCGATCGGGCCATCCACTCGATCTTCCTGCCGTCCGACGACCCGGCAACACGGTTCACCAAGGTGCGCCCCGGCTGGGAAGGCGGGGCCAACCTGCTCTGGGCGACGCGCGGAGCTCTAGCGCCCTATCTGGTCAGCTCGGACGATGCACTGCGTGAGCAGGCTATCGATGCCTACATGCAGCATGTGTGGGAGTCACAGAAAGTTCTGTCGCCCAAAGGTCCGCTCGGGCAGATCGAGCGGCTGACGGTCGACGGCATGCTAGGCGAGCATGCAGCGCCGGCCATGGGCTCTTATGGCGAGTGGTATCTGAACGCCATCGTCGAATACCGCGACCTCGTGCAAGGCGTGGAACCCTGGCAGATGCCGGAGGAACTCCACACGTTCTGGATTGACCACCTGCTCGACAGCATGACGCATTGCTATCAGGGCGCGATTGACCCGCACCTCAGTAACCCGCTCGTCTGGCTCAACGCACGCGACAGCGGCAACGCCAAGCTGAAGGAGTGGCTTCGTGCTCTCTCCGCCAAGAGCGCGCACCGGAAGGATGAGGTGCAAAAGGTTCTCGAGTGGGAGCCTGGCGTGACACCGTGGCCGTTCGCGGAGCGTTCAGTGCGCCACTACTACACGGCCGACCACATGACCAAGCACTACCCGAGGTTCATGGCTTCGCTCCGCGCCATCTCCGAGCGCACCTTCGGCATGGAGACGTTCAGCCAGAAGGAACCAAAGAACCGCTGGGCCATCGAGGGCATCATGCTGCCACTCGGGACCACCTTTCTCCGCCGCGACACACGCGAATACCAGAGCCGCGAAAACGGCTCGGCCTTCACCGCGATGGATTTTTCCCGGCTACCCGGGCAAACCACGCGTTTGGTGAAACCCGCAGAACTCGCGGCGGCCTGGAACCGAGACGGGTCCGGCTATGCCGTGCGCATGGTCTTCGGGGGCACTCCCTTCGCCGGCGGCGTCGAGGCCCCGCAGACCGGAATCATGGGCTGGTGGCAGTCGCGCTACGTGCAGGTTGACCGCGACCGGCCGAACGAACACAAGGTCACTGACCTTTCGGTCAGCGGCCGCCGTGCCACCTTCTTCCTCGAGGACGCGATCGTCCACCTCGGCGCGGGTTTCGATGTGCGGCACGAATCAGAGCCCACCCTGACCAACCTCGAACAGCGGGCCAGCGGGGCGGAGGTCACAACCTACGCCATCGGGGAAGCCATCAAGGAACTTCCTCGCGGCGAGACGGCGAGCGACGAGGACATCCGCTGGGCGTGGCACGAGGGCGTCGGCTACATCCCGCCGTCCCACGGCCGGAAAACGCTGCGCGACGTCATCCAACCCGGTGAACCGGCCGGACAGATTTTTTCCCTTTGGTCCGACCACGGCCGGGAGAAAAACGATCTCTCCTTCGACTGGGCCGTCATCCCCGACGTGGCCCGCGACGACATGCCTTTGCGTGCTGCCTGCCCGACCTGGGAAATCGTTTCCAACACCGTGCGTGTCCAGGCCGTGCTGGTGCCGGACAAAGACTGGCTCGGCGTGGTTTTCCACGAACCCGAGACGCTCGCGGCCGGCGGCCTGACGATCACCGCGAATCGTCCGTGCCTGATGATCCTCGAAAAGCAAGGCGACCGGCTGCGGATCAAGGCTTCGGATCCACTGCAGCAGGGCGGTCCGCTGGCTATTTCGGTGAATGGCAACCGGCACGAGATCGAATTCCCCGGTTATCCCCATGCGGGCCGGACCGTCGCGCTTGAGCTGGATGCACCATGATCATGGAGAGACTTCACTAAGCTCTGACACTGACCATGAAACGGTGACGCCCCGGAAGCAGCTTTTTCGTGCGCTGGCCCGGCAATCGTAATTCCGCGGTGGTGCGCGGCGGAACGGTGACTTCGCCGCGCAGTGTTTTCCCGCGCAAATTCCAGCGGCATTCCGCACGGCCTTGCGGGGTGTCGAGTTGGCATTCGGCGGAAGTGAGTCCGCCGCCGGGTTCGGGGGCGAAGAGGATTTTCCTGAAACCGGGGGCCAGCAGTCGTATCCCGCCGATGACGCGATACATCCACTCGCCCACGGCCCCGTAGGCGTAGTGGTTGAAGGAGTTCATGCCGACATCGCCGAATCCGTGCTCCTTGGTGTAGCTGTTCCAGCGTTCCCACATGGTCGTCGCCCCGTTGCGCACGGTGTAGAGCCATGACGGATAGTCCTCCTGCAGCAGGATTTTGTAAGCGAGATCCGTGCGGCCGAAGCGCGTGAGCACAGGGAGCAGCAAAGGTGTGCCGACGAAGCCCGTGGTCAGGTGGCAGTCACGCGCCTCGATGAGATCGACGAGATGCGCGAAGGATTGCCGATGCAGCAAGGCGGGCAGCAGGTCGAAGCTGAGCGCGAGCAGATACGCGGTCTGGCAATGGCCGACCACGCGGCCGTCGGGAGTGACATAGGCTCGGCGGAAAGCCTCGCCGATTTCCGCGTGCAATTTGCGGAACTTGCTCGCGTCGTCCTTGTTCCCGAGGACACCCGCGATCTTCGCCATGAGGTCCGTGGTGTGCGCGAAATACGCCGTGCCGACGAGGTCGCACGGCACGGGCGCGTTCGGCGCGGTCACCGCATCGATGGCCAGCCAGTCGCCATAGTTTGTGCGTGGACGGATCAGATTCTTCGACGTGCGTTGCTGGTAGCCGATCCACCTCTTCATCGCGTCGTAGTTCTCCGCGAGAACCTCCTTGTCGCCGTAGTGCCGGTAGATCTGCCACGGGCAGATCACGCCGGCGTCGGCCCACGCCGCGTTGCCGAATTGCTGCGGTCCGTATTTTCCGAGCACGTCTGGTGCCACGTCCGGGTAGGCACCATCCGCGCGCTGGCCGTCGCGTAGATCCTGCAACCACTTGCGGAAGAAGTCGCGCACGTCGTAGTGGAAGGCTGCGGTGCCCACGAAAACCTGGGCGTCGCCGGTCCAGCCGAGCCGTTCGTCGCGCTGCGGACAGTCGGTCGGAACGTCGAGGAAATTGCCGCGCAACCCCCAGCTGATGTTGCGGTCCAGACGGTTGAGCAGCGGGTTCGAGCAGTGGAACTTACCGGTCGGCCGCATATCCGTGTGCAACACCAGCGCAGTGAGCAGGTCGGGAGAAGGCTTCTGGTCCAACCCGGTCACCGCGACATAACGGAAACCATGAAACGTGTAGCGCGGCGTCCACTCCTCCACCCCGCCCCCGCGGCAGATGTAGGTGTCGGTGGCGCGGGCCAGGCGCAGGTTGTCGCGGTAGACCGTGCCGTCCGGGTTGAGCATTTCCGCAAATCTGAGTGTGATCTTTTGTCCGCGCCGCCCGCGGATTTTGAGACGGCAGACCCCGGCCAGATTCTGGCCGAAGTCGAACACGAAGGCCCGGGGGGCAGGCTCAGTGATCCGGCGCGGGCGCAAGGGCTGGGTGACACGAACCGGCTCGTTGACCTTGGCTCGGAGAACGCCACGGTAGGCGGGAAAAATATCCGCCGGGCGCCAACCGGATGCGGAAGCCGCCGGCACACACCAGTCACCCAGTTCCTTCCGGGCATCGTAACTCTCTCCGTGGTAAATGTCGGAAAATAACACCGGCCCGTAGCGCATCTGCCACCCGCGTCCCGTGGCGACGCTCACCTTGCGCCCGTCGGGCAGTTCGAGATCCAGCCGCGCGAGCAACTGCGGATGCGTCCCGTAATGGTTGCGCTCGTTTTTCCAAAGGAGCGTGCCCGCATACCAACCATCGCCGAGGATGGCCCCGAGCGTGTTGTCGCCTGCGCGCAGCATCTTGGTCACGTCCACACTCATCACTTGCGCCCGCTGGCGGAAATCCGACCAGCCCGGCATGAGAAAATCGTTCCCGATCTTCTCGCCGTTGAGAAACAGGTCGGCCACGCCGAGCGCCGTCCACTGCAGCGTGGCACGCCGGACTGGTCCGGGCAGCGCAAACGAGCGCCTCAAATAGGGGCACGGAGGCTCGCCTTTGGTTGGACGGCGCCGGTCGCCGATCCACTTGGCATCGTCACTAAGTTTGGGTGGTTTCTGCATAAGATTGGTCAGCGAACCGCTTCGCGAAGCTTGCGCTGGGTTTCTTCCGCGCGCTGTCTGCTGATCGGATACATCCACATGATGCCCATGGCGAGCAGGAGCCCGGCGCATTGGAAGCCGACCAGCGCGACTTTCATCTTCCACGCCGTGGCCTCGTCGAGGCCGGCACGCTCGACCAACTCCGGATCGTAGCCCGCCACCGTGGCCATGTATCCGCCCAGGCCGAAAGTCAGGCCCTGCGCGGCCTTGAGCGCGAATCCTTTGACCGCGCTGAACATCCCCTCGCGACGGCGTCCGCTGCGCAGTTCGTCGTCGTCACACACGTCAGCCGTCATCGAATCAACCATCAGCCAGCAGCCCTGCAAACCGAGGAATCCGATGAACGTGGTCACGAAAAGCATCCAAGGCCAACGCGGGTCCATCGCGAAGAAGCTCAAAGCCGTCCCAACCAGCGCCAAAGCGAGACCGCCGACCATGGCGGTGCGTTTGCTGGTCTTCAGCGAGACCCAACTCAGGAGGAAGATGCTGACGTAGGAGAGCGCCACAGCCATGGTCATGAGCGATCCTTGGAAATTGCCCAACCGGATCGCATCCCCGCCGAACACATAGTGCTGCATGATGAGCGGCTGGATGCTTTGGGCCGAGAACAGGGCCACGATGATGGTGACGTAAGCGACGAAGAGGATGACGAAGGGCCAGTTTGTCATGGTGTAGCGGACGGCCTCAAGGAACCGGATGGGCTCCTGCCGCTCAATGGACAACTCTTCGCTGCAGCCGAAAACGGGCATCATCCCGGACACCAGCACGATGACCGCCACGCCAACGGTCACCCAGAACGCCCCCGCCGCGAGGCTCGGCCAGTATTCGTCGGCCGCGAGGCGGAAAAGCCATCCCGCCGCGAGCGAGCCGAAAAGACCGATATACATGCGCCAGCGCACCACGCGCGTGCGCTCGTCGTAATCCGGCGTCAGCTCGAACCCGAGCGCGGTGTAGGGCACGACAAAGAACGTGTAGGCCAGCGCGAGCAAACTGCCCACCACCACGATGTAGAGGAACGGGATATTGCCATACCACGGGTTGGACGCCGTTTCCGTCATGGGCAAAGTCCACAGCAGAGGCAGCAGCACCACGCAGCCGAGCACGCCGAAGAACATGAACGGTCTTCTCCGCCCGAAGCGCGACCTCGCGTTGTCCGACAGATTGCCGATCCACGGGTCGGTCAGCGCGTCGAAGATGCGCGGCAACCCGAGCGCGAGTCCAGCCAGCGCGGGGGTGAGTTTGAAATGATTGACATAAACCAGCGTCCCGAGCGCGTTCATGGTGTTGAACATGAAGTTGTCGGCCAACCCGCCAAAACCCCACATGACCTTGGTGCGGAGCGGCACCTGCGATTGGCCGGGGATGACGGGAAGGTCGGGGGATGACATCAAGAACCTGCGGGAGCAGGCAGGACAAAGGAAGCAGGGTTGGGGAGAAAAGACCAACCCGCCGCTGCTTTATCGTTGGGAAGGCGGGCCGCTAAACCGAGCCGAAAAACGCGATGCAAGTGGTCGCCCCGTGGCATTCCGCGGTGTCGCCGAAGCACGTTTCCAACTCGAACGTGTGGTTTCCGGCGCGAAGGTTTTCGGCCAGCACGAAGGGACGATACCACCCGGCGGCGCCCGCCCAATCCGGCCGGTCACGCTGGCTGACCTGCCAGGCACCCCCGTCGATCCGCCAGCGGAACTCGGACGACGTCCGGCCGAAAAGAAATCCCGCAATGAGATTGCGACCACGGAAGGTCCCCCGCAGCCGTGCCCCGGGGGCGGTGGTGAAGAGGACCTGGTCAATCCAGTTGCGCGAGCCCCAGCGACGTTCGGTCCATGGGCCGCTGCGTTCGAGTCCGGCAAAAGGCAGCAAGCGCGGCCGCTCCCAGCAAGCCTCGTCAAGGGGTGCGGGCAGAGGATGCGGGGGGCTTTTGAGGGCGAGGGCTTTGTTGACGAGCGCGATCACCGCCTGCGCGTAGGAGTGGCTGCCTCGGTCCTCCGGATGCAAACCGTCCGGCAGCCATTCCTCCCAGCGCATGAGGCCCGCGCGCACTTCGCGCCAGGCCTGCAGACCCGCCCAGACGGAGTTCAGGCCGTAATGCTCGGCGAGCGTTTCGAAGTCCGCCACGGAGGCCGGCGCGCGCCCGGCGGCCATGTCATGGTGAAATTCCCGCGCGAAGGTCTGGACCAGGACCACATCCCTTCCCCGGTCGGCGAGCAACTGACGCAGGAGTCCCTCGCGAGCGCGGGCCCGGCGCTCCACCGGCGTCTCGCGGTCGTTGACCGCATACTCGACAAAAACCAGATCGCAGTCGCGGTCGATTGCGTCGCGCCGGGCACGAAAGACGGCAAGATCACTCCCGGTCGCGCCGATGGCCGCATTTTCGAGAATCCAGCGCACCTTGGGCCACCGCGTGGTGAGCCACGCGGAGAAGCCCTCGGGCCAACGGGTGCCCGTTCCTTGGTCGGTGATCGATCCGCCGAGAAACCCCACACGCACCGTGCCGGAGGCGAGGGCGCGCCGGAAATGCGGCAGAGGCCCGCGCAGGCGTTGGACGGACAAGCTCTCTCCGCGGCGTTTCATCGTGGGCAGAACATCCGGTTGCGGGCCGCCAGCATGGCGAAAAAGCGAGCTGCCTTTGGCCGCACGGTCTCCGAGGGAGGGGTTAGTGCCATGTCAAATTGATGCCTTGCAACGACCAACAGGTCAACGCCGGGGCCGGAATCGAAAAGCCCTCAGCGACATCCAGGATTCTCCCCGTCATGAGGACCACACCCCGCTTTGGAACTAGGGCGGCCGCTTAACAGAGTAAAAGGAAGAAGGTGGCTGGGGAGAGAATCGAACCCCCACCAGCGTCCAAACCACGCGCAACGGCAACGTGGACGTCATGAGACTGACCTTCCCCTGCGGCGTGATCCCGTGCCAGTTTTTCGCGCTTGAGGTGCTGTCTGCTCCCTGATACCGACATCCGTCAGTCTTCGGACTGTCGCCAACAGGTGGGGCTGGGCCTCTGGACCGGCCGTGTCGAATTTTGCATAAGTTTCCCGGTCGGCACGGAGGTCCCTCCCTACCATGGATCGTGGACTGGGTCGTCCAACAGCGACCAGACGATTTGAAGGCTCAACTGCATGGTTCCGGCTAATTCCAATCCATCCGAGCCGCTGCCCCCCCGCTATTGGTGTTTCATCAGTTACCGGCACGCGGACAACAAAGAGGCAGGTCGGCAATGGGCGACGTGGCTGCATCAAGCAGTCGAAACCTACGAGGTGCCAGATGACCTGGCGGGATCCACGAACGACCGAGGCGATACCATTCCCGAACGCATCTTCCCCGTCTTTCGCGACGAAGAGGAGTTACCGGCGGACGCTGACCTTTCTTCGCCGATATATCGGGCATTGGACGGAAGCCGCTTTCTCCTCGTGATCTGCTCGCCCCGGGTCGTCGATTCCACCTATGTGGCGGAGGAGATACATTATTTCAAAAAGATCGGCGGCGAGAATCGCGTGCTTGCTGTGATGATCGAAGGCGAACCGAACGCCAGCCGGGACGCCGCCAAGCAGGCGATGGGGTTCCGCGCTGCGGACGAATGTTTTCCCGATATCCTGCGCTACAAAATCGGGACCGACGGGGCGAGGCTCGGTGAAATGACGGAGCCGGTGGCTGCGGATTTCCGGCTCGGCCACAAACAAGGGTGGACCAGCCCCGAAGCCTATCGGCAGGCTTTGCAGCGCGAGGAGGTGCTGAGCGATCGTGAGATCAACCGCTGCGTGGAAGAATATCGGCAGCGCTCGCAACTGATGCTGCTGAAAGTCCTCGCCGGCATTCTGGGTGTGCCACTGGGCCGGTTAACGCAACGCGACAAAGCCTATCAGCTGGCGAAAGCACAGCGCCGGGCTCGACTCGCTCGCCAGATCGCCGCAGGGTTTGCCGTTCTCGCGCTCCTGGCCAGCGTCGCGGCAGGCATCGCGCTGATACAATATCGCGCGGCGGAGAAATCGAAACGCGAGGCACAAGCATCTGCCGAACGAGCGATTCACGCGCGACGCGAAGCGGAAAAGCTGGTCGAGTTCATGGTCTTCGATCTGCGCGATAAATTGAAACCCATTGGTCGTCTCGAACTGCTCGACGACGTGAACCACCAGGTTGACGAATACTACAAAGCGTTTGGTGACGAACGAGACGATTACGTTGTGCGGCGTCAGCGCGCTGCCGCTATGACCAACGCAGGCAATGTGTTGGTCGGCCAGGGCAAACTCACTGAAGCCATCGCGAAATATCAGGCGGCCCTCGCTCTCCAACAGGAAATCGCCGCCGCGCGACCGGACGACCCCCAGTCCCACGACGATCTTTTTATCAGCTTCAACAAACTGGGAGACGCCCTGAGCCAACAGGGCGATCTGAAAGGAGCGCTGACCAACCATGAAGCGGCACACGCCGAGGCGGTAAAACTGGTCGAGGGTTCGCCTCTCGATGCCATCCGGTTGAGCTACCTCGCCATGAGCGCGGAGAATATGGCTGCGGTAAAATCGCAGACAGGCGATTTATCAGGAGCCCTCGAACAATTCCACGAAGCGCTAGAAATCACCCGGCAAATCGCAGCCGCCCATCCCCAGGACGCGGGGTCGCAACATAACGTCGCGGTCGTGCAGGAAGAGGTGGGACAAACCCAATCCGCCCTCGGCGATACCGATGCGGCGCGAGTCAGTTTTCAGGAAGCTGCCGCCATCACGGAGAGGCTCGCTAAGGCTGAACCGGATAATGCGGAGTGGGGCCGCGCTTCGGCTCTCAGCCAGATGAAAATCGGCGAGATCCAGGTGATTCAAGGAGATCTGCCCGGAGCGCTGGCCAATTTCCACGCGGCCCGCGACAAGATGTTGGCGCTCAGCGCACAGGATCCGGTGAACTCTGCCTGGCAACGCGACGTGTGGGTCCTTTCCGGAAAGATCACCCAAGCGATTGGTCTCAGCGGCGACCAGGAAGCCGCTTTGAAAAACGAACGCGAAGCCGTCGCCGCCGCAGAAAAACTGGCCGGGATCGATCCGAGCAATGCCGAGTATCAACGGGATCTGAGCGTCAGTCAGAACCGGCTCGGTGACCGATTGCTCCGACAAGGCAAAATCGACGAAGCAGTGGACCATTATGAGAGCGGCCGGGCCATCGCGGGCAAACTCACGGAACGAGAGCCAACCAACGACGAGTGGCTGAGCGATCTGGCCATTTCCGAAGGCAAACTGGGGGACGCGTTGCGCGCGCAAGAAAATTTTCCCCGCGCTATGGAGCAATATTCGAAGTCGCTGGAAATCGCGATCAAAGCCGCGACAGCCGCCCCCGCAAACGCCGAAAGAAAGCGAGCCGTCTGCGTGGCTCACCGCAAGATTGGAGACGTTCTTCGGGCCAGGAGTGATTTGCCCGGCGCGCTGAAAAGTTATCGCGAGGCTTTGACCATCGCTCAGGCTCTCGCCTCGGATTTTCCAGAGAATCCCGGATGGCAAACCGATCTTTCATTCATGCACCAGAACCTGGGCGACCTGCACCGGGCCCAACATGATCTTCCCTCCGCCCTGGAGGAGTATCGTCGTGGCCTGGCCCTCCTGCGGTCGCTGCTCGTCCAACAACCGGCCAACCGCAATTGGCTGGGTGCGCTTTATCTGATCCAATCGCGCCTCGGGGCCACGCTCCTCGAACACCACGACCTGGACGCCGCGTTCATCTCGAATCGTGAAGCGGTTGAGGCCGCAAAACAATTGGCTCAAGCCGACAAGGATTCGCTCGGAAGTTTACATGACCTGGCGGCAGCGGAACTTAATCTGGGGGACCTCCTGATCTCGCGCGCTGAACCGCGGGAAGCATTGCCTCATCATCGCGAGGCATCACGTTTGACAACGGAGATTGCAGGAAAAATGCCAAAGGAGAATGGTGCTCGAGCGGAAATGGCTTACTGCCTCGGCGTTCTCGGCCAGACGCTCGTCGCCGTTTCGCAGAAGGACGAGGCGCGCGCGAAGCTCATTGAAGCACGCGCCATTTGGAAAGATCTGGCGAAGGTTTCGCCTCTTACCCCGACTCAGGAAACGTCTCTGCAGACAATAGAGAAGGCGCTTTTGAGGTTGTAAACGCCACACCGATGAAATGCCTCCAACACTGGCATTCACCGTGTGCTTTTCAGCCATGTTTCTGCGCATGCCGCCATTTGGAGACTTCGTTGGACAAATTTGCCTCTCGCCGCAGACAAAATCCCCAGGCCTACGAGCACGATTATGGGTTCCTGCGCCCGATCATCCCGGAGATCGTCGGCAAGTTCATGGGCTGAGGCGGAGCGCCGCGGGCTTTCTCGGCGAACCGTTCCACCCCACCCCATTCGAGGGCACCCCGGCAGACACAAGCAAGGGCCTGACGCTCGAAGCACGGGACGCGATTGAAAAGCGGTTGCGCCTAATGTAACGCCTCCACCCGAGTCGGGAAAATTCACCCTGCCGGACTTACCCGCCTGCGTTTTCCGTCATTCCCCGCGGCATGGTGGACATGTTGAGCCGTCCGCTATTTCGGCACAACTGCTATGAGTTTTGCTGAGAATTTGGCTTTTTATGCCCTGGGGACATTCTCATAAGTGGCGCTTCTACAGACAGTTTTGAAAAAATGTGGCTGGGGAGGGAATCGAACCCCCGAGTCTATGCAACTAGGAAGCGCTTGCGTAAGTTGTTCATAATGAGCACTAACATTTTGTAAAATCAAAAAAGATGTTGTAAGTTTGTTGTAACTCGTCTAGCTTGAAAGTTGCCATGCCTTCGCTTCGCAAAGTTCCCAGCTCGCCTTACTGGATCGCGTGCTTCCGCGACGGGGCCGGCCGGCAGTTCAACCGCTCGACGAAAAGGCGGGACAAGAAAAGCGCTGTGCTCGTGGCCGCGGACTTCGAGCGCATGGCCCGCGGATGGCTGGCGGAGAATTCAACCGTGAGCGCCCTTGCCAATCTCCGCGAGGATTTGATGGAGCGCCTTGGGCAACCGCTGGAAAATCACACGGTGCGCGAAGAGATGGCGGACTACCTGGCGACCTTGGCGAGCAAGAGCGCGAGCACGCGGGAGCGCTACAAGCAAATCATCGAATCCTTCCTTTCCTTTCTCGGCAAGGCCGCGGACAAAAAACTTGGTGCCCTGACTGCTCCCGAGGTGGAGAGTTTCCGCAATGCCCGGCTTGCTGCCGGAATTGCCCCCACAAGCGCGGACTTCGAGCTAAAGCAAATTCGCTCCGTGCTCAAGCGGGCGATGACCGCGGGGAAGATCCAAAAAAACGCGGCCGCGGAGGTGGCCTTGCTGAATCGAAAGGGCGCGGTGCGTGGGGTATTCGAGCCGGCGCAAGTGCTCGCGCTCTTGGATGCCTGCGCGGCTTTCCACAAGCGCCGGGGGGAAGTGGGTAAAGACTGGCGGGGCGTTTGCCTGATCGCGTTCTACACCGGCGCGCGGCTTTCGGACGTGGCAAACCTCCGCTGGCGCAACGTGGATTTTGAAAAGAAGTGCCTTCGCTACACCGAAAAGAAAAAGCGCTTTGCTACGGAAATCGAAGTGCCTTGGCATCCTGAGTTGGAAACGCACTTGCTCGCCCTCCCCTCGGCGGATGACCCGGAAGCACTCTTGTTTCCCTTGCTGGCCGGCCGTTCGACGGGCGGAGCAAACGGGCTTTCCCGTGAGTTTGTCGGCTTGATGGCTGCGGCCGGCATCGAGCGCCGGGTGATCCGGGACGGCGGCGCGGAGGGATCGAAGGGCCGGAAAATCTTTGACCTGGGGGAGCACTCTTTCCGCCACTCATTCAACAGTCACTTAGCGCGGGCCGGGGTGCCGGAGGATATTCGGCAAAGGCTCTGTGGCCATGACTCGAAGGAAGTCAGCCGGCGTTACACGCATCACGAGTTGGAAGGGCTGCGGGCCGCGGTGGGCAAGTTGCCGAGGCTGGCGAGCGTTTCCGCCTTGCCCGCGGCGGAGGAAACGGGCACGAGGGCAAAGAGCCAGCGCAAGCCGGGGAAGCCAGCATGACCACACGCGGGAAAAAAAATCGAAGGGCGCGGCGGCGGGTATCTCTCCCCGCTTGCTCCCCCGTAAGCAATTCAGCAAAACCCCTTTTTCCGTCGCAAGTTGCTTCTGGCGAGGGCTTTATTTTGCTGCAAATCTCGTCAGCAAAAGGGGGTTTTGCTGAGAGCAGGCGGGGCAGACTTGGTAAGGTATCCATTATACATGAGTTATCTTGTATTCAGTTATGGAACGCGCGTAGGGCGCTTAAACCATTGAACAAAGGCATATTATGAATAAATCAGGCAAAGGGCAGGAATCGGGCGACTTGGGACAAGTTGCAAGGCCGCTCGCAATCAAAGGCAAGCCCCGTTGGAGCGCCCTTCTTTCGGAGCTTCGGGCGTTCTCCGGGGCCAAGCGTGGCCGGGTTGGCGAGGCGGCGGGATTCTTGGGGGTGGCCCGGCCGCAAGTCTCCGCCTGGCTGGCCGGATCGGTGGAACCGGGGGCAGAAGTCACGCTTGCCTTGCAAGCATGGCTGGCGGAGGCGCGAGCGGC